>JBBQNT010000286.1:0-4963 GCA_038330215.1 Gemmatimonadales bacterium
GACGGCATGCGCACGCGGACCACAATGCTGAACGGATCGCCCACCGTCACGGTGTCCGGCCGGACTACGATTCCCGCCTGCACGCTGGCCCGCGCGGCGGCGGACGGCTGCGCGTGCGCTGCGTTCGATGGCACAGCGGCAAGCATGACGCACACCAGCAGCGCGCCCAGCGGCGCGCCCAGCGGCGCGCCCAGCGGGGCGCAGCCGAGTCGTGCGCGCGTCATGCGGCCGCTCCTGCCGTCGTGCCGGCTGTCGTATCCGTTGTCTTGCCCGCACCCGCACCAATGGGACGCGCCGCGGTGCGCACCGCGCCGTGCGCCCGACGCGCGCGTGCACGAAAAAACTCGAGCAGCGGTTCCACGTAGCCGGTGTCGGTACGCACCAACACTTCGTCGATGCCAAGCCGTGCGAACAACTTCTGACGCGTGGCCTGCTCGCCCGCGATGTGATCGGCAAACCATGCGCGAACGGCGGGATCGCTCGTGTCCACATCCACCACTTCGCCGCTCTCCGGATCGACCAGTCGCGCGACCCCCACATCCGGCAGCACGAGTTCCGCCGGATCTTCCATGGTGAGTGCGATCACGTCGTGGCGCTGCGCAAGGCGCGAGAGCGGCCGTTCGAGATTGTCGCCGACAAAGTCCGAGCAGATGAACACCACCGAGCGATGCGGCAACAGGCGTCCCAGGCGTTCGAGCGCGAGACCGAACTCGGTGCGCTTTCCCACCGTGGTGATCGACAACAGGTCGCGCAACAGACGCAGCGCGTGCCGGCGTCCCTTGCGCGGTGGCACCGCGTGTTCGACGCGATCGGAAAAGCACAGCAGTCCGACACGATCATTGTTGCGCACCGCAGAAAGCGCGAGTACCGCCGCCAGCTCGGTCGTGAGTTCGCTCTTGAATCGCGCGCCGGTGCCGAACTGCGACGACCCCGACACATCGAGCGCAAGCATCACCGTGAGTTCACGCTCTTCGACGTAGCGCTTCACGAACGGACGTCCCATGCGCGCCGAGACATTCCAGTCGATGGTGCGCACTTCGTCACCGGGCTGATATTCGCGCACCTCGGCGAACTCCATGCCCTGCCCCTTGAACAGCGATCGGTAGTCGCCGGCAAACTGCGAATCCACGAGCCGGCGCGTGCGCAACTCGAGGCGCCGGACCTGGCGCAGCACGTCCGACGGGACCGCGAACGACTCGCTCACGGCGTCTCGACGCGCCCCAGAATGCGCGTGACGATCGCGTCGGAGGTGACGCCCTCTGCGTCGGCCTCGAATGTGGTGAGCACACGATGACGCAGCACATCGGGCGCGATCGCCTTGACGTCATCGGGCGTGACAAAGCTGCGGCCGCGCAGGAATGCGTGCGCGCGCGATGCCTGGCCAAGCGCGATGGTGGCACGTGGCGAGGCGCCGAACTCGACGAGCGGCACGAGGTCGGCCAGTCCGACGTCCTTGGGATAGCGCGTCGCGTGCACGAGCTCGACGATGTAATCGACGAGCCGGTCATCCATGTACATGTCGGCGATGCGGCGGCGCGCGTCGAGCAACTGATCCGGCTGCGCCACGGCCGATACCTTTATCGACTCGCCGCCCGCCATGCGACGAAGGATTTCCTTTTCTTCCGCGCGCGTCGGGTATCCCACACGCAGCTTGAACATGAAGCGATCCACCTGCGCTTCGGGCAGCGGGTACGTGCCCTCCTGCTCGATCGGATTCTGCGTGGCCAGCACGAGAAACGGCTCCGACAACGGATACGTCGTGCCACCGATCGTCACCTGCTTTTCCTGCATCGCCTCGAGCAGCGCCGCCTGCACCTTCGCCGGTGCACGATTGATTTCGTCGGCGAGAATGATGTTCGCGAAGATCGGCCCGTGTTTGACGCGGAACTCTCCCGTGCCCTGATCGAAGATCTGCGTGCCGATCACGTCGGCGGGCAGCAGGTCGGGCGTGAACTGGATGCGCTGAAAGGTGGTGTGAACCGTTTCCGCGAGCGTGCGCACGGTGAGCGTCTTCGCGAGTCCGGGCACGCCTTCGAGCAGCACATGCCCACCGGTGAGCAGCGAAATCAACAAGCGCTCCACCAGGTAATCCTGCCCAACAATTCGGCGCGCGACCTCATGCAGGACGGACTGGACCATCTGCACATCCGCACTGCGCGCAATCTCGCCGACGCCTGATGCGGCGCCGCCGAAGCCGCTGGCATGAGAGGGCGAATCGCCCAACGAGGGCAACGTGACCGGAACTGGAGGAACACTCAACGTGCACTACTCCGCTTCGAGGACAGGAAATTGGCGAGGGGAAGCCGGCGGGCGTAGCGCTCCGCCACAGCCGACGCTGCCGTCGCTGATGACGGTGAAGATACCCGGAGCAACACGTCCGCGTTCATTCCACGGGCAACGCCAGGTAGAGGGCGATCAGCGACTGCCGCTCAACGCCTCGATGATCGAGCGTTCACTGGACGTGAGCGGGCGACTCTCACCCGGCGGCAGTTCGCCCAATTCCACCGGACCGTATCGCGTGCGCACGAGCCGCTCCACGGTCAGGCCGAGCGATTCACACAACCGGCGGACCTCGCGAGTGCGTCCGTCCACCAAGGTGATCTCGAAAGTCCAGCGACGCTCGCCGAGCGGTTCCGCCCGCACGTCGACGGGATGAACCGGACCGTCCTCGAGTTCCACGCCGCCGCGCGCAATGCGTGCGGCTCCGGCCGCGTCGCCGCGCACGATCGCGACGTACGTGCGTTCCACCTCTCGGCTGGGGTGCGTGAGCGCGTGGGCGGCGGTGCCGTCGGTAGTGAGCAGCAGCAGCCCCTCCGTGAGGAAGTCGAGGCGTCCCACGTAGACGAGGCCGGGCACGGCCTCGACGAGGTCAAAGACTGTGGGCCGGCCTTGCGGGTCGGCGCGGGTTGTCATCACACCGGACGGCTTGTGCAGCACGATCCAGGTGGTGCTGCGAACAGCCACGGCTACCTTCTCGCCGTCGATGGCGATGGTGTCACGCGCCGGATCACACACCTGCCCTGTCTGGGCCACCGCGCCGTTGATCGTGACCCGGCCGGCGGCCACCAGACGGTCGGCTTCACGCCGCGACGCAATGCCAGCCCGCGCGAGGGCGCGCTGCACGCGCATCGGCCCCTCGGACTCCGCACTGACGGGGGTCGTGAAAGGGTCGCGAGCGGGGCTGCCGCGGCGCGAGCCTGACGGGCGTGCGCCGGATGGGCGGGCGCCGGATGGGCGGGCGCCAGACGGGCGTGACTTGCCGGGCTGACTCGATGCCGGCTCTTCGCGACGAGGCCCCTTCGGTCGGCTCGGACGCGGGGCCTCCGCCGCCTGCTCGTCAGGCCGAGGCTTGGGCGGGCGACTCGCGCCGGAGCGCGACGGGCCGGGCCGAGCGCTCTGCTTGCGCGGATCGGCCGGTCGATCGTTGGGCACGCGCGGGGCGCCGGGTCCTCCGCTGCCAGCCCGCGGTCCTGCCTTGCGCCGCGGTCCGCCGCCGCTGCCCTTACGCGCGCTCATTGCGCGTTGGCGCCGAGCGCCTCAGTTCGGTATGGGTCGTCGCCCTCGCTGATCTCCCTATCGGGCGATTCGGCTGGGGGCGATTCGGGTTCCGTGTGCTCGGACTCGCCGAGGCGTTCGGAATCATCGCCCTCCGCATGCGCTGGCGCCTGCGGTTCTGCCACCGGCTCGTCGGCCACCGGCTCGTCGGCCACCGGCTCGTCGGCCGCCGGCTCGTCGGCCGCCGGCCTTTTGGCCTGCGCCTGCTCGCCATCCTCGTGCAACGGCAGCATCGGTGCCGGCGGCTCGACCGGCGTGCCCACCAGCCCGCCCGCGCCGCGCAGCGCGATCGCCAGCTCGTCCGCTCGCGGCAGTTCCTCGAGATGCCGCAGCCCGAACTGCTCCAGAAAGAGCGGCGTGGTGCCATAGAGCAACGGACGACCGATGCCCTCACTTCGGCCCACGACGTCAATGAGCTGTCGCTCGTGCAGCGACTTGAGCACGCTGCCCACCGCCACGCCGCGAATCTCCTCGATTTCCGCACGCCCGATGGGTTGGCGATACGCGATGATCGCCAGCGTCTCCAGCGACGGCGACGACAGTCGCTGCGGACGCACCGATACGTGCGCACGCTCGATGGCTTCCGTGTACTCCGGCCGTGTGAGGATCTGCCAGCCGCCGCCCTGCTCGATCAGTTCGACGCCGTGGCCGTCCACGTCATAGTGCTCGCGCAGTTCGTCGAGCGCGGACGAAAGCGCGGCTGGCGATGCCTCGCGATCGAGGGTGGCCAGCGCTTCGACGGGAATGGGACGCGGGCTCGCAAAGAGCGCCGCCTCAAGCAGCTTCGCTAACGACGTCACGACGTTCGATCTCCACCATGGCAAACGGGGTTGGTTGGGCCACGCGCACCTCTCCCAGCTTGGCCATTTCCAGCAAGGCGAGCAGCACCGACAGAATCTGCCACGGTTCAGCCTCGCGTCCAATCATCTCGCGCCAGGTCGCATGTCGCCGCAGCGCGATCACGCGCCGGATCGTAGACATGGCGCCCTGCACATCGAGCATGCGCGAAATAACCTCGTGCATGGTGGGCACCTTGCTCACGCGCATGACGCGGTCCACCGCCGCCAGCAGGTCGGCGAGCGAGAGCACCAGCGGCGCGACCGGCGGCGCCACGTCCACCTGCGGCACCCAGGAGCGCGCAAAGCGGTTGCGACGCTCTTCGCCGCGGCGCTCCAGCAGGTCCACCACTTCACGCATCTGCTGATACTCGAGCAGTCGACGAACGAGCTCGGCACGTGGATCTTCCCACGTCTCTTCGCCCTCGGCGCGCGGCAGCAGCATCTGCGCCTTGATGCGCAGCAGCCGAGCGGCCATCTCGAGATAGTCCGCCGCCTCGTCCAACCCGAGCGTGCTGATGCGCGCGAGGAACTGTTCGGCGATGCGGGCGATCGGAATGTCGTAGATGTCG
>JBBQNT010000287.1:0-4953 GCA_038330215.1 Gemmatimonadales bacterium
TCCAACCCAACGGCGCCGCTCTTGCTCGACGACTTCCTGCCGCCAGAGGGCGAGGCTGGACAGCGCGGCTTGTACGCGCTCGAGCAGACCGAACTTTTCAGCCTGCTCTGCCTGCCGCCATACCTCGGGCAGCCGGTGCCGGTCGACATTGACAACGCATTGGTGAGTGCCGCGGCGGCATACTGCGAGCGTCGCCGAGCCATGCTGTTGCTCGACCCGCCGTCATCGTGGCGCGGCGCGGCGGATGCGGCCACGGGCGTTGGTGTCATCGGGACATCCAGTGCCAACGCCGCGCTGTACTTCCCCCGCGTGTTGCAACAGGGCACACCGCGCGCGAGGCGTGCACAGACGCGCGGCCCCAGTGGCGCCATTGCCGGCATCTTCGCCCGCACGGACGCGCAGCGCGGCGTCTGGAAGGCGCCCGCCGGCTCCAGCGCGTCGCTGCACGGCGTGATCGGTCTCGACGTCACGCTCACCGACCGCGAGCAGTCGACCCTCAACCCGCTCGCCGTCAACTGTCTGCGGGAAATGCGGGGACCAACCTACGCGCTGTGGGGCGCGCGCACGCTTAAGGGTGCGGACACGCTTGGCAGCGAGTTTAAATACGTCAGCGTACGGCGCCTCTACCTGCACATCGAGGAAAGCCTGCGCCGCGGCCTCGAGTGGGTGATCTTCGAGCCCAACGACGAACCGCTGTGGACGCGCGTGCGCGGCAGTATCGAGAACTTCCTGCTCGCGCTGTTCCGCGCGGGAGCCTTTCAAGGCGCCAAGCCTGACGACGCATTCTTCGTGCGCTGCGACGCGTCCACCACAACCGCCAGCGATGTCCAGCGTGGTGTCTTCCACGTCCAGCTCGGCTTCGCCCCGCTCAAGCCGGCAGAGTTTGTCATCCTGAAGCTCGAGTTGCGAGCGGAGCGTCGGTAGATGCCGCGTGCACTTCGCGCTCGCGTTTGTGATCACACAGTCGTGCTCGACTTCGACTACTGGGTCGCCATGCCCACACGCCGGGCGTCCGGCTGAGGTGGTTTGCGCCCGAACTGGCAGTTGTCCATGTTTCAGATCCCTCCTCTCCTCAGGCCACCGCCATGACGTACGCCGCGATTACGGGCTGGGGCAAGTGCATGCCGCCAGCCGTGCTCTCCAACGAGGACCTGTCCACCTTCCTCGACACGTCGGACGAGTGGATCGTCTCCCGCACCGGCATGAAGGAACGCCGCATCTCCCACGTGGGTGCAATCGAGCTCTCCACCGTCGCGGCCGCGCGCGCGCTGGCCTGCGCACGACTCGATGCGAAGGATGTCGACCTCATCATCTACGGCGGCGTTTCCAACGACGAACTGGTACCCAACAGCGCCAGTGGCGTACAGGTGGCGCTCGGTGCAACGCGTGCCGCCAGCATCGATCTCAACACCGCCTGCACCAGCTTCTGCTACGGTCTGACCACCGCCACGGCAATGATTCGCACCGGGGTCGTGCGCAATGCGGTCGTCATTGGTGTAGAACTCATCAGTCGGTATATGGATTGGACGAACCGGGGCGTCGCGGTGCTGTTCGGCGACGGCGCGGCGGCCGTGGTGCTGCAGGCGTCCGACAAGGAGGAGGGCGTGCTGGGCAGTGTGCTTGGCTGCGTCGCCGAGGCGCGACAAACACTGCGCGTTCGTGGCATGGGCTGCACGTATGCGCTGCACGACGTCACCTTCGGCGACACGCTCTGGGACTTTGATGGCCAGGTGATTTTCAAGCGGGCAGTGCACGCGATGTCTGACGCGTCCAAGCGCGTTCTGGAACAGTGCGGCGTCACTGCCGAGCAGGTGGATCTTGTGGTGCCGCACCAGGCGAATCTGCGAATCATTGAATCAGTGGCGAAGTATGCCGGCATTCCCATGGATCGTGTGATCGTCACGGTGCACAAGTACGGGAACATGAGCGCGGCAACGGTTCCGGTGGCGCTGGTGGAGGCGCTGGAGGAATCGCGGGTCAAGCCCGGCAGCATATTGCTCATGCCGGCATTCGGCGGCGGGCTTACGTACTGCTCGCTGCTGGTGAAGTGGGGGCAACGAGTCACACCGCTGACGCACTCGTCAGTGGAGTTGCCGCCGGTGACACAGACGGCGCTCGAGATGGTGAACGACATTCGGGCCAATCAGGACCCGCATGGCCGCTCGCGGGCAGGGCTGCTCGCCCCTGTGTTCGCGGAATCGCGTCACGTGGGGGAAGGTAGCGCCGATGTTGCATCGCAGCAGGTGGCGGCAGGTGCCGGTTAGCCGGCGCACCCTCGGCGGTCACGCCGGGTTCACGCAGGTGTTCGAGAGGGTATCATCATGAGGAAAAGCGCGGAGGTCGTGTCCCGGTCGCTGTTGTGCGGCGTGCTTGGGCTGATGCTGATCGCCGGACGATCGGCGCACGCGCAGGTGATCGTGGGCAGTATCGTTGATGCCGACACGAAGGTGGCCGTTTCCGGCGCCGTCGTGACCATGATGGACTCTACTGGCGCGACGCTGTTCGAAGTGCGCAGCAATGACGCGGGCGAGTTTGCAATCGACGCGGGCCGTCAGTCGCTTGTGCAGTTTCTGGTTCGCACCGTCGGACTTGCGCCCTCGCGCTCGGCGCTCGTCGAGTTGCCGGCCGACGCGGACACGGTGGGCATCGATCTGGTCGCACCGCGTATCGGCGTCACGCTGGCCACGATGCGGGTCGTTGCGTCCACGGTCAAACCCAACTTCAACACCTACCAGCTGCAGGACGCGCGTCGGCAGGGCTGGCGCATCATCGAACCGCATGTGATTGCTGAAGACCGGGACGCCGTCGCGAATCTCGGTGATCTCATTCGCCGGAACCCCATTCCGGGTGTCCGTCCGCCCAACGCCGCCACGGGCTGCTTCCGCTACACGCGCAGCAATCGCTGCCTGTCTCTGGTCGTTGACGGACAGGTGCTCGGCCCCGATGCATTCGTTTCGCCAAACGACGTGCACTTCATCGCGTTCATCAACTCCGCCGATGCCGCGGTCAAGTACGGTGCCCGCGCGCGCGAGGGCGCCATCTTCATTGCGACGCGTCGTCGCGGTGACGACGAGCGGAAGCCGAAAAACGATCCATGAACGCGCGGTCGATGCGATCCTTCAGTCGCATCGCCCACGCACCTTCGGCAGACAGCGGTCCCCAGCTTGCAATCGCACGCCCATCGCCGGTGTTCACGAGCGTGAGCCAGTGCCGCTGCGGTGAGTACGTCTCCCGCACACGTTCGCTCGACAACGCCTGTGCGAGTGCGCGCGCCAGATGCGGACCCATGCGCACCGCGTAGACGCCCGCCTTGTCGGTGGCGGGCGCACTCGCGAGCGTGGCGCAATCTCCCGCCGCAAACACGTGCGGCGCGGACACGCTTTGCAGGTGATCGTTCACCAACACAAAGCCGCGCGCCTCGACGGCGAGCCCGCCCTGCGAAAGCCACGTCGCCGCGGCCGGACCGGTTGCCCAGATCGTCACATCACTTGGCAGCACGCGATCACCAGCGAGGTGTACATGTGTTGGCGTGACGCGCTGCACGAGTGCACCTGTGTGCACTTGCACCTGCTGCCGGTCGCAGGCGCGCTCCAGCTTCGCCGCAAAGCGACGTCCACGTCCGCTGAACAGCGTCGCTTCGCGGCTCACGATGTGAATGCCAAAAACGCGCGCAGTCGCGCCGACGCGATCCAGGCGCGCCCGCGCTGCAAGCGCCATCTCGATGCCGGCCAATCCGCCACCAACTACGGTCACCTGTCCGCTGCCGCGCGTGGCAAGCAGGTCGATCGCTCGCGCGATCGCCTCCACTTTCTGAAGCGGCTTGAGCGGCCACGCATGTTCGCGCGAGCCGGGTATGTCGAGCCCGGCAGGCACCGACCCAACGGCAAGAGAGCAGACATCGAACGCAACGAGCCGGCCGTCGTCGAGGCGCACCTGTTTCGCGTCGGCATCGATCGCCACCACATGATGCGGTTCGAGCTCAACACCGCTTGCAGCGCAGCGTGCTGCGACATCGATGGAGAGTTCAGCAAGTGCGTATCGTCCGCCCAACCAGCCGGGCACCATGCCCGAGTACACATGCAAGCGTTCGGCGGTACACACAATCACTCGACAGGGAGGAAGTCGTCCCTGTTCGATGGCCTCCAGCACGAACAGGTGGGCATGGCCCAGTCCGGCGAGCAGCAGCGTTGGTGTCAACGCGGGGTATCTTCGGGCGGACGCAGTCGCATGAGTCCTTCCTGTGCGACCGACGCGACCAAGTCACCGTCCTCGGAGAAGATCGCGCCACGGGCAAAGCCGCGCGCGCCGAACGACACCGGGCTGTCGATGCTGTACAGCAGCCACTCGTCGGCGCGAAACGGGCGGTGCAACCACAGCGAGTGATCGAGCGACGCGAGCTGCAATCCCGGCGTGCGATACGGCACGCCGTGCGGCAGCAGCGCGGTGGTGAGCAGGCTGTAGTCGGACGCATAGGCGAGCACCGCCTGGTGCAACAGCGGTTCATCCGGCATGCGACCCTGCGCGCGAAACCACAGGCGGCGCGAGGGCGCGCGCGTTTCCGGCTCGAACGGGTCCACCGCGTCCACCGGACGGAAGTCGATCGGGCGGTCCTGTGTCCATGTGGCGCGATAGCGTTCCGGAATGCGGTCGGCCATTTGCCGGAGCAGGGTGAGTTCCGACGTCAGCTCGTCGGGCGACGGCACGTCGGGCATGGCCGGCTGGTGCGCCATGCCACTCTCCGTGCGGTGGAAACTGGCCGATAGATTGAAGATGGCCTGACCGTGCTGGATCGCGGTGACGCGACGTGTCGCGAAGCTCGCACCGTCGCGCAATCGGTCCACGAAGTACACGATGGGCGCGGCCAGGTCGCCGGGCAGAATGAAGTAGCCGTGCACCGAATGCGCTTCCCGCGGCTCATCCACCGTGCGTCGCGCGGCGACCAGCGCCTGGGCG
>JBBQNT010000288.1:0-4881 GCA_038330215.1 Gemmatimonadales bacterium
CGAGAGCTGCGCGCGTACGCTGCCCACGCGCGTGCCGAGTTCTGTCTTGAGCAATCGCGTGCCACCCGAACCGCCCTGTGCCGTGGCGCGCGCGAACGGCGACAGCGGAAGCTCCGCGGTGACGTAGTTGACCACACCGCCAATGGTTTGCGGACCAAACATGATCGAACCGCTGCCCTTGATGACTTCAATGCGCGACATGCGATCGATGGGGGGCGAGTAGTAGAGCTCCGGCTCGCCGTAGGGCGCGAGAGACACGGGCACACCGTCCTCGAGCACGAGCACGCTGCGGCTGCGGTCGGGATCGAGGCCGCGAATGCCGATGTTCGCGCGCAGTCCCATCCCTTCCTCCTCCTGCACGTGCACGCCCGGAATCGCGCGGAGCGCCTCATTGGCGCTGAAGGGCTGCAGCGCGCGCAGTTGCTCGCTCGTTACCACGCCGAAGCTTCCGGGCACTCGGGCCAGGACGTCAGACGCCCGGGCCAAGACCGTGATTCCAGTCAGTTGCTGTGTCAGCCGTGCAAGCGTGATGCGGACCACCACCTCTCGTCCGGTGGACACGATCACGGACGTTCGGGTCACGGCGCCGAGCGGTGATCGCGCCTCGAGCTGCTGGATTCCGGCGCTGACCTGCGTGAGCGCGAAACGGCCGACGGAATCGGCCATCGTGTGCGTCGAGGTCCCGACCAGCCAAATGATGGCGCCCGCGGCACCGGTGCCATCGTCCAGGAGAACCTCACCCGAGACAGAGCCCGACTGTCCGTTCGACTGTGCCGCGAGGCCCTCCCATGCGGTCGTCGATAGCGAGAGAAGGATGAGTGACGCAATAATCAGGTGGCCCAGCGAGGACCAACGTGTCGAGCAAGACCAGCGGAAGTTGAACACGGCGAGCGCGGTAGATGAGAACTGCTATCAAACAGGAAGGCAGAGTCTACAACGGCGTGTCGAATCCCGTCAAGAGTACTCGGGATTAATACGGAGCCTCGGTTTTTCTTCACCTCTCATCGCAGGCGAGAACCGTCCTACGCACAAGTACGGAGACGATACCGTAGCGCTCCCAATAGATGCGCCCGTGACTTCCCGTGAGGTTTGTAGAGCAACGATCGCTTCGCGCTTCGCGAAGGTCCTGAACCCGCTCCAACTCGGCACTTGCTCTCGACTACTGCCTCACACCCGACCTCGCATCGCACGGCGCGTCACGCCGGCGGTACCGGCATCGTGTTGCTCAACATGGGCGGGCCGAAGACGCTCGACGACGTCGAGCCGTTCCTGCTCAACTTGTTCGCCGATCGCGAGCTGCTGCGTCTTCCCATGCAGGACGTGCTGGGCCGGTTCATCGCGAAGCGTCGTGCGCCGAAAGTGCGCGCGCTGTACGACGCGATTGGTGGCGGCTCTCCGATTTTGCATTGGTCGAACACGCAGGGACAGGCGCTGATCGAACGCCTCGACGTGCTGTCGCCGGAAACCGCGCCGCACAAGTTCTACGTGTCGTTTCGCTATGTGGCACCATTCTCCGACGACGCCGTGCTCGCCATGAAGGCGGACGGCATCACACGCGCCATCGCGCTCTCGATGTATCCGCAGTATTCGTGCACGACCACGGGCTCGAGCCTGAACGAACTCTGGCGCGCGCTCGACCGCAATAACCTGCGCGACGAGTTCCAGTGGAGCCTGATCGATCGCTGGCCCACGCATCCTGGTTTTGTGCGCTCGGTGGCACAGCAGGTGCGCGAGGGCCTCAAGCAGTATGCACCGAGTGAGCGCGACGAGGTACTGCTCATGTTCAGTGCGCATTCACTGCCGCTGAGCGTCATTGACCGCGGCGATGCGTATCCACAGGAAGTGGGCGCGACCGTTGAGCGTGTGATGGAAGTGCTGGGCGCACGCAATCCGCACATGCTCACGTACCAGTCCGAGGTGGGTCCGGTGCGCTGGCTTGGTCCGTCCACCGAGACGATGATTCGTCGCCTCGCATCGGACAAGCGCATGAACGTCCTGGTGGTGCCGGTCGCGTTCACGAGCGATCATATCGAGACGCTGTCGGAAGTGGACATCGAGTACGGCGAGCTGGCCCATGAGCTCGGGCTGGAGGGCTTCAAGCGCGCGCCCTCACTCAACGATTCGCCGATGTTCCTCGATGCGCTGGCGGATCTCGTGCTCACGCACATGCAGAGCGGCCAGGCGCATCACACGCGCTACCGGGAGAAGTGCCCGGGATGCCGCAATCCATCGTGTCGCACCATGCCGACGGCGGTGGTGGAGCCGGCCGTCGTGCGCGCGGTCGCCTGAGACGGTTTGCACTTTGCTGACCGCCCTGCGCATTGCCAGTGTGTCGCACCGCTCCATGGGAGCGGCGCAGCTGATGCACCTCATTCCCGATGCTGTCGAAACGGAACGCCTGCAGTTCGCGATCTCGCGCGACGGCACCCCGACCGTGTTGCTCGTCACGTGCAATCGCGTGGAGTGCGTGTGGCTGGGTGAGTCGTCGTCGCCTGACGACGTGTTCGTTGATTGCATGCGCGAGCGCGCGGCCGCGCACGGCGGTGCGCTGCTGGAGACGGCGATCGTACGCTACGAGGGACTCGAAGCGCTGCGTCACCTGTTGCGCGTTGCTACCGGACTCGAGTCGCAGTTGCAGGGCGACAGCGACATTCTCGGACAGGTGCGCATCTCGTGGGCGGCGGCACGAAGCCAGGGCTTCACGTCAACGGCGCTCGACCGAGTGTTCGAGCGCGTCGTCAACTCCACACGGCATGTGCGACTGCACGCTGGCTTTGACGACGCGTCACGCACGATCGGGCGCGCGGCGGCTGATGTGTTGGCCGAGCGTCTCGACACGCCGTGGCAGGAGACGCGCGTGCTGGTGCTGGGCTCCGGCGCGGCCGCCACGAGCGCGTTGGACGCGCTGCAGCGTTATGAGCCGGCCGAACTCGCAGTGAGCAGCCGCACGGATGCGCGTGCCGAAGATGTGGCGCGAAAGCGCGGCAACGTACGGTGCGTGGCGTGGAGCGACCGCGAGCCGGCCATCGCCAATGCTGATGTCGTCGTGTTCGCGCTTCGCACGGAACAGCCGTTGGCCAGCGAGCACAACGTGTCCTCGCTTGTCACCGAGCGTGCCAATCGTGCACTATGGGCCGACCTCGGCATGCCGCCCAACGTGCAGCCCACCGTGCAGCACGACTCGCTCGAGATTCTGTCGCTCGGCACGCTGATGACATGGCGCGAACTCGAGGTCGCAAGCGCTGACCGTGCGCTGGCTGCGCTCGAGCGCGAGCACGACCTGATCGTCTCGCACTTCGAGCGCCGGCGTCAGCGACTTACGGTCGGTGCGACTGGCGCGTCGCGTGTGCCGAGGGAAGCGGCGGCTCCGCAGTCCTGGCGGTAACGGAACCGCGTGGTGCCGTGAACGAGCGCGTCCGGCTCCGCCGCATCGCAGCTTCCGCGCGCTGCAGCAGCGTGGTAACGGACACCGGAGCGTCGGGGCTCCACGACGCAAAGCCCATGCTCGCATCGAGCACGAAGTTTCGGCTGCGCGCACTGTTGTGCACATCGAACGATGCCGCGACGCGCGCGGTCACGAACGGGATGTCGGCCTCCGCCGCATTTGAGATCAGTGCCACGAACTCGTCGCTGCCAACCCGCGCGAGCACGTCATGGTCGCGAAACGCACCTTCCATGAGTGCCGCAACCTCGAGCAGCGCCGTGTCACCCACATCGTAGCCCAGCACCGCGTTGATGCGATGGAAGTGATTGAGATTGAGGCAGCACATCAGCAGCGAGCCTTTCCTTCGCCGCGCCGTCGCGAGCGCCTCCGCAGCCCGGGCGTTGAATCCGATGCGATTGAGCAGTCCCGTGAGCGGATCACGCACCACCTGCTCGGCCAACTGACGGTTTGACAGCAGCAGCGCGCGTGCTGTGGATCGCAGTTGGATCTCGGACATCGCGATCTGCGCCAGTTCCTCGAGCGTGTCGAGCTGCTCCTGCGTCCACGTCTCGGGCGACGTGTTGATGGCGCACAGTGCGCCAAGCGTCTCGCCCTCTGCAGTCCGCAGTGGCACACCAATGTAGGCTGCGACACCAAGCTCGGAGTGCCCCCGATTCGCCGCCATCTCCGGATCGCGCGCCGAGTCCTCGACGACCAGTGCGGCGTCGCGCATCACGACGTACTTGCAATACGAATACGACAGCGGCGTGCCGCGCGCCTCACCCGCCCAGCCGTCGAGCCCGGCGAGTCCTGGAAAATGCTGATTCGCTCGGCTGACGAGCGACACGAGGCCGGTCGGCACACCGAGCAGCCGTGTCACCAGCCTGGCAACGCGGTCCAACACGTCATTGGCGTGGCCGTCCAGCAAACCGGTCGCCTCGAGAGCGGCCAGACGCGAAGGGCTGAGCAGGCGCGCGTACTGCGCGAGTTCGTCGTGTCGGTCAACCAGCGTCGTGGCAGGCATCGTTCACTTGCAATCCCAAAAGTAAGCGCGAGTTGAACCCCCGCGCGGCTGCAGTCTGGTTGCTAGTGTCGGCCGACGTGTTCGTCAGCTTGAGCTGGTTCGGTGCGGGGCCCGCGGCCACACACCGGGAGCGGGCTTGCCACTGCCGCTGCGCGGCAGAAGCCGCCCGTGCCCGGTGCGTGGCCGCGGGCCTGCCGGGGGGCGAGGGGACGACAGGGGCACTGGGCGCGTTGGCGGGGGCAGCCGCCGCACGAGAGTTCCCGCGTAGGATGCCTGAGCCGCACGCCCGGCCCCCCAAGGCCCGGGCCGACCTCGTCCCCGCACCCCCGCCCGCAGGGCCGGGAGGGCCCCCCCCCCCCGGGCGGCGGATGCCCCGCCCCCGTAGTGGGAACCCCCGGCGGCGGCGGCCATACCGGCCCCAAAACCCCCCGCA
>JBBQNT010000289.1:0-4826 GCA_038330215.1 Gemmatimonadales bacterium
CATCTGGGTGGTAGACGGACGGGACAACACGCCCGCGCGCGCGCCGGGTGCGACAGAGGCGCCCGCAGCTCCCGCCAATGTGACGGGCCATCAGGTTCATAAGTTCTCGTCCGACGGCACGCTGCTCATGTCACTCGGCACGAAGGGTGGCGGACGGGATTCACTGTTCTTCTGGCAGCCGAACGCGGTGTATGTCACGCCGCAGGGCACAATCTTTGTGGTGGAAGGCCATTCGTCGAATGCCACCGCTAACGCGCGCGTGCTCAAGTTCGATGCGAGCGGCAAACTGCTCACCAGATGGGGTACGAAGGGCACCGGCCCGAGTGAGTTCGATCAGCCGCACGCGCTGGCAATGGACAGCCAGGGCCGTCTGTTTGTCGCTGACCGCGGCAACGACCGCATCCAGATCTTCATGCAGGATGGTCGTCTGCTCGACACGTGGTATCAGTTCTCGCGCAACAGCGGCATCTGGATCGCACCGGGCGACACGCTCTATGCCGCTGACAGCGAGTCAGGCTCCATCGATCCGTCGCGCCCCACGTGGAAGCGCGGCATTCGCATTGGCAGCGCGAAGGATGGCAGCGTGTGGTCGTTCATTCCCGACCCCGTCGAGCAGACGCGCAATACCAGCGCTGCGGAGGGCGTGGCCGTGGACGCGCGCGGCAATGTATACGGGGCCGAAGTCGGGCCGCGCGCGTTTAAGAAGTATGTGAAGCGCTGACGTCGAAGCGCCCGCTAACTGATAAGGCGGGCGCTCGACAGGCGTGCCATGTCGCCATCGAATGTGAGCATCTCGCGACTCGCTTCGCGGTACTCCGCCCGAATCAGGCGATCCACGAGTCCGGCGCGCGACGTCGTGCGGTGGGCGCCCAGCATGTCCTGCAGCACTTCTGCTGCACGGCCGAGTGCGCGGAACCTTCCGTCCGACAGCAATTCATGAAGTGCGCGTAGCGCATCGATCGTCGGCACGCCGTAGTGATGACGCAGCGCGTGGAAACTCTCGGCGATCACCAGGTCAGAAATGCCAACCGCCTCGGACGCGCCGACCACCGCACGACGTGCCAGCTCGGCCTGAGACTCCGGTGTCCCCACGAGCAAGCGAAGCACCACGGATGTGTCGAGCGCGAGGCTCACGGCTCACCAACTGAGCCGGAGCGTCCATTCACGATGCTCCAGCGCACGGCTTCCATCGAATGGTCTTCGACCTGTTGGCCGTAGTTTCGCAGGATACCAAACCACTCTGGGCGCGACTGCTCCGCGCTTTCGCTGTCCGCACTGTCCGTCTCGCTCGGGGCCCCGTCCAGCACATAGTGCACCCCTTCGGCAACGAGATCGCGGACGGTTCGTCCCCGCTTCGCCGCCTCGATTTTGAGGCGACGATAAAGGGTTTCGTCGAAATCAATGGTTGCTTTCATGTTTACAAGCTAACAATATAGGATGCTTGCCGCAAAAATCACACGCCCCACCGATCGCATCCCCGCTATACGTAGATCAACTACGAGCCACTCGTGGCGAGTGAAGCATGACCGAAGAGAGCACGCCGTGTCGCTAGCGCGATGTCTTCGACGAGGCCGACAGAATCCACCGCGCGATTACGGTCGAGAAGCTCTCTGCCCCATCATCGACGAGGATAGAAGCCGTACTGGTCTGCGGAACGAACGGCATTGGGACCGAATCCACGTCGCTGAACCGGGTGCTGGCTATCAACCTGCCAGAGTTGGGATCAAGGATTTCCCATCGCACCGAGATCCCCGCCTTCCGTTCCTTCCTGTTCGTGCGCGCACTCGATGCTCTCCGGCTCGAGCCTTCGCGGCTGCTCACTGCCGTGTGGACCAATCCGCTTGCGTCCACCTGCAGCATCGCGAAGTAGGTGGACGGTAAGGACGACTCCTCCGAACTTGCTGAGAGCTTGTACGGAATAAACCAGGCGGCGTCACGCCGCATGCGACGGAGCAGCCGTCCGTCCAGCGACCATTGCTCCATTTCGTACTTCTGTTCCGGCACTTGGGTGGGACCAATCCAGAAGGTATCTCCGCCTCCATGCGCGATTGTTCGCTCAGCCGCTTCAACGTCGGGTCCCGAGGTTGCCTCGTCAGCCGGAACAAGCAGGCTGCGAACCGTTCCGTCTGGGTGCAGTTCAGCGACGTGATGCGAGCGCACGTCGGCAGGTGGTGGACTCACGAAACGCCTCCCATCCACGGTGAGGAACCATGAGCCGGCGGGCCGGTGCGCGTTCAGCTGCAGCGACCGCGTCACATAACGAAATTCACCGTCGAAGACACTGAGGTGTCGGGAGTTGTCCAGAACGTGCAAGGAATCTCCGGGCCCGAAGACGGGCTGGATTCCACTCGCGAACTCGCCGGGACCAGCACCTGATCGACCAAGCACGCGCATGAAGCGACCCGTGCTGTCCCAGATTGCCAGCGAATTTTCGCCAAACACGTTGCTGACATAAACGCCATCACTTCGACGACTGATCGAGTTCCCGGGAAGGAGATCGAACGTTCCGGCGGGCTGAACGAGCCGGACGACTGCTTCGAGTCGGGCCTCGCACAGCGGCTCCATGTCCGGTACGACGACCGAGCGCACTGTATCGATGCGTGAAAGCAGGGTCGTCGATGCCGCGGTGGCCGCGCACGACTCGAGTCCGCCGCTGGAACGCGACAGCTCCATCACGCTATCATGTTTCGATTGGTCGCATGCAGTGAGAAGAACAACGGCGAGCAACGCTGTTTCAACGAAGAGCTCCAACGCCCTCCGATCGCGCCGTTCCCCGCCTGAGATTCTCAGGCGGGTTGCGCGTAGCCGTCTCAGACTTCGCCACCACATGTGGGATGAGCAACGTTGTCCACATATCCCTCTTCCATGTCGGAATGCGCATTCGAGCGAAAGCCCTTGTCCGCGACGTGATCCCACACGACAACTTCCGGGTCGTAGATGACCGAAGTTTGGGTGGAATGCCACTTGTCCCATGGATTGAATAGTCCCGGCTCCTTTGAGCGCCAGTCATGCATCCTGAAGCATCCTCCCCCGTCAGCTGAGGCCATCGCGGGGTCAACCACGCTCGCGACAAGCAAGGCGCTCGCCGCCATCAAATAGTGCCACGGACGTGCAGCCAGAGCATGAGTCCAGCGAGAGGCGGCGATTTCACGTCGAAGATGAGTCATACTGGCGTGCTCCAATAGGGCATGAGGGTGGTGGTGTCCGCACTCGATCGCGTCGTTGGCGACAGCGCTTGAGTCGCCGTGTGAGCCGCATTCCCGTGTTCGATTGCGCCGCTCGATCGTACAACAGGATTAGACTCTCCGAAATGTTACGGTTTGACAGGCAGACGTCGCAAGCAGTCAACTTGGGCAGAGTTTGGGCGGTTGGGGCCGCCGACGACATCACTAACTTGCGAGAATGGAACGCTCCATCTGCGCCTGCCAATCAAATGCTACCGACGATCTGAGAAAGTGCCGTCCTGAGGATCGCAGAGAGCGTCGGCAGCGACTGCTTGCGGAATCCACGATCAAGCGTGCTTCGGTCAATGCCGAGCACGGCGCATACCCGCTTTACCGGCCAGTCATCCCGGCTGCCCAGCGCACGATGCAGAACACATTGCCACGAGCTGGGCAGACGACCGATGCCCAGTAGCCACTCGTGCGGGATCACGAGACGCGCGGGCGGAAGCACCCGTGCCGAAGTCAGCACGCGCCGCAACTCGCGTCTCAGCAGCGTGCAGAACCGCGCATCGAGGAGCTGTCCATGGGATAGGACGCCGAGTCGGGGTGCCAACTGACTGGCGAGAATCTCCTCGAGCGCCCCCCCCCGCCGCTCTCGTTGTCGGGAGTGGCGTGGAGCAGGAGCGACCCGTCCCATCCGGAGAGCAAATCGAGGAGCGACAACGACCGGCGACCTTCGCCACCGCCTTCACCGTCAGGATGCGGAACGCTGCACACGAGAATCGCACGGGAGCGATACGGAAACGCCACGTACAGCTCATCATGGCGGACGACGTGTTGCACTTGCGCGTACGGGATGAGGTCACGCAGCGCGGCATCAACCGATTCCCGCATAGCGGCGTCGACCCACGTCCGTACCTCTACCGTGTCGTCAGGCGGGCCGTGTGCAGTCATTCCAATCCTCGCCGTTGTTCGGAGACGCCGCGCCGTCGTTCGACCCCGAGCCCTACCTGCCCGGCAACCGCAGCGCCACCAGCGACGTGCTCGTCCCCGCCCCCGTCGCAAACACGATGTACTGCTTGCCCTTGTGCAGGAACGTCATGGGTACCGCCGTGGTCTTGGCCGGAATCTCGATCGCGCCCACCTGCTTGCCAGTGGCCTTGTCCACCGCGAAGAGCTGCGGCTCCTGGCCCGGAACGCCACCACTGCGTCCCGTTCCATAGATCACCAGCGACTTGGTGGTGATCACCTGCGCCTGCCCCGAGCTCGAGCGCGGCGGCAACGCGACGCCGGCAAAGAGCGGATCACGGCTCGTGCTCTGAATGAATCCGCCGTTCGGAATCCACCACGCCTTGTCACCGGTCTTCATGTTGTACGCCGTGACACCGCCGAGTTCACGCGGCTTTACAATAGACACGCCGCCGATCGAGGACGCGCCGGCGCGTCCCTCGAATCCGCCGGGACGCGCTCCGCTCGGCGGCGTGTAGCCGGCCGGGGGATCGAGCGCGCCGATGAGACCGCAGTTATCGCGCGGGGAGCTGTAGTTGAACTCCGAGCACGGATCCTTCTGCAAGACGGTTGTGCTGAGAGTGCTCTGCGAGGCGACGTACAGCATGCCTGTCTCGGGATCGATGCTCGCGCCGCCGTCGATGTTCACACCAC
>JBBQNT010000290.1:0-4812 GCA_038330215.1 Gemmatimonadales bacterium
CGACAGCGAGCGCTGCAGGATGTCGCTGACAAGCGTGGACTTGCCCGAACCGGACACGCCGGTGACGGCCACGAACAAGCCCAGCGGGAACTCGGCCGTGATGTCGTTCAGGTTGTGTTCACGCGCGCCCTCGACGCGCAATGTGCGCGCCGGATCGGGCGTGCGGCGATGCGCGGGCACCGGCACCGAACGCGCGCCACTCAGGTACTGTCCCGTGATCGATGCCGGCGCACGTTTGATATCGTCCACGGAACCCGCCGCGATCACCTCGCCACCGTGCTTGCCCGCGCCGGGACCAAGATCGATCACGTAGTCCGCTTCCCGGATCGTCTCTTCGTCGTGCTCGACGACGATCACCGTGTTGCCGAGGTCGCGCAGCTGCATGAGCGTCTGCAGCAGCCGATCATTGTCGCGCTGGTGCAGGCCAATGCTTGGCTCGTCGAGGATGTAGAGCACACCCACGAGTCGCGAGCCGATCTGCGTCGCGAGACGAATGCGCTGCGCTTCGCCGCCCGAGAGTGATTCGGCGGAGCGGTTGAGCGTGAGATAGTCGAGCCCCACGTCCACCAGAAAGCGCAGGCGATCGCGCACCTCCTTGAGGATGGGACCGGCAATGCCCGGATCGAGTCCTGGCTTTCCGGCGCGGCGCACCGGCACGGTTTCGAGAAAGGCGAGCGCGTCGGCCACGGACAGCTGCACCAGTTCGCCGATGTTTCGTCGGTGCATCGTGACCGCCAGCGACGACGCGCGTAGTCGCTTGCCCTCACACGTTGGGCAAGGCGCCGCGACCATATACCCTTCGAGCTCGAGGCGAATCGCGTCGGAACTGGTTTCGTCGTGACGACGCTGCACATTGGCGACGATGCCGTCCCAGGTGGCGACGTCGACCGTGGTGGCTGACGCCGTCTTGCTGCTGCGTTTAATGGCGCTGCGCCGTGGTGTCACCGGTGCGCCGGGGCCAAGGCCGAACAGCAGTTGACGACGCACCGTGGCTGACAGCTTGCCCCAAGGCGTGTTGAGATCGAAGCCGATCTGTTTCGCGAGTCCCGGCAGGATGGAGCGCCGCAGGAATCCATCAGGCTCACCCCACGGCAGGACGACACCTTCCAGAATCGAGATGCCCGGATCGCCCAGAATGAGGTCCTCGCTCACCGTGCGCGTCGTGCCAAGTCCGCTGCAGGTTTCGCAGGCGCCAAAGGGCGAGTTGAACGAAAAATGTCGCGGCTCGAGTTCCGGAAGCGAGATGCCACACTCGGGACAGCCCTGACGCTCAGAGAACAGCGAGGACTCCGGCTGCTTGCTGTCGTAGCGCACGACCTCCACAAGCCCATCGGCGAGCCGGAGCGCCGTCTCGAGCGAATCGGTGAGTCGTCCGCGATCTTCGCTGCGCACCACCAGGCGGTCCACAACCACCGCGATGGAGTGATTGCTGCGCTTGTTGAGCTTGGGAGGTTCGGCGAGTTCGATCAGTTCGCCGTCGACCACCGCACGCACGAATCCCTGCTTGCGCGCCGATTCGAAGAGATCCCGGAACTCGCCCTTGCGTCCCTGCACAAGCGGCGCACGCACCTCGATGCGTGTGTCTTCCGGCCACGCCAGCACTTGCTCGGCGATCTGCACGGGGCTCTGGCGCTGCACCGAACGGCCGCAGTTCGGGCAGTGAGGCGTGCCGGCGCGCGCGTACAACAGGCGCAGGTAATCGTAGATCTCGGTGACCGTGCCCACGGTGGAGCGCGGATTGTGGCCGGCCGACTTCTGCTCGATGGAGATGGCGGGCGAGAGACCTTCGATCGCGTCGACGTCGGGCTTCTCCATGAGCCCGAGGAACTGCCGCGCGTACGCCGAGAGCGACTCGACATAGCGTCGCTGCCCTTCGGCGTAGATCGTGTCGAAGGCGAGCGACGATTTTCCGGAGCCCGACAGGCCCGTGATCACCGTCAGCTTGTCACGCGGAATGGTGACGTCGATGTTGCGGAGATTGTGTTCGCGAGCACCGCGAATGACCAACGATTGTTCGGGCATAGTCAGGTAAGTAATCGGATTGCAGCGCACCCTGACAAGACCGCGAGGCCGACGTGCAGTTCCCGAACGACGATTCCCTCAGGTGTGCCCGCGGGGAAACATTCCGAGCTTCATGTGCCCCCGAACCACTCGTATCCCCTGTCGGACCAATACCCACCGTTCTTCGCTGCCATGAACTCGATGCGAGTCAGATACTTCGCGTTCTTGAAGCCCAGTTTGATCGGCGAGTGTATGCGGGCCGGCGCGCCGTACGCGGGTGAGAGTAGCTCGCCGTCCTTCGCATAGGCGACCACTGTTTGTGGATGCAGCGCGCTTTCCAGATCCCAACTTTCGTGGTAGCCGTTGTCGAAGCTGCTGAAATCCACGAACTGCGCGGCGGGATCGAGCTTGACCAGCGCAGCGAGATCGCGCAACCGAACACCACCGAACTCAACCACGGCCGTCCATCCCTCCACGCAGAAATGATTCAGCATTGGCGACGAGCACCCACATCATCGCGAAGTGCCATTGCCGCGCGCCGGCAAGCCACGCGCCGAAGGTGAGCCAGGAAGGAATTGCCATCCCTTCCCATGGATAGCAGCAGAACGTTTCGCCGCGCCGAGCGAACGCCGGATACGCGTTGAAAATGCGAAGGCCACTGCCGACCATGATCACGACCGCGACGGCGTTGACCCAGCGCGTCAGGCGGACAATCCAATGGTGGCGGGTCATGATCGCAGCTCGTCCGGCCAATGGAGGAGAGTTCCCGACGGGGACAAGACCACGAGGCCGGCGTGCGCTCCCCGTTCGCGCTCTCCCCGGCTGTGAGTTAATCTGAACACATGACCAGACCCCTCGCTCCCGAAGAAGTGGTGCTCGCCATGACCACCGTGGCCACCGAGGCCGACGCCGAAGCGCTGGTGCGCGCGCTGCTCGATGATCACCTGATCGCCTGCGGCACCCTGTTGCCGCGCGCGCGTTCGCTGTACCGCTGGGAAGGAGAGATCACGGACGAGAGCGAGGTCGTGATCCTGCTCAAGACCGTGGCGGCGCGACTCGACGAGATCGGACAGGCGTTTTCGGTGCATCATGCCTACGAGGTGCCGGAGTTGCTCGTGTTTCCAGCCGAGGCGGGGCTTGAGGGTTATCTCGACTGGGTGCGTGGGGAGACGGACTAGCCGATTCAGCTGGCCTGCGGGGGCAGTTCAATGTTCCACAGCCGCCTGCCTGTCACGTCCCACAGCGAGGCCGTGAGGGTGCGAGAATCGGGATCGATGTCGATCGTGCCATAGAACTGGAGATTGTCGCTGGGCGGCCGATTCGGTTTGGGGGCGGCGCTCACAAAACGCACGTCGGGGCCGAACGTCATGTCGAGCGCATTCGGGCCGAACGTGCCGGCGTGCATCGGTCCGGCGACGAACTCCCAGAACGAATCGAACTCTGTGAACGTGCCGCGTTCGGGTGAATAGTGGTGCGCAGCGGCGTAGTGCACGTCGGCGGTGAGCCACACCACGTTGTGAACGCGCGCGTCACGAAGCGCGCGAAGCAAGCGTGCGATCTCAAGTTCCCGTCCAAGCGGGGCGCCTGCGTCGGCGTTGGCCACCGCTTCGAACTGGGGCTCGCCGCCACGCACGCCATCGGCCACGACCAGTCCGATGGGCATGTCGCTGGCGATCACCTTCCATACCGCGGTGCTTTCGCGCAGCGATCGCTCCAGCCAGGCCAGTTGTGCATCGCCGAGCAGCGCGGTGGCCGGTGATGAAGCGCGTTGAAGGTTGGCCGAGTTCGCGCCGCGGTAGCTGCGCATGTCCACCACAAAAATGTCGAGCAACGGCCCGTACGAAAACGAGCGATACAGGCGTGAGCTGTCGGCCTCGTTGCGGCGAATGGGGAGAAACTCGAACAGCGCCTGCTTCGCACGTTCCGCAAGCACGCGAACGGATTTCTCCGTGTAGCGATCGTCTGCGTGGAGCGTGAGATCGTGAAACCAGTTGTTCACGACCTCGTGATCATCCCACTGCGCGATCATGGGCACGTGTCGGCCGAATCGCTGCGCGTTGGCGTCGAGCAGGTTGTAGGCGTACTGACCGCGATACTCATCGAGCGTTTCCGCCACCTTGGACTTTGCATCCGTCATGACGTTGCGCCAGATGGTGCCGTCATCGAGGGTCACAACCGGTTGCAGCGGTCCGTCGGCGTACACGTTGTCGCCCGAGTGGATGAAGACGTCGGGCTCGGCACGCATGATGGCGTCGTACATGCGCAGGCCACCACGTGCCTCGTCGATGCCCCAGCCCTGCCCGACCATATCGCCCGACCAGGCCACGCGAAGCGCGCGATCGGCGGCCCGCGGCGCAGTACGGAATTTACCGGTCACCGGCTCGCTCATCGCGCCTGGCGCCTCGAGGCTCTCGTAGGCGGCGCGGTAGAAGATGGTCTGGCCGGCTGGAAGATCGGTGACGTCGAGGTGTGTAGTGAAGGCGTCATTCTCGCGCGCCGGCGCGCTCCGCAGGCGTCGCACGTTGGTGAACCGCTCGGACGCTGACCACTCCAGCGAGAGCACGGCGGGACGGTCGGCGCGACTCCAGAACATCGCGCGATCAGCACGCGGATCGCCGATCTGCACACCATTCGGAATGAGCGGCCGCAGTCGCTCGGAGGTGATGATGGCCGGCGCACCATGCGCAGGCAGCCACGCGGGCCGGCGCAGCAGCAGCGACGCCGTGGCCGCCAGCGTTCCGCCAACGAACGCGCGCCTGGGAAGAATGAGATCGCTCATGAGCTCCTTGAAAGATGCGCATTCCGCTCGCC
>JBBQNT010000291.1:0-4806 GCA_038330215.1 Gemmatimonadales bacterium
TGGCGTACGGAATCACGGTGAGCGACGCCGGATTGAGCGTGGAGAGAAAGTCCTCACCGTCCGGCACGTCATCCGGGTCGGGCTGGGTGAAGAGTCGGTCGTACAGTCGCACCTCGCATTCGAGCGCGTGCTGCGCCGACACCCAGTGAATCGTGCCCTGCACCTTGCGTCCGTCGGGTGCGTTGCCGCTGCGCGTTTCCGGGTCATAGGTGCAGTGCAGTTCGACCACGCTGCCATCGGCGGCCTTGATGACATCGTGGCACGTGATCAGGTAGCCGAAGCGCAATCGCACCTCCCGGCCGGGCGCGAGGCGGTAGAACTTCTTGGGCGGATCTTCCATGAAGTCGTCACGGTCCACCCAGAGTTCGCGCGAGAAGGGCAGCGCGCGCGTGCCGGACTTCGGCACGTCGTGCGGATAGTTCTGCGCCTCGAGCATGTCAACCTGGTCGTCGGGATAGTTGGTGATCACGACCTTGAGCGGATTGAGCACGCACAACACGCGCGGCACTTCCATGTTGAGGTCGTTGCGCACGGCATGTTCGAACGTGGCGATCTCGACGCGCGCATCTTTGCGCGCCACGCCGATGGTGTCGGCGAACGCACGAATCGCCTCCGGGCGCACGCCGCGGCGCCGCAGGCCGGCAATGGTCGGCATGCGCGGATCATCCCAGCCGCTGACGTGCCTGTCGTTCACCAGTCGCAGGAGCTTGCGCTTGCTGAGCACGGTGTAGTCGAGCTCGAGCCGCGCGAACTCCACCTGCGTGGGCGGATTGACGAAGCCGGCCGCGTCCACGAGCCACTCGTAGATATCCCGGTTGTCCTTGAACTCGAGCGTGCACAGCGAGCGCGTGATGCCCTCGATCGCATCGCTGAGTCCGTGTGCGAAGTCGTAGAGCGGATAGATCTTCCAGTCGGTGCCGCGCCGATAGTGCTGCGCATCGCGCCGGATGCGCAGCAGCAGCGGATCGCGCATGATCATGTTCGGGTGCGCGAGATCGATCTTCGCGCGCAGCACGTGTGCACCGTCGGCAAACTCACCGGCCTTCATGCGGCGCAGCAGGTCGAGGTTCTCTTCAGGCGAGCGGTCGCGGTACGGCCCCGGTACGCCCGGCGTCGTCACGGTGCCGCGGTTCGTGCGAATTTCTTCTTCGGACTGCGAATCCACGTACGCCTTGCCCTGCTCCACGAGTCGTTCGGCGATCGCGTACAACTGTTCGAAATAGTCCGATGCGTAGAACTCCCCGTCCCAGTCGAAGCCGAGCCAGCGCACGTCGCGCTTGATGGCCTCGACGTACTTCATGTCTTCGGTGAACGGGTTGGTGTCGTCGAAGCGCAAGTTGCACGTGCCACCGAACTCGCGGGCAATGCCGAAGTTCAGGCAGATGGACTTGGCGTGCCCCATGTGCAGGAATCCGTTGGGCTCCGGCGGAAAGCGCGTCGCCACCGGACGCCCGAACCGGCCAGTCGCAATGTCGTCGATGACGAGTTCGCGGATGAAGTCGCGACGCGGGGTCGAATCGGGGCTGGAGGTATCAGTCACAGGAGTCAGTGTGTGCGGGAGACTAGCCCTGAAAGCTAGTCAGCCTGGCTGCGCCGGCGACAGCGCCTTGACCCCACCGCACGAATCCACGTGCCGCTTCGAGCGGTTACAAAGAGGCGACGCGTCACGCGCTGCCGGTTGCGGCGCGATTCGCCCTTCGCAGCGTCGAGATCTCAAGCCACTCGCCAGGGCGCCTGGAGCGTGGTACAATCGGGCGATCGACTTGCCCACCACTCCCCACTGAAACGGCCGGAGCACGCATGAACCCATGTTGCCGCAACCCATCACGCCTCGGCAGCGCGTGGACGCTTATGGCATTGCTGGCGGTCTCGGCCTGCACGCCCGGCGAGCGCACTGAGTCTGGGCCCATCCGTGATTACCTGTATCTGTGGACCGCGTCAGCAGACTCCACACAGCCGGATTTCCTCGCCGTGCTCGACGTGACCGAAGACACGCTGCAGTACGGATCGCTGGTGACGACACTGCCGGCGCCCGGACTCATGAACGGCCCGCATCATACCGAACACGAAATGCCAGCCGACGGACAGCTGTTCGCCAACGGTTTTGCATCCGGCCAGACAGTGATCTTCGATTTGCGCGAACCGCGTGCGCCACGGATTGCGGGCACGTTCGGCGACCTCGACAGTTACTCCCATCCGCACTCGTTCCTGCGCATGCCCAGCGGCAATGTGCTCGGCACATTTCACATGCGGCACACGGCGAACGGCATGACTCCGGGCGGACTTGTCGAGATCACGCCGGCTGGCGCGGCGGTGCGCAGCAGTTCGGCAAATGTGCCGGGCACCGATCCGGGACTTCGTGTGTACAGCGCTGGCGTCGTGTCCGCGATTGATCGCATCGTGACCACGACCACGGATATGATCGCGGACTCGCCCGCGTCACGCCAACTGCAGATCTGGCGTCTCTCGGACTTGTCACATCTCCACACGATCACGCTTCCCAATGGTCCACGCGGTGATGAATCGATGTACACTGCGGAACCACGGGTGCTCACAGATGGGCGTACGGTGCTGGTGTCCACCTTTGCGTGCGGACTCTACCTGCTCGACGGTCTCGATACCGACGCCCCATCTGGCCGACTCGTGGCGTCGTTCCCGCGCACGGACGACACGAACTGTGCGATCCCTGTCATCGTGGGAAATCACTACCTTGTGACGGTACCAGCCTGGAACGCTGTGGTGAGTCTCGACATCAGTGATCCGGCCGCTCCACGCGAGGTCAGTCGCGTCACACTCGGCACAGATGACGTGCCGCACTGGATCGCGATCTCGCCCGATCATCGTCGTGTTGTCATCACCGGCTACTCGGCGCTCAAGCATCGCGTGTTGATCGCGCAGTTCGACAGCGCCACGGGTAAGTTGTCGCTGGACGACCGCTTTCACGAAGCGGGATCCTCAGTCGCCGGCTTTCGCATGGACGACAAGACGTGGCCGCACGGCGGAAATACGAAGGGCGTTCCGCATGGTGCGGTGTTCAGTCGACGCTGAGCGTGTCGCTGACGCACACACGTCCATGCGGGGGCGCTACGGCAGCTGGCCGTTGAGCTCCTGATACACCTTGCGCACAGCGATCGGCCCCTGCTGCTCAGCCAGCAACCATGTTGCGTACTCGCCCCAGTTCGCCCGCTGCACCGCGTCGTCCGCCGACAGCCCCAACGCGTGCAAGCGCGTGACTTCCGTGATCACGGCTTGCACCGCGTCGCGGTACGCCACGAGTTCCTCACGAGAGACGGAAGGCGTCTCGATGAAGCCATGACCGGGGATGTAGTGCGCCACATTCATGGCGAGCGCGCGGTCGAGCATGGCGAGCCACTCGCTGGGATACGCGGATCGCATCGCGGGAAACACACGATTGAGATACGCTTCGCTCATGAAGAGGATGCCGGCGTCCTCGACGTGCACCAGGAGGTCGCCGCCCGTGTGCGCACGCCCGAGAAACTGCACGTCTACCATGCGGCCGCCCACGTCGATGCGCTCACGGTCACCGGTCATGGCCACCGGAGGCACAATGACGCGTCGCGATGCAGGCGCGGCTGCCGAGTCACGCAATAGCTGCGCGCGCGACGTTGCATGCACCACGTAGGTGATGTTTGCAGGCAGTTCGCCGTTGCCTGCCGTATGATCGCCGTGGTCCGAGCCCACCACATACCACTTCACGGGCAGCGGCGTGAGTTCCCGAATGCGTGCAAGCATCGTGCGCGTCGCGGCAGGACTTCCCTGTCCATCGGCAATCAGCACACCGTCGCGCCCGATCACCACCAGACTCACGGTGGTGAACCCCGGGGCACGGATCTCCTCGTACCCGTACACACCTGGCGCCAGTGACACGAAGCGCGGGAACGCGCTGAGCGACACACCGCGAACGGCGGGATCGGCGGTTCGCGGCTGCGCGGCGAGTGGGGCGAGTGGGGCGACCGCACAGAGCAGCGCGCTCAGCACCAGAAAGCGTCGCATCATCATTCGCCCAGCGGTTTGCCTTCGTGATCGGAGACCAGCACCCAGACCGTGCGCGTTCGTTTGGAGAAGAACAGGCGCACCGTCACGTCACGCGGCGACTGCTTGAAGGCGAAGTGAAACGTGAACGACGTGTCGAGCATCTCGCGAATCACACCTTCCTTGAAGCGCCCGTAAAAATCCTGCACGCGCGTGCAGGGCGCCACTTCGGTGAAGAACTGCTTGCCGATCGCGTCCTCGGGGGCGAGTGAGGCAAGGCGTGACTCGACGGCATTGTACCTGAGAATGCGGCCAGTCCGGTCGAGCTGGATGATGCCATATGGCAGTCCGTCCAGCTCGCCCGGCGACATGGAGTCCACCACTTCGAGTACCGCATCGACTTCCGGATTGGCCTGCGCTCTCCCACGCGATTCGGTCATGTCCGAATAACTAATACCGTGCAAGGACCGACGACGGTCAGACGGATGGCGCGAGCGTGGCGGCAGAGCGCTGCACGGCGTGCTGGCGTCGGAGATCAGACAGAACACCTGCTGGCCCGGCGGCGACAGGACGCCAAGGTAGATGTGATCCGCGGCCACGTGCTCGTGATCGTTGACCAATCGAACACGCAACCCGTTGTTTCGGTATATATTCGGGTACCTGTCCCCCAAATCCATTCATGCCCCCTGCTCCACCGGCCTACGCCGAACTGCACTGCCATTCGGCCTTTTCGCTGCTCGACGGCGCCTCGTTGCCCGAGGCGCTGGTCGAGCGTGCCCACACGATCGGCTACCCGGCGCTCGCCCTCACCGA
>JBBQNT010000292.1:0-4773 GCA_038330215.1 Gemmatimonadales bacterium
GTCGACTGACAATATCGGACTGGCGCGGTGGAGCGACGGCACTACGCTCGTTCGCGTGGGACGTCCACTGCGGCCCGAGTTCGCCGCATGGCGATACGGTGATCAGTTCGGACGTCGGCGCCGTCGCGCGATCATTGGCGGCTCACTGCTCGCGGCAGGCGGGGCTGCGATTGTTGGAGGCGCGGTGGCATCGGGAGCTGGACTCATTGCGCTGCTGCCCATTGCGCACTCGTTCAACCTGATCATGCTCACCAAGAATCAGCGCGCCATCCTCACGCCACTCGCGCATCCCGACGGCAAGTGGTTCCTGCCCATCGGCAATCCCCGCCTGCTGGCCGGCACACGAGGCCCTGACGACTGGGCCATTGAGATGGGCTGGGTCCGCCGCCTCGATCGACCGCGCCTCACGCTCAAATCATGGTTCGGCAACGGCAAAAACTACGAGCAGGGACGCGTCACCCTCACCGACGACCTCGCCCGCGACGCACTCGCAAAAATGCTGCCGCGAGTGAACGGCTCCGGCGCCCCCGGCTCACGCGTGCAGGACGCCGTATCGCTGATCGAAGACGCCGGCGGCTCCGAACGCCTCATGTCGTGGGCCGCACAACAACGTCGCGCCTGGGGCGCCCAGCAAACCAGCGGCGACACCGGCGACATCGCGTACATTCCCAAGCCCGCTCGTCTCGCCATCGAAATGGCCGTGCACGAAGAACGCGAACGTCTCGCCCTGCTCGGCGAACTTGCCGAACTCGAGCGCGCATGGCAAACCGCCGAAGAGGTAGCACACATCGCCGACAACCTGCTCACACCCGAGTCTGTGAACACCCGACTTGCATCCCTTCGCACTTCTTCAGCCGAAGTGATCTCCACGAATAAACCCGACGACACCTCGCGATAGCACCACGCGCTCAAAGCCACCTCCGCGCCTTCTCCGTGCCTCCGTGCCTCCGTGTTTCAGCAGTCCCGCGACCTCAGTCTGAGCGACGCCGAGCGCAATGCGCACCCAACTCAGCTGACCACCCGCAACAACACCCGCACCGGCGCCGCATCCAACCCATGCACCCGCATCGGCAGCGCCCGCAACTCATAAGCCCCTGGCGCCACATCCCTCAAATCCAGATTCTCCAGGATCCACGCCCCATTATCGAAGCACGCATGATGCGTTCCGAGCGCCTTGGCCTCACGCGCATCTACACTCGGCGCATCAGTCCCCAGCAGCCGCAGTCCACGTGACACACACTCCCCCGCCGCCTCCGCCGACAACCACGACCACTCCGCGGGAAATCGCCCTTCGGCGACACTCGCACCCGTGCGCAGAAACACGCGCAGCGGATCTGCGACGGCGAGACGCTCGCGCAACACCGCCAGCGAGATCTCCCCGCGCACGTCCCGCAAGTCCACGATGTGCACGAGTCCATTGAAGGGCAGCACCGGCAGCGATTCGCTGGGCCGCGCGCCGTCGGTGACATGCAGCGGTGCATCGGCGTGGGTGCCGAGGTGCGGACTGGCCGTGAACGACGCCACGTTGACGCTGTCCCCGCGTTCCTGTCGCATGGTCCAGCCACACGTCATTGCCGTGTCACCGGGCCAGGGCGGCGTGCCTGCAGCGTACGGCACCGTCGCGTCGAACCAGCCTTCGTCGCGCGACGTGGCATTGCGCCAGTCGAGTTCGAGCCGCTGCTGCTCACGCGTCGCTGCGTGGCGAAGCGCTTCGCTCATGTGACGGCCCGATCAGTTCCTGTGCTGAGGTCGTGCGGGAGAGGACTCATGATGGTGCGCCGAAGAAACGACTGCGCACCGCCCACAGGTTCGGAAAGAACCGGTGGGAGATGGTGCGCTGAAGATACTTGGCACCCAACGTTCCACCCGTCCCGCCAGTGCCCGGTCCGATGATGCGCTCCACCAACTGCACGTGCAAAAAACGCCAGCGCGAGAAGTTCTGCTCATACTCGAGCAGACCCTCGGCGATGATGAAGAGCGCCGTTGGTGCAGGGCCCATGTACAAGGCTTCCAGCGTCGTGCCTTCATGCGCGACGAGCTGATCGAACAGATCCTGCAGCGTGGGCTGCTCGAGCGCGCGCTGGACGAGCGCAGGCGGTTCGCCGTGCTCCTGGATCGCGGCCATGAAATGCGGATCGCGAAGCCCCGATAGCGCCTCGATCGCGCGGAACTGATCGCTCTGCGAGCCGCTGGAGCGCCCCAGGTAACCGCGGAACTGCGCGAAGCGCTGCGGGGGCAGTGTCTCGAGCGCGGAGAGCTGCGACGCGATGATCTGCATCAGCGCGTTCACACGACGGATCGCGAGTGCCGATCCCACGGCGTCGAATGCCTTCAGTCGCTCGATGAGGCCATGCAACTCGTGCAGCAGCACCTTGAACCACAGCTCGCTGGCCTGATGCACGATGATGAACAGCAGTTCATCGGGATGCTCCGGCTCTGACTGCGGGTGCTGCAGTGCGAGCAGGGCGTTCAGCTCGAGATACGAGCCATAGTCGATGGTATCGGGCGAATCAGCCATTGTGGTCAAAAGGTCGAGACATCGAGTGACATGACATCGGTCACCCGCATGGTTTCGTCGGTAAGGAACGGTTCGCCGTAGCGGCAGCGGATGAGTGAACCATAATGCGCCGCCTGGTGCGTCACGATGTCGTACAGCGGTTCACCGTTCGGAAACACCTCACCCGCCTGCGTCAGTCCATCGAACTGCGTCGCGTAGCAGCGGATCGCCGCGAGCTTGCGTTCGAACTGGTCGCTGATGTCCACGACGAACGTGGGCTTGACCGGATCCTCGCGATAGGTGAGCACCTGCAGCAGCTTGAGCGGGCGATGACGTGGCACATCGGGCACGTAGCGTCCGATGCCTGCGAGGAAGCACGCGTCTCGCGTGAGCTCCGAGGCAAGCCGGTGATCGGGGTGCCGACTGCGAGACGCGGGCGAAATCACAATGCGCGGCTGCAGGCGACGGATCATCGCCACGAGCAGCTCGCGCGTTTCGCGAGAGTTCTCGATGCCAGCATCGGGCAGCGCCAGATTCTCGCGCACGTGCAGCCCCATCACCTCGGCCGCGCGCTCCGCTTCGTCGGCGCGCAGGTCAGCCGAACCGCGCGTTCCCATCTCGCCTTCGGTGAGGTCGAGCACGCCCACGCGGTAGCCGTCGTCCACCGCCTTGATCAGCGTACCGCCACAGGTGAGTTCGGCGTCGTCCCGATGCGCCGCAATGCACAGCAGATCAAGCGCAGACATCAGCTGCTTTGCGTGAGCCACGCCGCCACTTTTCCGGCGACCTGCTGGCCACTCGCAATGCAGTCCCCCACGCTCACGCCGTGGCGATAATTGCCGGTGAGATACAGTCCTGGATTCTCCGTCTCCGTTTCGTCCGCCGCGTCTTTCACTTTCTCGTAGCCAACGGCGTACTGCGGAATACCGCGCGACCAGTACACATGCTTGGCGAACACGGGATCGCCGCGCACGCCGAGCAGGTCACGCAGGTCGGTGCGCACAAGCTTCACGAGTTCGTCCGTGTGCGCACGCGCGATCGCCGGCTGGCGCCCACCACCCACGAATACGGTGATGGTGACATGCTCATCAGGCGCGCGATCGGGAAACAGCGTGGACGAGAATAGCGCTCCCAGAATATTGCGCTTTTCCACTGCCGGCACCAGCACGCCGAACCCGTCGAGCGGATGCGCGACGTCGCTGCGTTGGAAGCCAAGTGTGAGGCATGAGACCGGTGGATATTCTACCTGCTCAATCGGCTGTGCGTGTTGACGGATCTCGGCGGGCAGCTCCATCGCCGTGAGCGCGTGCGCCGGTGCTGCCAGTACAATCGCCTTCACGGCTCGCGCGCGCTGCGCTCCATCGTGTCCGGTCTCCACCACCCAGCGTTCATTGTCGCGGTGCAGCAACCGAACCGGCGTGTTGAGCTTGAGCGTGTTCGCCAGAGACGTGGCGAGTGCGTCGGTGAGTGTTTGCAGACCATCGCGGAATGAGATCAGTCGCGCGCTCACTGGCGCGGCGCTCCTCGTGTCCGGTTCCGCGGTGGTACTCTCACCGGCGAGCTTGGCCTCGCGTCTCGCCTGTATTGCCGCACGACGCGACTGCATGAGGCCGCGCGAGAGCGAACCGTACTGCTTCTCCAGCGCGTACACGCGGGGAAAGGCATGCAGCATGGACAGGTGCTCAGGGTCACCCGCAAAGATCGCCGCGATGAACGGATTCACCGCGTAGTCGAGCACTTCCGTGCCAAGTCGCCGGCGCACAAACGATGCCACGCTCTCGTCGCTCGCCTCGCCTGAACCGCGCACCAGGGGCTCGAGCAGCACGCGCAACTTCGCCCGCTTCGACAGGAGCGGCGTGCGCAGCATGGCAAACGGTGTCATGGGAAACGGCACGAGCTTGCCGTTGCGCACGACGTACCGTCGGTTGGCGTGTGCGTTGGCCTCGACGACATCGTCATGCAAACCTAGCTGCTCGATCAGCGCTTCCACCGATGCCGACGATACGAATGAGTTGGGCCCGTGCTCCGCCAGGAAACCATCGGCCAACGATGTGCCGATCGATCCGCCGGCCTGTCCCGCCGCTTCGTAGAGCGTCACCGACACGCCGCGTCGTTTGAGCTCATACGCGGCGACCAGTCCCGTGATTCCCGCGCCGATCACCGCGACCGAGCGCGGCTCACCGCGTTCGATATCATACGGAGGCTGTGCCCCGCGGCGATCGACGGTCGCGCTCATGCTACGCTGGTCCGCCGTCGTCTGCCACCCAGACCTGCGG
>JBBQNT010000293.1:0-4725 GCA_038330215.1 Gemmatimonadales bacterium
CGCCAAGTGTGAGAAGGAATGAACTGTCGATGGCCACAATCGCAATGGCCACCAGCTTGTCAAGTTCGCTCGTCGGTAGTTGTCCCGCTGTCTCCAAGCCGGGTGTTTCACTTTTGATGACCTGACCGTCTGGGTCAAGAATGCGCACTGTGAACGGATAGAAGCGATCAACAAGTACCCAACTCCGGCTGACTCTGCTGACGAGGAGTCGCGAGGGAATAGTTCGCTGTCCATTACTCGTAGGCGGCACCGTAAGCACCGTGTCGGGTCCACTCGGAAGTAGTCGGACGACCGACGATGTGCTATCTGCGTTGTTCGTTGAAACCAACCATACTCCTTGCAGAACCGCAGCACCATCGAGGTTTGATGGAAGGGCAAGGCTCTCGCTCCGAGTCCCCGCAGAGGGCGTCGCGAGTCTGACGCTCGCGCGCGCCAAGCTGTCGAGAATCCATATCGCTCCCAGTTCATCAAATGCGACCGACAGTGGAGCGGGCGAGGTCGTTGGTACAATCTCCCACGCCGTTGACGCGTTGCGACGCACATACAGTCTCGCTTCTCCTCCCCACGAGAGAATCGAAGCATCTGAAACCGCGATACCATGCGATTCATGCTCCGCCGGCAAGGATATGACCTCCTCCTCTTGCAGATTTAATACGGATCCATCAGGACGATCTACTACCCCGTCGGCGCAGGCACCCAGTGACTGCATAAAGCAGAGCGCTACGGCCACTCCCGCGACGAGGCCAGAGAGCGACAGGCGAGTGGTCAATACGTGTGTGTGAGCGATCAGCAATGATGCGCGTGTACGGCGACTCATCGCACCGATGGCGATACGCGACGAATCACGATTGGTAGCAGCGACTCGCGACCTTCCGTCAAAGTGGTGGCGATCCGGTCGTGTGCGCATGCAAGGATCTTTGTGCTAGCAGGAAGGTCGAGCCACCCCGTCGGGCGAGCGTCAGCTCCGAGCCGGACAAAACGAACCGGCGACGAACGCGGCCACTCTGCGAGTCGAAGCCAATACTCCCCATCGTCGCATGGTGTGATCGCGGTTGCGGCAGGGACAAAACTCGGAAAATACAGCGCACGCTCGAGCTCGGATTTAGCGCACTGCGGCATCGCCGCATCGGAGCCTAATGGAGCACACAGCAGGGCTGATACATCGTTCCGAACTGCGCGAGATAGCGGACGGCTCGCCACCGTCAGCGAATGCTCCGCCGCTACAGCACCGTCCGGCGCGTGGATCACGACGCGAATCCGAGCGGAGCTAACCGCCGCCCGTTGATCTCGTTCCACCACGACCACTCCGCCACGCGGCCGCGCCACGAGCAAGGGGTCGTCCGTCAGCGGCTGCTCGGCCTGGACAGTTGCGTTAGATCCTCGAAACACGACCGGCACACGCAGCTCGCTTCGACGCCGAGACAACCAACGGATCGTGTCCAGTGTTCGAGTCCGTGGTGCGAATCGATAGAGCAGATATCCTTGTTGCGCTCGCCCGTCTTGTGTCCCGCGCGCAAAGCGGGCGACACCGAGGCTTGCCGAACTGGCGCTGAATGACAATGGTTGGGCGACTGCATAACCAGGCGGGCGAGGTAGATCATACTGCTCCGTGCGCACTAGCCGTCCCTTTATGAAGAACGAAGTACGTTCGAGTTGTGCGTCGAAAACCCACAAAGTATCCAACTTCCAACCGAGTTCAGAAAAGGAGCGGAACTCCCCTGGTCCCGCTCCGCCACGGCCCATACTCGTGGCGGAGCGAAACGCAGGCCCGGAATGCTGCACCACGCGCAGATCCCGGAAGTCAAGCACAAACAACCGATCTGCGCCGTCGAAGATCGCATGCGACGCGGAACTCAATGTGGCAGACGCACTGCCGCCGACAACAGCGACGCTGTCGGCGGCAAGCGCAGTCCCCAGTGCTTGGCCTTGCAGCGCAAATGGTGTCGCTAAGACGGCGAAGGCAACTGCACCTTTTAATGCCGCCGCTCCCCACCGCTCTAGTACGCAGCGTACCTCCGGCATCGACTCGATCCTTTAGATCGTGATCGATACGGTGCTGCTTTCGGCGTCGCGTTGCTGCTGCTCGCATAGAGCGATGGACTGCAACAGTCCCGTACATGTACGAAACAGCCACGTGCCGGAATCCAGTGTGGTCTGCGTAAATTCGAGGCCAACATCACCGCGCCGCAGGAATCCGTCCGGCGTAAGAGAAAGCCCGACGAGCACTTCTTCCTGCGGTTCTTCTCGGCAGTTGCCGGAGGTGACGCATCCATTGTAATTGGCAAGCTTCTCACAGTACTTTGCGCCGCCATCGATGAACGGTCCCCACCGACAGGGATCTGAATCGGGCCCGATACACTGCGCACACTGCGCTTCCGCTGAGGGGGCGCTGATGTGGCTGACGCTAGCGAGCACTGCGAGTGCGAGGGCAGCGACAGTTGCGCTCTTCATCAGTTCTCCAAGAAAGAACGGTGAACCTGCGGTTTGGCGAGGGCACCGTGGAACTGCATGCCACTCATCATATCGGATGCCGAGGGGCCGGCGCACACGCCAAGGTGGGCAGAACGAAATGTTCTGTGGACTCGACAGTGCGCCTGCATGGCTGTCGTGTCAAGAGGGAGAGCAGGCATCAAGTTCATCCTGTCGATTCGTTGCATGCTGTATCGTTTCCTCTTCGTGATATTTGTTTCTTCGTAGCGATCAACTAGGGCGGTAGTACGTCGGCTAGAATAGGTCACCTATGACGATGTCGAGCAGTCGGCTCGCGATAGGTTATGCGCACAAAGCATCAGGTCGTCGACGATCACGCTGACGCGCGGAGCGGAGTACATGCGCGTGAACATGATACCCCTTGCTCTCGCTCGCGCGTTAGGCGGCATGCTCGTGCGAAAGGGCAAAGCGAGTTGGCTAATCCACTGGAGTTGCTGTTCTCATCTGCCGGCGACGAGCGCGACTCGCCACCTCCAAGAAAACTCCGATATTCGGTCCGCTCTTTCTCCTTCGGAGAACGCCTCCATTCCGAACGCACGACCGAACACACGTGCGTGTCATCAGCCAAGTTGAGCAAACCCAGCCACCCTAGGCAACTTTAATGTTGAGGCGCATTGCTCCACTCGTACACAGAGTCGTTGGGAACCACGAACGAATCGCAGCGACGCATTGTCATCGTACGCGCACAGGGGCGAAAATCGCGGGCCGTCTGCTAGTACACGACCCTGAGCGGCTCACGACAAATTGCGCAACGCTCAGGAATGGTGATCGTTCGCGGCGCCATACTGAGATGACGGCGAAGAGCGCACGCTGACCTGCGACGAGCTCCGACACTCTTGATAGCGGCGACGTCAGCTCGGCACTCGCCCTAGGGAGCAATGACTCGCCCGTCCCCCGTACCACACCCCTGCGCTTGCACGTCAGCAATCGTAGCGAAGAGTAACTGCGACAGCCCGTGATTCCGCCATGCGACGACACGATGGAGTGATCGTGCGCACATGCTTCCCGAGGACGCGGCCAATCGTCGCACAGGTCGCGCCTGCTTTATACTGTCGCCACAACGCGTTCTTCTCCACCGGCGTCATCGACGTTTCCACTCGTCTTGCCGTCCGCTCTCCTGTATGCATAGCAACAATCAACCACTGTCGCGCTCACCAGCCGAATTCAACCCCCGTTGAAAACGGGGGTTGCCGGGGTACCCTGGGGCCGCTCCGCGACCACCAAGCAATGCGGGGACGCGCTCGTGCCGAACGGCGGCCGCGACAATATTGCACGAGAGCAACCGTACTGCGGGCATTTGCACCATTGCAACCGATTGAGCCGCGCATCCGTGCATCTAGAAGTTATGACTGGGCTGGCCCCCGCGCTTTGCGTGGGTTAGCTCCTCCGGTACCCCGAGTAACCAGCGCCACCTGCGACGCGCCTGCCGTCGCACCTCTTCGGAGACCAGCCCATGTCATCGTCGATGGTCGCTGTCCCTATCATCTATCTCGGTCTCGATGTGCACAAGGACTCCGTGACCGTCGCGGTCCTCCCGGCCGACGCGACGGCGCCGACGCACATTGACAAGTATCCGAATGATTTCGCGAAGTTGCGTCGCGTCTTCGAGCGTCACGCGAAAGAGGGGGCAGTGCGCGCGTGCTACGAGGCCAGCGGCGCGGGGTACGTGCTGCAGCGCGCGATGCAGGGCTGGGGCTACCACTGTGATGTGATCGCCCCGTTACTGATACCGGTGAAGCCGGGCGTGCAGCGCAAGCATGACAAGTACGATGCCGGTCAGCTCGCACGCCTCTATCGTGCCGGGGAGCTCACCACGATTCGGATTCCGAGTGAAGCAGAGCGCGTACGCGATCTCGTGCGCTGCCGCGAAACGATGCAGCGCGAGATCGTGAAGTCGCGGCACTACATCCTCAAGTTCCTGGCACGGCGCGGCTTCATCTATCGCGGGGGCCTGCATTGGCGTCCCGCGCACTACACCTGGTTCCGACAGTTGATCGGCACATCGTCGCCGCTCGCGCCGGAAGACCGCATCGTGTTCGAGGAGTACTTAGCGCTGCTCGAGTACAAACTGGCACGGCGGGACGCGCTCGATCACCATATCGCCGAGCTGGCCCTGACGCCGGCGTACGCGCCGGCCGTGGCGACGCTACAATGCTTCCGCGGACTCCAGGTGCACGGTGCGATGGTGCTGGCTACCGAGCTCGTCGATTGGCGGCGCTTTGCGTCGCCGCGTCA
>JBBQNT010000294.1:0-4704 GCA_038330215.1 Gemmatimonadales bacterium
CAGCAGGGCGGCCCAGAACGCGATGGCGCCCAGAATGTCGGCGACTCGTCGCTCTTTCGCGACGCCCGCGAAGGACGTGCGGAACGCGCGGCCGGGTGTCGCCCGCTCGACCGCCCCGACGATCCGCACCACGATGATCCGCAGCACGAAGGCGAGCACCACACCCAGCGCGAGCAGTACCGCAGCCGCAAGCAGGCGCGACTGGTTCGCGGCGAACCACGCGCCAACCTCTGAGACGGACTGCTGTACGTCCGTGGTGATTTCCGTCTGCATCAGGCGCTCCCGGTGTCAGCGTGCAGCATCATGCCATCGACTGGCGATGCGTCAGTGGGCGAAGAGTTCGCGTCGAAGGGATACGTTGCCATCCTGAATGGCCACAAGTGTCCACGGCGCTTCCGCGACGCTGCGACGAGCCTTCCATTCGATCGTGACGGGCACGCCATCACGCAAATTGACCGTGCGTGTTGGAGTGCGCGTTGAAGAGGTGATCCGCAGGTTGTCGGTGCGCAATGCGAACGTGTGCACACCAGAGCCGCGCGCCTCCAACCGGATGGTGATTTCGCCGTTGGCAGCGGTGCGGCTGGTGAGGGAGAATGCAACGGGCGCGACGGTGGACGCGCGCGGCAGCAGGTCCTCCATCAGCCACAGCCAGCGACCACTCGGATGCATCCACACTTCCTTGTACACATACGTATTCTGCGATGGCCAATACGGCAGGTCCGTCGTGCCGCGACTTTGCATACCAACCGGCAGCGAGCCCACGAAGTCGCTCGACGACACGCTGTACTGCTGCGCCCAGTCGTAGCCTTCGCCGTACATCGTACTTTGCGCGAACGGGTTGCGTCCCACGATCCACTGCGCCTGCTGCTGCGCGAGATCGAGTCCTGTACTGTCGCCGCGCAGGTGCGAAGCCGCGGACAGCGCCTTGGCTTGCGACAACAGCACACCGTAGTTGCCCCGCCGCTGAAACCACACAGGGAACGTGCGCAGATACCAACCGTCGCCCATGGCCAGCCCGGCGCGCGCCTGCTCGGCGTACTCCCGCTGGCTTTCCATGTAGCGACCACCCGAATCAGGCACCTGCACACTGTCCACCGGTCGATACACATACGCAGGCAGCACGGCATACGGCGCCGTGGCGCTCGCGCTTCGCTTCTGGTATTCGGCGTAACGCGCGACCGTGGCGTACCACGTCATCCAGTCGGCGTGCTCCGGCAGCGCGATGATCAACTGTGCAAGCGCAACGATGGGCGCCTGGTCCGCGGCGCGGTGGAACTGATGAAAGAGCGTATCGCGATCTGGTCCGGTGTAAAAGAATCCCGAGAGTGGAAACGATGTACCGACCGGCGTGACCTGCTGTGACGCGGTGACGATGCGCGCCAGCTCAATCGCCTTGCCGCGATAGCGCGCCTCTCCGGTTGCGCGAAAGAGCTCGAGGGACGCCGTGATGCCGATGCCGGCCAGCTCCATGCGTGTTGCGGCAAAAGCCGGGGTATGCCACGTGGAAGGCCCCTCGATACCCACGATGGCATGCTCCCAGTCGTCGCGCGCTATCGCGAGGCTGCGCGCGGCGCGCCCGGGATCTCGATCCTTGAGCACGCGATACCCGATGGCCGCCGCTGCGGCCGCGATGTAGTTGGCGTTCGGGTTGTTCTTCGCCTCGACGGTGCGGTCGTCGGCGTCACCCACAATGTTGTTGGTCCACGTGTTGTGCGGCCCGAACGCCACGCGGTAGCCGCCGGCGAATCGCACACGCAGCACCCAATCGAGCCCCCATGTCGCTTCTTCGAGCACACGATCGACGAGCGCCGCATCCGCACCACGTTCGATCAGTTGCTGTGCGAGTGCGAACATGCTGTAGGTCGCTTCACCCGTGTTGATCAGCCCCTGACTCAAGTCACCCGCGTCGTGCCAGCCGCCGTTCATGTTCACGCGCTGGTCGCCGTGGGTGGCGAACCAGTCCATGTGATCAAGTCCATGCACACCGGGCACATCGAAGCCGCAGCGATTGCCGTAGAAGAAGTTGAGTGTCTTCAGGATCGAGGATTCCCACACGTCGTCGCCAATGTGGAACGGCCGCGACGTCACGTCGCCCGCGCGCAATACGTAGCGGCCCGGCTGCTCAACCTCTGAAAAATCGAGCTGCTGGAACGTGCCCAGGCTTGAGGTCACGGTCTGAACCGGCTTGCGCAGCACGGTCTCGCCAAACGCGATGTCGTCCACGCGCACAAGATCGAACGTGCGCGCCACGAGGTCGCTTGCCAGCGCCGACTTGGACAAGCCACGCTGGTAGCCGCTGTGGCTGAACGCGATGCGGTCAGTTGCCAGGCCCCAACCGGTATGTGCATCCGCGTCCACACGCTGCAACTCCAGCCGGCCGATCTCGAATGCGACATGATCATCGGGACCGGCGAACATGCGATTCACCCAGTACCCGATCTCCAGTCGGGTAATGCGGTCGCGCGCGAGCGGTTCGATCTCCAGGACGATCTGCTGCCATCCGTTGCGCGCGAGCGTGACGTAATGCACGCCCTCCTTGCCGTAGCGGTCGGGCACCTTCACGTCGCCGCCGTTGTGCAACACCAGTTGCAACGGCAGCACCGGCACACCCTTGAAGTCCGGACGCACCCAGAGCGAGATGCGGTTGTACGCGGACCAATCCTCGTTCGCGAACGCGCGCTGCAGGTTCACCGATGACAATCGTGCGCGGTTGGGCGCCGGTGTGTCGCGAAACATCTGCAGGTCCACGCGCAGCGCGCGCATGTCGCCCAGCCGAGGCTCGGTGGGAAACGAAAGCGTGCCCGTTCCCGTCATTCGCCACCGGGTCGAATCGCTCATCTCATCCAGCACTCGGCTCGCATGCACGCGCTTGTTCAGCCAGCCGAACTCGGCGGAGTGCTCATGCTCGATGGGCAGCATGGCGCGCTGTGCTTCGAGAGAAGTTGCCGAGGCAAGAGCGGTGAACAGGATCGTGGCTGCACCCGTGCGGACGCAGCGTGAAGAAGTTCGCCATGGGCCGGCGAGGTCGCGCCACCGCAAGCAGCACGGCGAGTGGAAAGGCATGCGGCGCCCGCTCAAAACAACCCGACCCGTCCTGACACCGACGCAATCAGCTTCGCTGGATCGTACCCGATACCCTGCTTGAAGACGATCTCCATGCGACGGATGTCGCTGACGTTCATGGACGGATCACCGTTGATCACGACCAAGTCCGCCTGTTTGCCCATGGCAAGTGAGCCAATGCGATCTGCGAGTCCGAGATACGTCGCGCCATTGAGCGTGCAGATGCGCAGCGCCTCGAGCGGCGTGAAACCTGCATCCACCAGAAGCTCGACCGTGCGCTGATTGGAGAAACCCGCAATCACGCCGCCACCGCCCGTGGGATCGGTGCCGGCCACGAGCAGGCCACCCGCACGCGAGAACGCGACTTCGAGCGCCGCCGCGCGCGGATAGAGCGTCGCGTACGACGACTGTGCGTTGCGTTGCGCTGCGTATTTGCGTAGCGCGCTTCGTACAGCTCCTTGAGCTGCGGTGTGAGCACTTCGAGACCAGGCGGCAGTGGACGGCCTGGCGTGAACGTCTCGAACACGGCAAGGGTGGAGGTGAGCGCCACGACGTTGTCGATGCCCAAGGCAGCCGCTTCGCGCAGCGTCACCGAGCAGAGATGGCCGGTGATCTTGAGTCCGCGTTTGTGCACTTCGTCGATCGCGGCACTCAGCACATCGCGGCTGATGTGCATATACGCCTTGAACGATGTCGCGCCCGCGTCGGCCCAGAAATTCACCATGCGGCGCGCGTCGGCGGGATCCTTGAGGTTGTACATCTGGCCAATGGAGAGGCCGCGCATCTGCAGATATGGCGCCGTCGCGTCCACCCACGGTCCGGCCTTCTCGCCGCGCGCGATGGCGTCGCGCATGGAAATCTCACCGTAGCCGTTGGTGTTGCCGCCGGTGCGCATGGCGGTGACGCCGCCTGCGAGATAAAGGCGCGCAAAGCTCTCCGACAGATTGGCGTACGTGCCGCCACCCGTTGGGTAGTAGAGATGCTCGTGCAACCTCACGAGGCCCGGGATCACCGACTTGCCCGTGAGATCGAGTACGAGCGCTCCGCTGGGCACAGGCGTGGACGCGGTGCTGCCCATGGCGGCGATCATGCCGTCGCGGAGAATCAGCGTTTGCGACTCGCGGGCCGGATTGCCCGTCCCGTCGATCACGCGTGCGTTCGTGAGTGCAACGACGGCGGTGTCTACGGCAACGAACTGACGCACCGACGACGCGAGTGTCGGGCGCTGTGCATCCAGTTTGGCTGACGGCGCCGCCCCGAGCGTGGCGGCGAACGCAAGTGCGAGAGTGAAAGCGCGCGCCGCGCCTTGCGAAGTGAAGCGGACCGCGGGTGCGGGGGAACGCATCCCGCGCGGGCCAATGGCAGTGAACATGGGGCCGAGTTCCGGGGAGGTGGGAGTCAGCCGTGAATCTACCATTGGCCTGCACAACGTGCCGCGGAACGAATCCCCTGCACGGCGCGAGCCCCAATGGCATGGCGCGCCGAAGAGATCGGCCCCTGCCGCTATCTCGCGAAGCAGTAGAACAGACCGTTGCCGCCCGTACCGACCAGGTTCGCCTGGCTGCAGCCGCGCGAGGGATGCGCGGAGTTCCACGAGTTGGGACGCGCACCACCGCCCTGCTTGTCATGATGGCCGACCAT
>JBBQNT010000295.1:0-4692 GCA_038330215.1 Gemmatimonadales bacterium
ATGAGCCCCCTTGTACTCGATCCACAGCAGTTGGAGCGTGACCCCCTTCCGCTTCAGTTCGCGCGCGGTCTCGCCCCAATCGGGCAGCGGACGTGCCGCACCGGCCGGCGGTGCCGGAGGGAAGAGCCTCGCGATCAGCGCCACATCATCGAGCGCCTCCACGTCGGCCAGCGTGAGCCCCGCCTTCGCCACCCGGCTCAGGTAGCCTGCCGCTGTGTTCGGACTGATGGAAAGACTATCGCCGATCTGCCAATTCTTCAGACCGTTCGAGGCCGCTCGAACGACTTCTCTTATTTTGCGCACGGACAACCTTTCTGCCGCCATCCCTCACCTCCCTGATAAAGTCAGGAGGAAGGGACGGGCCCAGGGATCAGGTGTCCAGCGACGCTGCCAACCCACCCGCCCAACGGTCAGTTTCGACCGAAACGGGTAGTCAGATTGGTCCGAAATGGATTGTCAGATTCAGCCGAAATGGATTGTCAGATTGGAGCGAAACGGATTGTCACATTCAGCCGAAACGGGGTGTCAGATTCAGCCGAAATACGCAGGTGGGGCCGACGGCCATCGACCTGTCCAAGATCAACTTCGAAGCGCTCGCGCAGCGCTTCAAGAAGGCGAAGCACAAGAACACGGAAATGGAGGCGCTCAAGGCAGCGATCCGCGCCCGGCTGGAACGGCTGGTGGCGCTCAACCGCACGCGCACCGACTTCGTGGAGAAGTTCGAGGCGCTGATCGAAAGCTACAACGCCGGCAGTCGCAACATCGAGCAACTGTTCGAAGAACTGCTTAACCTGTCCAACAGTCTCGACGAAGAGCAGCAGCGTCATGTACGCGAGAACCTCAGCGAGGAGGAGCTGGTCATCTTCGACATCCTGACGCGTCCGGCCCCCGAGCTCAGCGCGGAGGAACGTGACGAGGTCAAGAAAGTGGCGAAGGACCTGCTTGCCCGGCTCACGGCGCTGCTGGTATTGAACTGGCGCCAGAAGTCGGCCGCGCGATCGCAGCTTCGCCTGGCGATCGAGGACGCCTTGGACACGGGGTTGCCCAAGACCTATGCGACGGATCTGTACCAGAAAAAGTGCGCCGCTGTCTTCGAGCACGTGTACGAGAGTTATCCAGAGCGCGGCGCGGGAGTGTACGCCGACGTGGCGTAACCCCGACTCGGCTCTACAGTAACAAACGTAGTAACACACCGACCCTCGCAGGGCTCGCCACGGCCGAGCATCGAGCTGGGGGGCGGCCCCGTCTGGCAGAGCTACGCGATGTCCAGATCCCGAACGACGAGTCCGCCACCCGCTTCTCCCTGCGGGGCCTGGCGGGATCCGACCGTGGCCGGCAGACGGGTTGGCAAATAGTTGATACGAGTCCGAAAGCCGGTTGACGCCCGCCACTTATACTCGGGGTGACAACTCACACAGAACCGGAGGACATCGTGGAACAGACCCTCATTCGCCCTGCCTCGACACCGAACAATCCAGACGAGTTCACCCCCTTTCCGAACATGGAGCGCCGCAACTGGCTCCAATCCCGTCTCGAGATCCCCGCGATGGTGGCCGCGTTGAGTCTGCCGAAGCGCGCGCGGGTGCTCGAGGTGGGATGCGGCCGCGGAATCGCGATTCCGGTATTTGCCAGGCTCCTGCAACCGACCCGTCTCGTCGCGCTCGACATCGAGCAGCCGCTCCTGGATGAGGCCGGGGACCGTGCGACGCGGTACGGAGTAGACGTTGAGCTGGTCCAGGGCGACGTTCGCGCGCTCCCGTTCGAGGACGGCGAGTTCGACCTCGTGATCGACTTCGGAACCTGTTACCACGTCGCTCATCCGGACCGCGCGCTCACCGAGATCCATCGCGTGCTCGCGCCGGGCGGGTTGTTCGCCACGGAAACCAAGCTCAGTCAGGTCATGGCGCACCCGATCCGCACCATGGGCCGGTGGCTCCCCTGGCACAGCGCGCGCCTTCCGCTGCGGCGTCACGCACTGTTGTGGCAGACGAGATCCCGCGCATGACCCGGGACGGCGTGATCTTCGACAACATCGGCTTCCGCGCGGATAGTGTTGCATTCATGCAGCGGATCGCGCGTGAGCGCGGCGACGTTGCACGGTTCCGGCTGGGGCGCGGTACCGCAGTGCTCTTTTCGCATCCGGATGCCGTGCGCGCCGTGCTCGTTGACAGCGCGCACGCATTCACGAAAGGGAAGCTCATACAACGCGCGCGCCGTCTGCTCGGTGATGGACTGCTCACAAGCGAGGGGGAGCTTCACCGTCTGCAACGACGTCGCATACAGCCTGCATTCTGCCAGCAGAGCGTAGGACAGTATGCCAGGGCAGTGCCGGCACTCACGGCGCGGCACATGCAGCGCTTCGGCCGCACACCGCGTATCGACATTGCGCGGGAAATGGACGTGCTCGCGTTGAGCATCGTGGCCCGCACGCTTCTCGGCGCGGATATCGTGGACCGCATCCCCTCTATCACCGGCGCGCTGCACACCCTCGCCCGATGGGCGCCGTTGATGATGCTGCCCGGCGCGCACGCGCTCGAGGACGTGACACCGGTTGGCGATGCAATGCGCACATTGGACGACGTCATCGTCGCATTGATCGAGAGTGACAGCACGGATGCGCCACTGCTTCACGCGTTGCGTCACGCCGGTGTCGATGCGGTGATGTCGCCGCAGCTTGCGCGCGATGAGGCTATGACAATCTTCATGGCGGGACATGACACGACCGCGGCAGCGCTCACGTGGGCCTGGTTACTGCTCGCCGAACACCCCGATGTACGCGAGGAGATCGAACGGGAATTATGCGACATCGATGTCGCCCCGGACTTCGGCACTACCGGCCGCGAGAGAAAGCCGTACCTGACGGCAGTCGTGACGGAGCTGCTGCGACTGTACCCACCGATATCCCGTATCGGACGCCGGCCGGTGCATGACATGGAACTGTGCGGGGAGAAGATCACGACGGGAACCGCCGTGTTCGTGAGCCCTTACGTGACGCACCGCGATGCAAGGTGGTTCGAGCATCCGGAGCAATTCCTCCCCGAACGCTGGATGCCCTCCGGTGCGGATGGCGCGGTGACAGCACCGCCGCCTTTCGCCTACTTCCCCTTTGGTGCCGGACCGCGCTCGTGCATCGGCGAACACTTTGCTCGCCGCAGCATCGAGCAGGCAATCGCCACGATCGCGAGGGAATGGCGGTTCACGCCCGAACAGCCCGGAATACCGCGCCCGCGCGCTTTACTCACTCTCAAACCGCGCGGCGCAGTGCTGGCGCGGGCGACGCGTGTCGTTCGCGACGGCCAATCGTAATCCCAATGCGCGGCTGGCACCGGACCAGAATTCGTTCCAGATCTGATCGATCTGAGATTTGATTGTGCCTGCTATCAGTCGTCGTTTCCAGTATCGGCACCCGCAAGACGACGCGCGAAAATGTACTGCCGGGCGACTTCGCGACCTCGTTCCGTCAGCACGCTTTCATTCGAATTTTTCGCGCGCCGCAGATACGCGTTGCGGCGGCCGTGCAGTGTGCCGACCACGCGCGCATCGTAGCCATGTTTCCTTACGAGCTTCGCAAGCGCCGCCGCGCTGATTGAGTATAGGGACTATGAGCGGCTTTTTCGCGAAAGCTTTGGTCGCTGCCAGTGCGTGGGTCACCCCTACCTGGCGGGCTTGTCCTTGGACAGGATCATTCCTGCCACGTCCACCAATTCCCGCATACTTCAACTGTGCACGCGCGCTGGATTGTGCACCGTTTGAGGCTGACTCCCTTGTGCCGGGCAACCATCTGCAGAGCCGGATCTCCTCGAGCGTGAAGAACCACTCCCGTCGTACACTCGCCTCGCCGAAGATCCGCTGAAATTGAGGGTCCAGCCCCGCCATGTCGAGCAGCGTCTCATTGACGTCGAATACCAGGATCATCGCTAGGTTACTGCGCGTCTCGTCACAGTCCCGCTGTATCGTCGTCGCCGTCTTCGGAATCGTCGCTCCCGCCGTCGTCAGTGACAGTATCGGCCGCGCGAGGATCAACCCCCGGCGAACCGTCGCCGAGATCACGCGCCTCCTCCTGCTGTTGCTCTGTGAAGTGCTCCTTCGGCAGTGGTACTAGAGGAGAGTCACCATCATAGTGTTTTTCGGTCATATCGCCTCATTCGTCAGGGGTGGGGGCTTCGTGTGCAATCAGTGGGCCTGCGCCCAACTGCTGGCAGGCATGAGGACAGCACATAGCGATAGGACGAAAAAACATATCCACTTCTGAATTTCATCGGAGGTTCCGCCAAGCCCACAAGACCCGCTGGCCTATGGAGACGGCGACCAGCACCGCCATGGTGACAAAAAGGGGGACCGTCTGCTTCGGAAGGAGGATGAACGCGGAGTAGAACGCGATCGTCTCACTCCCTTCGATCAGTGCGGACGGCATGGTCACGCTTGTCTGCTCCATGCGCGCCGCTGCGCCCACGGCCCGCTTCTCCAGAATCGCCGCGAGCACCATCCAGGAGGCCGCGTTCACGTAGAACGTGGCCAGCAGCGCGACGAGAGCAATCATGGGAGCCGTCCCCAACGGCCGCCCAAATACCAGCGCGGTCGGAATTGCGGCGTAGACTACGAAATCGCATAGGAGGTCGAGGTATCCCCCGAAGTCGCTGACGCCCTGATGGGTTCGAGCAATCGTGCCATCCAGGCCGTCGAGGATCCGAC
>JBBQNT010000296.1:0-4652 GCA_038330215.1 Gemmatimonadales bacterium
TGTGTCTGCAATCTGCAACGCCGCATGCGCCAGTCCCGCCGTCGTCGGGCGCAGCTTGTATGTCACGGGCGGGCCGCTTGTGTCGCGCGGCGCTCGGTCGAGTGCAATCGGCAGTACATCGGCAAACGGCGTGCCGCGGTATCCGCCTTCCGTGAGCGCACTGCGTCCACCCAGCGCGAGCAGTCCACCACCACGCACATTCACGAAGTCGGCGAGCATGCGCAGTTGATCACCGGTGAAGAACGATGCCTCCACGCTGCCGATGATCACCGCGCGATAGCTGAACAGCTCCTCGCGTGTGGATGGAAATCCCGTCAACAAATCGAGACTGTCACGCACGCCAAGTCGCAGGAACTTGCCCTCGGCGCTCCGCAACAATCCCACCAGTTGTACTCCACTGTCCAACGCAATTGCACGACGCAGGAATGCAAACTCCGACCGTGGCTCGCCCTCCATGTACAGCACACGATCGGGACCGCGACGCACATGCAAGACGGTGTGTGCAACATTGTTCTCCGGCACCAGCTCATTCGTGAGCGGAGATGCGCGCACCGACAGGCGATACGTACCGGGTGGAAGCGGTGGCACGCGCAACCGCACGGCCAATGCATCACCGCTCGAAGGCGCGCGCACAGTTTCTGTCGCGACAATGCGTCCGTCGGCTTCGGCGGTCACCGTCACCGGGTCGTTGCCGGTACCACGCAAGCGGATGGATGCATCGACCAGCACCGTTCCACCAGCGAGTACTGATGAAGCGGCCGACACACGCTCCACAGCCACATCGCGATCAAATCGTTCCTGTCCCACACCAACGGTATACACCGGTACCTTGCGCGCGCGCAAACCAAGCAGCGCCGCATCGAGATCGCCACCGCTGTTGTCCGCGCCATCGGTCACGACAATCATGCCCGCGAGCGGCACACCCGTCAGTTCCTGACGCGTGGCGTCGAGCGCATTGGCGAGATCCGTGCGTGATCCGCTCGCATCGAGTGTGGCGCTGCCGGCCACGGCGCGCGTATCGGCGGAGAAGCGAACAAAGCGAAGCGCAAACTTGTCGGCCAGCTGGCGCACGAGTGCGCTCGAATCAGCGAATGTGTGCTGCACGGCGGCCAGTCGCGTGCCGCCGTCCTGATCGGCGATGCGTTGGCTGCGTGAATCATCGAGCAGAATCGCCAGCACGTTGCGCTGCGGCACGGCGGAGGCAACGACAAGCGCTGGTCTGAGCAGACACGCGAGCACAAGCAGCAAGGCCAGCGCCCTGAACGTCCCAAGCACCGCGCGGTCGAGCGCGCCAACCGCCTGGAGACGCGAATACAGCACCGCAACCAGCGCCACTGCCGCGACGGCCCCAGCCAGGAGTAGCAGCGGCGGGATCACCGGGGTCAGCACCACCTCGCCGCGTTCGAAGACGCGGGGCGAGTACTTGAACAGGAACGTGAGGAAGGATTCGAGGTAGGAGGGCACGGCGTTTCATTACGTACGACTGGGCCAACGCGCTGGCGCCAACGCGCGGCACCACCTTTCGGAACGTACCGCTGGTGCGTCTGGACTGCGGGGAGTGCAGGGATCAGTCACCGCCGCTGGTGACAGGACGGCGCTGTCAACGCCGACTCGCGTGCGCACTGTGACTGAGCGGGGCGAGAAACGTTAAGAGTTTCGGCGCCGGAAAGGTGCCACGCGACCCGGCTGCCGTCGGCCAGCATTTCACTCGTTGAGTGCGTACTCTCCCGTGAGTCTCAGAACTGGTCCATCGTGTATTGCGGCGCCCGTGCGTTGCTCGTTCCTCCAGCGCCCGCGCGTGGCGGCGCGAGTGGTTGCGGCGTGCATGGGATTCGCCGGCACGACGCTCGGTGCGCAGGACACCACCCGCACGCGAGCAGACACCGTCGCTCCGACACTCGAGCGCGCCGTGGTGAGCGCACGATGGGAAGCCGCAGTGGTAGGCGGCAGCGCGGCGGTACGGCTGCGCGCCGATTCGCTGCGACTCGGCCCATCGGCCAATCTCGATGAGCTGCTGCGTACCATCCCGCTCATGCTCGTGCGGCAGAACTCGCGCGGCGAGGTGGAGCTCAGCTCGCGCGGCGCCGAAAGCCGCCAGGTGGGCATCCTCATGGACGGCCTGCCGCTCTCCTATGGATGGGACGGGCGCGCCGATGTGTCGCTCATCCCGATTTCAGGCGTCACCGCTGTCACCTTCACCCGCGGACTTGGCACCCTGCTCGCCGGCACAAACACGCTGGGCGGCGTGGTCGAACTGCAGCTGGACGAGCAGGTGCGAAGGGCTGGCTGGGAGTCGCGGCTGGCGCTCGGCTCCGACCAGACCGCCGCACGGCAGAGCTCGGCAAGCACCGCCACATCGCGGCAACTGGCGAACGGTTCGACGCTTACGGTGCGCGGCGGCGGGTCCTACCGGCAGCGCGACGGCTTCACGCTCGCCGACGGTGTGGCTGACGTACGAGACGACGAGTCGCTGCGCATCGGGACCGATCTTGAACAGCACGACGGCTTCGCCCACGCGAGTTGGCGCGCGGTTAACGGTGCATCGCTCGGCGCGACCGCTACGATGTACTCAGCGAGCCGAGGCGTGGCACCTGAGCTCCACCTGCAAGAGCCGCGATACTGGCGCTATCCTGACGCTTCTCGGTCGGCAATTATCGTGAAAGTAAGCGCTCCTCGCCTTTTTTCCGGCGCTGGCATCACGCAGCTTGACGCGAGTATCGGGCGGGTGGCCGGCACCACGCGCATTGAGCAGTTCGGTTCGGCGGCGTACGATGCGGTGGTCGGCACTGAAGCAGGAGATGAGACCACGCTCACCGGTAGAGTCCAGCTTCGACAGACGCTCCCAAACGGCGCGTCCATAACCGCGGCCGCCAGCACGGGGCGCACGCGATACTTCGAATCGCTGAATGCCAGCCCGGCGCTGGTCTACCGTCAGCAGCTCTCGAGTGTCGGCGCCGAAACCATGTGGCCGCTCGGCAGCCGGACGATCGTGGCCGGCGGCGTGGTCGCCGACGTCGCCTCCACCCCCGAGGCTGGCGGGCGCATCCCGCAGGGCGATCAGCGCAGCCTGGGCTGGCGCCTGGGCGGCACGACAAGGTTCGCGCCCGGAGTCGCCGTGCACGCGAGCGCCAGCCGGCGGGCACGTTTTCCGGCTTTGCGGGAGCTGTACTCGGGCTCGCTCAACCGGTTCGAGCCCAACCCGCTGCTGCGTCCCGAGCAGTTGCTCGTGACGGAAGCGGGCGTGACGCTGGGCGACTCGCAGCAGCTGCGTGGCTGGTCGCTGCAGGCGACGGGCTTCGTTCAATCGCTCAGCGACGGCATTGTGCGCGTGTCCACGCCGGAACGGAAGTTTCGTCGCGTGAACCAGAATGCCCAGCGCAGCACCGGCGTCGAGACGCTACTGGACTGGCGCGGCGGTGTGAACGGCCCGTCACTGTTGCTGGACATGGTCGCGCAGCGCGTCCGCATCACCGACGTGAGCGGCTCGGCCGGACCACAGAAGCCGGAGCACCAGCCAGGCTTCAGAGCGGGAGTTGACGCGACGCTGCCGGTCGGGTGGGGGATGAGTGCGGGCACGAATATCGCGCGCGTGGGGGCGCAGTACTGCGTGCACGCTGAGCGCGGGCAGAACGTGCCACTGGCCGCGCAAACGTCCGCGGGAGTGACGCTGGAGCGCGGCTGGGCGCTACCGGGGCTCAAGGCGTTCCGGTGGCTGCGCGTGCTGGGCGCGGTGGATAATGTGGCGAACGTGGCGATGTACGAGCAGTGCGGGCTGCCGCGCGCGGGGCGCACGGCCAGAGTGTCCATAGAGCTTCGTTGAGGCCTTGGGCCAACCGTAAACCGTCAACGGTGAACGATCAACCGTCAACGGTTCGACATTGGCGGCGAGCAGTTTCACGCGCTCGTCGCCAGCTCCGGTAAACCGTTTACGGTTCACCGTGAACGGTTCACTGTGAACGGTTTGTCAGGCCATTCGGCTATCTCGGAATGGACCGCGGGATCGGCTGCACGGTTAACGGTTTCGGTGAACGGTTGACGGTTCGGGTTTCACTCGTCTTCGGCCGCGGCGATGGGGCAGTTCGGCTGCGGTTTGCTGCCAATCACCGTCAACCGTACACCGCCACCGTGAACATCGACGCGCCCACAGCGCCCTGGGCGCCGCGCCCCACGGCACCGCGCCGCGCCCCACGGCACCGCCCCCTCCGCCCGGTGTACCACCTCCAGCGCGACCCATGCTGCGGTAGCGCGCAAGAACTCAACGCGAGGCGTCCATGCCATCAATCATCCGCCGCACATTCTTCGCTCTCGCCGTGCTGCTCGGCGTCAGCGGAACGGCATCCGCCCAGAGCACGCTCGTGGGCCGCGTGGTCGACGAAGCTGGCGCGCCCGTTCCGGGCGTCGAGGTGCGCGTGGGTGGCGTGAGCGGCACCACGTCCACCGATCAGAGCGGCTGGTTCCGCGTGCCCGGCGTGCGCGTTGGGCTCTACTACTTCGGTGTCCGGCGCGTCGGATACCGCCCCGCGTCCGATATGCTGCGATTCACCGGCACCGACACGGTCGACGTCATGATCGAGCGTATTTCGCCCGAGCTCGACACCGTGAAGGTGCAGGCGCGCGCCGACGCGCAGTGGGAGCGCGATATGCGGCGCTAC
>JBBQNT010000297.1:0-4652 GCA_038330215.1 Gemmatimonadales bacterium
CGTCGAGGCGCCGGCCGCCGGAAACGACGAGATCCTGAAGGTGCGCCAGAATCCATCCGCCGCCTCGCTGTACGCCGACCATACCGTGCGCACGGGACCGGTTATCGCGCGTGTTGGTGTGCGCGCCGAAACGGTGACAGGAACCGACTGGTTGGGTATCTCGCCGCGCCTGTCGCTCAAGTGGTTCGCAAACGACGACCTCGCGTTCACGCTGGCGGGCGGTCGTTTTACGCAGTGGACGCCGGCGCTGCGCAACGAGCAGGCGCCGGTTCGGCTGTTCGACTTCTGGCTCACCAGCGATCGGAACACGCCGGTAGCCGAAGCGTGGCAGGCGATCAGCGGTGTGGAGCGCTGGTTCGGCCGCCGCCGCTTCGCGCGCGTGGAAGCGTACGTCAAAGACTACGGCAGTCTGCCGGCGTCAAATCTCTTCAACGATCCCGCAGTGCGCGGCGACGAGTTCATCGTCACCGCTGGCACGTCGTACGGTGTGGACGTACTGCTGCGCCAGCTCGAGGGCGGTGCGCTGTCCGGGTGGCTCGCGTACTCGTGGGGCGTGAGTACGCGCGACGGTCCCGAGGGTCGGTTTGCTCCCGTGCAGGATCGGCGGCACAACATCAATCTCGTCACCTCGTATCGGCGCTCGTCCACGTGGAGCTACGGTGTGCGGCTCGGCCTCGGCACTGGCACACCATTCACCGATGTGGAAGGGCAGCTCGTGCGCCGCCGCTACGATCCGGTCACCAACAGCTTCCCGACGGATGAGCAGGACGTCGACCGCGAGCCGATTGGCGGAGCGCGCAATGCCGCTCGCTATCCGCTCTTTCAGCGACTCGATCTGAGCGTCACGCGCTCGAGTGCCGGGCGTCGTACGTGGGCACCGTACGTGTCGCTTATCAATGCGTACAACGCCCGCAACGTGTTCACATACGTGTTCGACTACACCAGGAACCCACCGTCGCGCACTACGGTGTCACAGTTTCCTCTGCTGCCCACGGTGGGTCTGAGCGTGTCATGGTGAACGCGACGCGGCGTCTGCTCGCCTGGCTGTTGGTGCTGCCCACGCTTGGTGCATGCGAGATCGCTACTGAGAATGTTGCGTCTCCGGTGCCTCGCATCGTGGTACACGCGGTGCTCAATCCCGAGGCTGCCGAGCAGGTGATCCTGGTGGAGTCGTCGCTGACGGGTCGGGTGGCGATCGACAGCATCTTGCTCTTCGATCCGCTCGATCCGATTCGCACCGCTGGCGGCGAGCCGCTCGGTAACGCCACCGTGCGCCTCTTCCGTGAGGACGACGCCACGGGCGTGCTGGCCATTGAAACGACTAGCGGCCTTCGCCGAACGGGGCGCTATACCGTGTCGCGTGCTGACCTCGCGATCGAGCCCGGCATTCGGTACCGGCTGCTGGTGCGCACGCTGGATGGTCGCGAGGTCTCGGGTGAGACGCGCGTGCCGTCGGCACCGGCCGGTTGGTCGCCGGGTGCGGGTGTGGTGGTGCAGCCGGTGTCGATCAACCGGGCCGTGGACACGCTGCGTCTCAGCTGGGCGCCGAGCGCGGGCGCGCGCACCTACGCGATCCGCGTCGAGACGCCGAACGGTGCCTGGTTCCTGTTCTCCGATTCCACGCAGTTCGCCTTGGCGGGCACGCTGCGCAACTTTTTCTCGGGCGGCTTCCCGTCGGTCTTCTATCCCGGCTTCGAACAACTCGTCAGCGTTGGCGCAGTAGACGCGAACTTCTACGACTACAACCGCTCCGGAAACGATCCATTCGGCGGGACTGGTCTCATCAGCAGCGTGCGCGGTGGGCTCGGGCTCTTTGGCAGCACGCTACCGCTGGTGCGGCGCGCGGTCTCGGTCACGGAGCGCAATCGCTTCCCCCTTGATGCGCGGTGGGTGGGCGTCACCGAACTGGGCGAGGTCGCCGAGTACGACCTCTGGATTGAGTCGCAGGGCACGCCGCGCGCGTCGGTCAGCGGTCGGGAACGCACAGGGTCTCGGCGCTTTCTCATTGGCACGCTCGAGGGTGACCAACTGCGCCTGGTCACCTTGATCGGTTCGAGCGGTGCGGTCCCGGCGGCGGTGTTTAGTGCGCGCGTGGCGGGAGACACGATTCGTGGCGAGTACGACGATCGATTCAACACCGACGGGCCGAGCGTGCTGGTTCGGCGGCCTCGAGTCAGTCCCTGAGCATCGGTGGACCCACGTCGCTCCGGTGAAAAGTCCGAACACATACTCCCAGGAACGCGCGCTCACGTCTTTGCTGCAGATCTGATCTTGCGAGCTCATCCGCAGCAAGTCGGTGTGCCTCCATACAGCGCTCGGTTGCACTTCGCAAACGGAAACGCGATGATCCAGTCTCGCAGCTACGCCAGAATACAGGCTGCTCTGGAGCGAACATGCCCACCGCTTTGAACAGATCCTCCAACCGGTTCTGATCACGTGCCTGATCGACGACTCGCGCTCCTGCTCCTGTGCTGCACGGTGTTGGGTGCCTGCGAGCAGCCCCCGCACGCCAGCGCAGCTTCCCCCCGCACTGCCTCCGCTGACAGCAGCATTGTTGTCGCGAATGACAACCGCACGGCAGGCGGTTCCATACAGAGCGGCGTGCTCGAACTTCGACTGGTTGCGCGAGCCGCAGGTTGGCGCGCGGATTCCGCGGTCGACTCGATGGTGACGGTTCAGGTGTTCGCTGAAGAAGGGCGTCTTCCACAAATTCCTGGTCCCTTGCTTCGCGCTCCGGAAGGCACCCGCATCGTTGTTTCGGTTCGCAACACGTTCTCCGATACCACGCTGGTGGTCCATGGACTGCGCGCAGGAACCGTTGCGGACGACACGGTGCACATCGCGCCTGGCGCAACGCGCGAAGTGCGTTTCACTGCAAACAAGCCCGGAACCTACCTGTACTGGGGCACCACGACGAAAGCGTCCATCACCGACCGGACGTGGCGTGATTCGCAGCTGTCGGGCGCAATCGTCATCGATCCGGCCGGTGTGAAACCCGATACTGCGGAACGCATATTCGTCATGACGGTGATCGACCTCTTTAGTGGCGATACGGTCCGTAACAAGCGGAACGAAGACATCTGGGAACTCTCCATCAACGGCAAGTCGTGGCCACATACCGAGCGATTGCAGTACGACGTTGGTGACAGTGTGAAGTGGCGCTGGATCAATGCGAGCTACCTGCCACACCCGATGCACCTGCACGGCTTTCATTTCCAGGTCACGGCGAAGGGAACTGGCGCAAGCGATACGCTGTACGCACCTGGCGCGGAGCGACTCGCCGTCACGGAGTTCATGCGGCCAGGCACGACCTTCAGCATGCGGTGGACGCCGACGCGAGACGGCAGCTGGCTGATGCATTGTCACATGATTCCGCACATCACGCCATTTCCGGAGCGCGCGGCCTCCTCGAAAGGGAAGGACCTCGAGCATGTCGAGCATCATGCCGAACATGCGATGGCAGGACTGGTGTTGGGCATCACGACGGTAAATCGACGGGCGACGCTCGCGGAACACGCAGTTCCTGCGCAAACGATGCGTCTTGTCGCACAACGCGCGCGGCGTGACAGTGGCAAAGCCGCGCCGCAGGGTTTCGTGCTGCAGCAAGGCGCCGAGCCTGCACGGGACTCCGTTGACGTGCCGGGACGGCCATTGATTCTCGAACGCGGGAAAACGACGGCGATCACGGTGGTGAACCGATTGCACGAACCCACCACGGTGCATTGGCACGGTATGGAACTCGAGAGCGTCTACGACGGGGTGGCCGGGTGGAGCAGGACGGGAGCGAGAGTCGCACCTTTGCTTGCGCCTGGAGACTCGTTTACCGCGATCATGACTCCACCGCGTGCGGGAACGTACATCTACCACACGCACATGGATGAGGGATCGCAATTGGGATCTGGCATGTACGGTCCGATGATCGTGCTGGAACCCGGCAGTAAGTTCGACCCGGCGCGGGACATGGTATTTCTCGTCGGCGGTGTCGTCGAGCGCGACAGCCTGACCGTGGGAATCAACGGCAGCAGCGCGCCACGTGAGCGCACCATGGAAGTAGGCAACACCTACCGTCTTCGCTTCATAAACATCCTGTTCGCACCCGCTTTGCGCGTGGAACTGCTCTCCGACACGACGCTGCTCGACTGGAAGTCGGTGGCGAAGGACGGCGCCGAGTTGCCGGCGGCTGCACGGCGAGTGGGGGCGGCGCGTCTTGCTCTGCTGGGTGTTGGCGAGACGTACGATTTCGAGTTCACCCCAACGCAACCGGGGATGGCGAAAATTGTCGTGCACCACGGGCCCGCATTTGCCGCGCCCTTGGTGCAGATGATTCGGATCAGGTGAAAGAGGTTGCCAGTCGACCGGCCGTGGCGCAGCAGCCAAGAAAGGCGCGAGATCATGGCGATGGTGTGGCCTTGCGAGCTCATCTGCAGCGATCAGGTGCGCCTCCATACAGCCCGCGGTTGCACTTCGCACAAGGAAACGCGATAATCAACACACGCTGATACGACGGAATACAGGTTGCTCTGGAGCGAACATGCCCGACACCGAACCGACGCGTGACGAAGATCTTCGCCTCCTGCTCACGGATGCGATCGAAGTGCAGCTGGCGGCGCTCAAGGCCGGTATCAGTTTCTGGACGGAGTGGATTGACCACA
>JBBQNT010000298.1:0-4637 GCA_038330215.1 Gemmatimonadales bacterium
GCGGGGCGCATTGTGTCCATTCGAATGCGCCCGCTCGCGCTTGCCGAGCGCAGTATCGAGCAGCCGACAGTGAGCCTGGGAAGCCTCCTCACCGGCGAGTGCCTCCCCGTATCTGGTCGCACCGACCTCACTGTGCAAGACTACACAAACGAAATCCTGACCTCCGGATTCCCAGCGATCCGTACGCTGACCGGGCGTGCGCAACGCGCGCAACTGGACGCGTATCTCGAACGGGTCGTGAATCGCGACTTTCGCGAGGCGGGGCACGTGGTTCGTAGACCGCAAGCTCTCCGACGATGGATGGCTGCATACGCGGCGGCAACTTCGACCGTCACGAGCCTCGAGAAGATTCGCGAGGCCGCAGTAATTGGTGAGGGCAAGGGGTCGGCGCACGACGCACAGCCGGCAGCGCGATCAACAACCCAAGCCTATCGGGAAGTGCTCGAGCGTCTTTGGCTGCTGGAACCACTTGACGGATGGACACCGAGTTGGAACCAGCTAAAACGGGTCGCGCAGCTGCCGCGGCACCACCTGGCGGACCCCGCCCTCGCGGCCCGGCTCCTCGGCGCAACCGAAGGCACCCTCCTGAGCGGCGCAACCTCTCCGATCCTTGACCGAACGATGCGGCCGCGCGACGGCACACTGCTCGGACAGCTCTTCGAATCCCTCGTGACTCAGTCAGTGCGCGTGTACGCGCAGCGTCACGAAGCACGCGTGCGCCATTTCCGCGTGTGGGACGGGCGACATGAAATCGACCTGATCGTGGAACGGGCCGACTCACGCGTGGTGGCCATCGAAGTGAAGCTGAGCGCGAGCGCAGACGACGGTGATATGGAACATCTGTTGTGGCTCAAAGCGCAGATGGGAACCGATCTTCTGGACATGGTGATCATCAACACGGGACCGCACGCCTATCGCCATCCGAACGGCGTTGCCGTCGTCCCCGCCGCACTTCTTGGAGCGTAGACCACTCCATTCGCCGCGCCTGCCACCCGCGGTATTGGCGGACTCAGCATGGGCGGCTTTGGCGCCGTCATGCTCGTGCTGCGCTATCCGGACGTATTCTCGGCCGCCGCGAGTCACTCAGGAAGACGTGGAGATTTGGGAAGTGGTGCAGAAAAACCTGCACTCGCGCGTGTACGATCGCGGGCGGTACTCGGCCAGGCGCGAGAATGGCGTGCACCATTTTCATGCGTTGTTGCATGAGTTTCTGACGTGAGGCGGCCCGGCGGATGCAGTGGAGGTAGCGAAAAAACCCGTTTTAACGCTAGCTGACTAGCCAAAAAACGGGTTTTAACGCTAGCTTATTAGCCAAGAAGCGGGTTTTGCGCTAGTTTTCGGGCTGGCACGTGGATCGTCCCGCTCCCTACTGTGCGTCGTCAACTTCCGGCCCGACAGATGGCAACGCTGCTCAACCTGTTCATTCGGGACAACCCATGGTGGAAAGCGGTCGACAACATCGACAGCGATCCTGACCTGATTCGACTCGGTAGAGCGTCCGTTCGCTTTGCTCATGCGATTCCGTTCGACTTCGATGTCGACGCCGTGTTCAGCCTTCGCGGGCCGCGACAGGTCGGCAAGAGCACGCTGCTTAAGCGCGCGATTCACGACCTGTTGCGCGACCGCGCGGTGCCACCACGATGCGTGCTCTACACCGATGTGGAAGGTGCCGGACTGACGACGCATGTACGATTGCGGAATGCGCTGAGTGCCTACATCACGTGGGCTCGCACCGCTGAGCCCACCGATCGCCGATTGTATCTTTTTCTGGACGAGGTGACCGGCGTGAAGGACTGGGGCGTTGCCATCCGGGCATTGTTTCGCGAGGGAAGCCTCACGAACGTCACCGTAGTCGTTAGCGGATCCCACGCATTGGATGTGGCCCGGGGAGGGGAGACCGCTCCCGGTCGACGCGGTGAACGCGTGATTGCTCAGCCTGACTGGATTCTGATGCCGCTTGCGTTTCGCGACTATCTCGCAGCCCACGACTCGTCGCTTGTCGCGGCCCTCCCAACGCTGGATCTTTTCAACCCGCGACAGGCGTATGAGGCCGCTGCGGAAATCCAATTGCATCAGGACGTCATCAGCGCGTTGTTCAACCGATACCTGCTCACCGGCGGCTATCCGCACTCGACATCGGAAGAACAGTCTCTTGGCCGTATCAGCGCTGGCACATATGGCATTTATCGAGAGGCTATCATCGGACAGATGCGCCGCGCCGGACACGATAGCGGACCATTCCGCGAGCTTGTGTCGTGGGCGGCCGATGGGCATCTGGGACAGGAGTTCTCCTGGAACGATGTCTCCGGCAGCACCGAGATCGGCAGCAAGGACACCGCGCGCCGCTACATGGAGAATGCAGAGCGTCTTTTCCTGTGGCATGTGATGTATCGCGGGAACACGCTGCGGGAACCGGCAGCGGCCATCAGGAGCCCCAAGAAGCTCTTTCCAGTGGATCCCTTCGCATGGCATGTGCTCGCTTCGTGGGCGTCCGGCGAAACGGATCCATGGGCGGGATCCCTTACTCGCATCGCCGACTCGGCGTACCGCGGCGGGTTTGTGGAGTCGATCGCCGGCGATCACTTCATTCGGGGCTATGGCCGCTTCGCGCTCTATCACCGGCCGGACAAGGGACAAGGATCAACTGAGGAAATCGACTTTGTCCTCCATCGCGACCGCGCCCAGGCGCTCATCGAAGTCAAATACCGGAAACAGCTGAAGACAGAACACCGGAAGCATCTCGCGAACCACGGTGGTGGCATCCTCGCATCGCCAGCGACTCTTGCATGGCACGAAACTGACAACGTGGCGACGATCCCTCTCCCGTATGTTCTGGCGGGCGCCCGCGAACCTCTCACGTTGTACCCGGCGCATCTCCCATGACGCCTTCCCGCCTCATCTGACATCACCACAGGTCGATGCCACACCATAGAATCCGGCGCGCCGCGCTCGCACAGCTCATGGTCATGGTCGGCGCACTCGCGTGCACCGTCGCGTCCACCGTCTTGCACACGGTCGCGCACGCGCAATCGACCGGTGCACCAACCCCCCGCGGCTCCCTGCGCGCCGACACCGTCTGGTCGCAATCACTCGGCATAAAAAAGCGCCTTCTCGTCTACCTCCCGCCCTCATACGCCACCGACACCGCGCGCCGGTATCCCGTTGCGTTCTACCTGCACGGACTCGGCGGCAACGAAAATAACTGGCTGAGCCAGGCCCGCATCGATCGCGTGGCCGATTCACTGTTCGCCCGCGGCGCGCCCGAAGCCATCGTAGTCATGCCCGATGGCGATGACGGCTGGTACAGCACCTGGGCCACGCTGCCCGCTCCGGCGGCCTGTGCCGGTGACACGACACGCGCGGAACCGGCCGCCACGTTCTGCGTGCCCTGGCCGCACTACGACGACTACATCGCGCGCGACCTCGTGGCGCATGTGGACAGCAACTACCGCACGCTGACCGCGCCCGCGCACCGCGGCATTGGCGGGCTCAGCATGGGCGGCTTTGGCGCGGTCATGCTGTCCTTGCGCTACCCGGACGTCTTCTCGGCGGCCGCCAGTCATTCCGGTGTGCTCGCGCCGGCGCTGCTCGGCCCCAAGCCGTTCACGGAGCCGGCGATCTGGGCGCGCACGCCGGACGAGCTCAGGCAGGCCACCGGCAGGCGCTATCAATGGTTCGAGCACATCTTCGGGCGCGACACCATTGGCTGGTATGCGCGCGATCCCAGCCGTCTTGTGCGTCGCCTCGTGACGTCCGGCACGCCGGTACCGTCGATGTACGTGGATGTTGGGGTGGGCGATGTCTTCCTCGACCAGAATCGCGCGTTCGCCGCAACGCTGCGCGGCTTCGGGTTGTCTCATGCATATCACGAACATCCCGGAGGCCACGATTGGACGTACTGGCGCACGCACGTGCCCACGAGTTTGCACTGGCTGTTGACGCGTATCGCTGCCAAGCCGCCCAATCCGGGCTAGGTTGCAGGTGGTGACACGTTTCCCGCCAACCGGGGCACCGGTCCTTCCGCCGTCGCGCGCGGTCTCCCTGCGTGCGATCTCGCGCAATACCCTCGAGCTGGCCGGCTTGACGGGCATCGCCGTGCGATTGTACCGCGCGTCGGTGCTCACGCTCGAGTCGATGTCGAGCTGGCCCGTGTTCATTGGCGCGCTGTTGGTGGGGGTTGTGTTCGTGTGCGGGGTGTTGACGTGGCACCTGAGCAACTTCCCGATCAAGACGTGGCCGTCGCGGGTGGCCATCTTTGTCGCGATCGAAGTCATCGCCGAGTTTGGCATGAGCTCGGTGCTGATCGCGATGGGGCGGGAGCCGCTCGGGTCTGGGTTGGCGACGTGGGCTGATTGGTGGCCGCTGGCGGGGCAGACGTTGTTGGAGCGCGCGGTGGTGCTGGGGGTGTATGCGGCGCTGCTGGCGGGGTCGATGTGGGTGGTGACGCGTGGGCGGCGGATTGAGGGGTAGCTGGCAAACGCCGAGCAGTGAATGACCGTTTCATCGCGCGATGAGACGAAATCGCGACGTCTTTCCAATGGTGCGCGAGCGTTCATTTGCTGTCTGGCTCGCGATACAAATATCCGTACCGATGGTGTTGCTGTTCAGTGACGCCCGCCCGCGCCCGTTTGGATGGC
>JBBQNT010000299.1:0-4626 GCA_038330215.1 Gemmatimonadales bacterium
CGCAAGGCGAGCTCACCGGCGTGTTCAAGGACAACGCCATGTCACTTGTGTCGCAGGCGGTGCCCAGGCCCACCAACGCGCAGCTCGACCGCGCGCTCGACGCCGCGATGACGCATGTCGCATCGAAAGGCGTTACCGCAGTGCATCATATGGGCTTTTGGGAAGACCTGCCCGTGTTCCAACGCGCACGCGATGCGAACACCATCCGTACGCGGATCTACGCCGCGGTTCCACTGTCGACACACGCACGGCTCGCCGAGCAGATCGCTGCACACGGCACCGGTGATGCACTTTTTCGCGTGGGACTGCTCAAGGCCTTCGTGGACGGATCACTCGGCTCACACACCGCCGCCATGCTCGAGCCGTTCACCGATACGCCGGGCGAGTCCGGCTTCTTTGTGACCGATCCGGACACCATGCACGCGTGGATGCGCGACGCCGACTCGGCCGGCATGCAACTGGCCATTCACGCGATCGGTGACCGCGCCATTCGCACACAACTTGATCTCTTCGCACGCGTCGCCGAGGAAAACGGTCCGCGCGATCGCCGCTGGCGCATTGAGCATGCGCAACACGTGCATCCCGCCGACGTGGCGCGATTCAAGGCGCTCAATGTCATTGCGAGCATGCAGCCGTATCATGCGATCGATGACGGGCGTTGGGCCGACAAGGTGATTGGCCCTGTGCGCGCACGCGGCACGTACGCGTTCAAGTGGATGCTCGATCAGGGCGCAACGTTGGCGTTTGGCAGTGACTGGTTCGTCGCACCGCCCACGCCGCTCGAGGGCATCTACGCCGCCGTCACGCGTCGCACACTCGATGACGCGAATCCGGACGGCTGGGTACCCGAGCAGAAAATCACGGTAGAGCAGGCGTTGCGCGCGTACACGTCCGGATCAGCGTACGCGGGCTTCGCTGAGTCGCAGACGGGTGTGCTCTCGCGGGGACGACTGGCTGATCTGGTGCTGCTTGATCGTGACCTGACACGCATCGCACCGGAGACCATTCGCGAGACGCGCGTTCGATTGACGGTGATGAACGGGCAGGTGGTTCACGATGACGTTCGCGCAACGGCACGCCAGTGACGCAGCGCGAAGTCGTTTGAGCAACGGCGTGCCAGTGTCTCAGCGCGCATAAGTCAGCGCGACAGCCCGTAAATGATGTTGCCGTCGAGCGTGGTGATCTTGAAGAACGAGTTGAACACCGGGTGCGACACATCAAGCGGAAAAATGCGCGCGCTCGGCAGCACCGCGCGAATGCCCTGCTCGAACACCTGCCATTGGCGGTCGAAGTAGAAGTCGTCCACGATGACGAAGTCGCCCTTCGCGAGCCACGTGCGCAATCCCTCGGCCTCGGTGTCCGACGGATACCAGTAGCCGGGTTCGGTGAGGTACGCGATCGGATAGTTGAACAGTTCCGGATCGTCAAGCGTGTGAATGTTGCTGCCATCCTTGTGCAGCTTCACCGAAGACAGCTCGTTGAGAATCGTCATGAAGTTGCGTTCCATGGCCGGATAGTCGGCGCTCCAGGCCATGCGATAGCCCTGCGTGTAGCGAATGCGCACGAACGTGAAGCGCCCGTCGTAGGGCACGTTCGGTTCGATGACCATGCGCTGGCGCTGTGACCACGCCTCGGGGGCGTCGAGCAGCAGCAGGGCGAACAGGCTCAAGGCGAACAGGCTCAGGGCGCTCAGCCAGCGCGATGCTCGGCGAGTGGTGCGAACAGACATGGCGGACTAGACAGTGAGGCAGTAGCGCAGCGGGACTCGGCTTCAAGGAATCAACGCACCAGCTACCGAACCTGTTAGGAAACGGCTAGCGTCAAACGTCGGATCAGGTCACGCGAGTACGCAGCTGGTAGCGCCGCCGCGCCGCTGCGATGGGCAGCACGCCACTCCAGCCTGGGAGCAGGGTCATGCCACAGGTCCTCGAAGCTCGACGCATTCTTGCACTCGGTATGTTCGCGGCGCTCGCCGCATGCGGGGGCGGCGATACGCCGGACACCGCCGCAGATACCCCCGCCACAACAACAGATAAAACCGTCGCGGCCGCGTCCCAGGGCGAGCGACTCTATGCGACCTGCGTCGCGTGCCACCAGGCGAACGGGCAGGGCATGGTTGGCGCGTTTCCGCCGCTTGCCGGATCGGAATGGGTCACCGGTTCGCCCGATCGCCTCATCGCAATTCTGGTGCATGGCATGCAGGGACCGATCACCGTGGCCGGAATGGAATACAACGGCGTCATGCTGCCATATGGCGTCGGCGTAGAAATGAGCAACGGTGATCTGGCCACGCTGCTCACCTACATTCGCTCAAGCTGGGGGAACTCCGCCTCTGCCGTTGCGGCCGAGGATGTCGCGCGGGTGAAGACGGCCACTTCCAACCGGACAACGGCTTGGACGGCGGCGGAGCTGATGGCCGCTATGCCCTGAACGGCAGCGGCGGCACTCAGCGCGCGTCCGGGGTAGCAGTTGTGCGCGCGCCTCGGACGCACGATTTTTCCCGCCTGACCACTACCCCGGAGATTTGCATGACTGCAGTTGTTCGCCAAGCGCTGCTCGCAGCCGCCGTTGTCACGTTTGCCATGGTGCCCGCCGTTTCCGCTCAGCAAGCCACGCCACCCAAGCCGATGCAGGGGCATGGCGCGCATCACGCCGAGGGCGCGAAGGCGGAGGGGATGAAGGAAGAGCAGCATGCCAAGAGCGGCTGGAAGGAGCTCGACATTTTTCATGACGTAATGTCAGCGGCTTGGCACCCGGCCAAGAACGACAGCCTTTCCCCGGCGCGCGCGTCCGCCGACAAGCTCGTGTCGGCCGCCAAAGCCTGGTCCGCAGCCACCGCACCCAAGGGTTGCGACTCGCCTGTGGTCAAGTCGTCGGTGGCCAAGCTGTTGCCCGAGACGCAATCCGTAGCGGCCCTCGTAGCTCGCAACGCCGATGACGCCGTGCTCAAGGCCGCGCTCAAGACCGTGCATGACACGTATCACGCCGCTGAGTCGGCGTGCAAGCCGGAGAAGCATACGGGGCACCGGCCGTCACGTTGACTTCAGCGCCTGAAGTAGTCACTTTGAAGTGACTACTTCAGGAGGCAGGGATGGCCGGCAAAAAGCGAGTACGGGAAGTGGGGGTGGCCGAGTTCAAAGCGCACTGCACCACGATCATGCCCGAGGTGCGTGAAAGCGGGGAGGTTGTGCGAGTGATGAAGCGCGGCCAGCCGCTGGTAGACATTCATCCCGCAAAGGTGCCCGCTCCCGCGCCCTTTATTGGACGTTTGGCTGGCAGCGTGACCCGGGCGCACGACATCGAGCAGCCGCTCGACGACGCGTGGAATGCGGAGCAGTCCTTCGCAACGGTCGATCCCAACGTGTCCGATCCCGATGAGCCCGACGCCTGACCGCACGGTGATCGTGCTGGATACCGCCGTGTGGATTTGGGCAATGGACGGCGACACCGACCGCCTCGGGCCCGTGGCACGGCGGCGCATCGAGGTTGCTGCGCGTGACGGGCGACTGGTGGCTTCTGCGATCTCGGTGTGGGAGATCGCGATGCTTGTTCGCAAGCGACGACTGGCGCTGGCGGTGCCGGTTGCGCAGTGGGTGCGCGAGAGCGAGCGGGCGCCCGGACTCACCGTGATTCCGGTGTCTGCATCGCTGGCTATCGAGAGCGTGGGACTTCCTGACTTTGATCACCATCGCGATCCAGCCGACCGGTTGATCGCGGCCACGGCGCGGCAGGAGGGGGTGCTACTCACGACCGACCGAGTGCTGCTCGAATGGGCTGCGACGCACGGTCACCTGCGTGCCGAGGATGCGGCGTGCTAGGGCCAGCGCTTCGCCCCGGGTTTGCGTACAAATTTCGTCACCCTTCCCGGAGTCCGTCCATGCTTTCTCGTCGCGACTGGTTTGGCGTCACTCTTGGCGCTGGCGCGTCTCTCGCCTTGTCCCCCCGCTTGTTGCGTGCCATGCAGGAAAGCGCGCGCGCTCTGCAGCCAGGCATGTTGCTCAAGCGGGCCATTCCATCGTCCGGCGAGATGCTGCCGGTGATCGGACTTGGCAGTTCGGCGACCTTCTCAACGGTGGCGCGCTCGGAGGATTTGTCCGCGCTCAAGGAAGTGTTGCAAACGATGGTGGACCGGGGCGCGAGCGTGTTCGATACGGCGCCGAGCTATGGTGCGTCGGAGCAGGCGGCGGGCACGATTGCCAATGAACTTGGCATCGTCGACAAGCTGTTCTGGGCGACGAAGGTCAATGTGGTGGGTCGGGGTGGTGATGGCAGAGCGGATCCCGCGGCCGCGCGTGCCCAGATCGATGCGTCCTTCGCGAAAGTGAAGAAGGAGAAGATCGATCTCATCCAGGTGCATAACCTCGCCGACGTGACCACGCAGCTCGGCATTCTGACGGAGCTCAAGAAGGCGGGCCGCATTCGCTACACCGGCGTGACGACCACCAGCGACACAGCGTACGGGCGTTTGGCCGAATACATGCGGAACGAGCCCATGGACTTTATCGGGATCGACTACGCCGTGGACAATCGCGGTGTGGAAGAGGTGATCCTGCCGCTCGCGCAGGAGCGGAAGATCGGGGTGCTTGTGTACGCGCCATTCGGGCGCACGAGTCTGTTCCGTCGTGC
>JBBQNT010000300.1:0-4586 GCA_038330215.1 Gemmatimonadales bacterium
TGGAGCAGGTGGCGAAGCTGTTGTCGAAGGCGAACCGCGCGGTGCTGGTGAAGAAGGATGGTGTGGTGCAGGGGATCGTCACGCGATTTGATGTGCTGGAGTTTTTGATGGGGAAGTAGGGGGGCATTGTGCTCTACAAAATGCAGATTGCATGCGCAAATCATTGCCCGCGAAACGAACTGACAACCTCAAGACGCAACAAAGGGACAAGTGCAAGCGTTGTCGCGTTCTTGTCGCAGAAATTTGCTTGCCAAACGGTGATTTGTGTCCATATAAATGTGTGACTCGTTGAGCGGTTCACACTTCTTCGACTGGGAGGAGACGGATGCGAATTGTGCGGCTCAAGTTGGATCGCGCTCTAATACTCGTTGCGACAGCAGCAGTGGTTGCGGCGTGTGGCGACAACAGTTTAGCCGACGCCACCGAGCCCGACTATCTGTCGACTCTCTCGCGATCTCAGGAGGGTGTGCTGGCCTCAGTGCCACTCTCCTCTTCGGGGGGGGAATTCCGACACTCACCTGCTCTGTCAGTCGTGAGGATGGGCTGCCGGGTCCTGTGCGTCGGGTCGTTCTGATTCGAGGCAGTGCTATTCCATTCGATGTATCCCCCGCCCGGATTCGAGCGCTTACTGGCGGAGCACCCAAGGCGGTTCTGCGTCAGCACACCGAAGGCAAGCGCGAGAAAGACGTGGCCAGCACCATGGCACGCGGACAGCAGACGTTGCGCATCGTATGTCCGCTTCGCGAGTCACTCTCTCCAAGACAACTCCAGCTCCTTGTAGCAGAAAGCAGCGAAAGTGCTGGCTGGGCGGCGATCGACTCGGCCCTTTCGGCACCACCGTCCGGACGTGCCGCCGGCCTCTCCGACAAGCTTGCGAACCTGGATGCAGCAGGCTCTGCGGCCGTCTTCAACTTCGACGACTGTGGAGGCAACGGCGAGCAGCTGCGCACGCACGACACGCGCGCCGATCGTATCACGCGTCAGGTTAAAGTGCATTCGCGGTCCCGTTCGATGGCATCAATGGGCGATTGTGACTGTCCAGGCGGCCCACCGATTGCCGACATGCGTCAGACAGATGGCGCGGGATCAAACGTCTCGAATTCAGTGGATGGCCTTGGCGGAGATTGTGACCCGCCGATGCTCGTCACGGTTCATGTTACGGCGACACCCGACTACAACTTTCTCTCGCACGACACGATCATCTGTTTTGTGTTCGGCAAGTGCGCATCTCAGTGGGGCTCTGGCGATGCGTGGTGGGGCGAGACGGACTTGTGGGTTCACTATGACGGTGGCGGAGGAAGTGGAGGCCTATGGGGACCCGGATCGGCGCCACCCGCTCCGCCGCCAGTGGACACAAGCACTCCACTTGCCGCTGATACGATTCCGAATTGTGCGGATCCGAACATTCGCATTCAGCTATCCCAACGGAGCCTATCCGTTCGGTGGCGCTGCTCCCAGAGTACAAGACGGAACCGGTGCAATTCATTAGATGGTGCTGAGCGACGCTTGGTTCACCACGTTCAACAGTGCCGCCAACGCCACCACGAATGAACCTGTACGTCGTTGGCTTGATCATACTCTAGCTCACGAGGCCGATCATCTTTCCGGTCTGTTGCATACTGATCCTCTAACAGGATACTCAACACCAAACTCTTCTGCCTGCAGCTAGCGGCAAGGGATCGCTGACGGAAATGCTGTACTGCTTACGGATGATAGCGCGCCGGGGCGATTCGAGCTTCGAGAGCAAGACCGCCGCACCCGTGCTGCGCAGAATCGCTGCTCGCGCAGTCGTGCTGGCCGTCCTGTGCGCTACAGTCGCGACCGAAGCCGAAGCTCAGCGGGCACCTGATCGCCATTTGGGAAGGGAACACCGCCTGCCGGACTCGCTGTACGAAACCTACTCGGGCGGACGACACCGCATGAGCATCTCCCGTTCCGTCTCCGCACCCTACGAGCGGGAGCTCATGCGCATCGCTGAGCGGGTGTTGCCGGACAGCGGCGTGTATACGGGACTCTCACTCACACCTGAGTGGAGACGGGAGTTTGAGCGCGCCGCATCCGGTGTGGCACAAGAGGTGCCGTTTTCACGTCCAGCTGAACCCCGTGTGGCGGGTGCGCCCAGTGAACGCTGGTGGCTGTTCGATTTTGACGGCACCTTCACACCGTTGGCACTGACGTCCGGCGCAGTCAGCTACTATATGGGGCGCTTTCGAGACATCGTGCATGGGCGCGGACAGTTTCACCAGCCAGGTGCCGATGGGCCGGATGGGACCGAGTTCAGCTACCGCGCGATCGTCATGCCGACGTCGGAACACGATGCGCATCGTGTGGTGGAGCTCTCGATGTCATGGAGTTACTGGTGTAGTGAGTTGTGTGGAATGGCTTTCTCGTATCGACGGAGAGTGTACTTTGATGTTGAAGGACGGGTTGTGCACGTCGAAGGTGATGGCCCGGCGAACGTCGTCGTATCGTAGCAGTAGGGGACGGTTCGACAGCGGACAATCCCCGTGACTTCGAAGGACTGGTCGGTCATGCTCGTGCACCTCGCGCTTGTTGCGGGGCTCTGCAGCCAGGGTCACGCACAAGCGCGTACTGCTCAGCGCAGCAGCAGCACGACGCGCGCCGAAGTGATGGCGCAGGTCCTTCGCGCGACGGCGTCCTTCAGGCAAACGGTCTTTGCCGATGGTGCCGGCGTCGATGAGTGTTCCATCCGCGCGATCGTGGGAGACAGCACGACAGTCGCGAAGACGTTCGAGCGGTTCGTATCTCAGCCCGGCCTGCTCGCAACACGCGCGGACGGCTGTGCTGTGGCGAGCGCAAACGCGCCCGACGCGCAACTGGCTGCACGCCTCGTGCTGGCAGACTCGGCGACGCTGTTCGGTGACAGCGCCACTGTGCACCTGACGGTGCGTCATGGGGAGCATGTCCACCGCGAGCGCTACCTGCTGCGGCGTCCGCCGGTGGAGACGGCGGCGTGGCAGGGCGCGTCGGTCGAGATCTTCGGCATTCTTCGTAGGCAGAGTCGTCGATGAGGGAGCCCCTTCACGTGGCCTCAAGGTGCACTCGAGTTTCGAACGCGTGGCAGACGCAGCGGCTGAACTGACGCGCTGATGGGCGGACCAGCGCAGCCTCTGACGCTCGCTGCGGCCTCGGCGCTGATGCTGCTGATGCCCCTGGCAGCTCGCGCGCAACCGAACGTTGGCACAGTGCGCGGGTCAGTGGTTGCGGCCGACTCGTCGCCCGTACAGGGCGCGAGCGTGACTCTTTCACCAGGCGGTCGCACCGTGCGTACCGATGCCGCTGGATCATTCGTGTTCGGTGGGCTCGCACCGCAAGCGTACGTGCTCGAGGCTCGTCTCGTCGGTGCTGCGCCCTCGAGCAGCCCGGTGATTGTTCGAGCGGGACAGACGGAAGTGGTGACCATCCGCCTGCAGGCCGTGCAGCTGCGCACCGTGACCGTCAGAGCGGTGCGGTCGGCGCTCGCCCGCGTCGCAGACCGCGAACGGCGGGGGATGGGTGCGGTGATGTATGCCGACGAAATCGAGCGGCTGCCGCTCTACAACACGGCCGATGTGCTTCAGTTTTCGCCGCGGTTTGCGTTGGGGACAAGAGCTCAGTTCGTCTATGTGGATGGGCGTCCGATCAGGGACATTCGCGACATGCCACATAAGCGTGACATTGCCGCGATCGAGGCGCAGCGCGGCTACGCGGGGATTCGTGAACCGGACCTCTGGATTCCCAGCAATCACGGGCTCACCTGGGGCGGAACCATCGTCATGATCTGGACGGTGCAGTACATGGCGCGCGCTCAGCAGCGGAGTGGGTCGCCGTAGCGGCGCTTCAGGCTGCGCGAGCTCGCGTAACGCTGCGGACGCGTCGATCGGCACGAGTTATCTTGCGAGGGCAACCACCGTCCCTCCCGCCTCCCCACCGACATCATGCGCCAGTCCGCGATTCGCTCGCTCGCCCTTCTCGGCTGTGCCTTCGCCCTCGCCTGCAGCCCCGATTCGTCGGCCTCGCGCGAGTCGGTGGCCCCCACTGTCGTCCAGACCGAAGAGCTCAATCGCTGGCAATCGACCGCCGATCGTGTGACGATCACGCGCGACGAGTGGGGTGTGCCGCACGTGCGCGGCGCAACGGACTCGGACGCGGTGTTCGGCGTGATGTATGCGCAGGCCGAAGACGACTTCACGCGCATCGAGCAGAACTACCTGAACGCAATGGGGCGCCTCGCCGAAGCGGATGGCGAATCGGCGATCTATCAGGATCTGCGCATGAAACTGTTCATCCATCCCGACAGCATGCGCGCGAAGTACGAGACGAGCGCGGATTCGCTCAAGGTATTGATGGACGCGTTCGCGGACGGACTCAACTACTACCTGCACACGCATCCGGAAACGAAGCCACGCGTGATCACGCGCTTTGAACCGTGGATGGCGCTGAGCTTCAGTGAAGGCAGCATTGGTGGAGACATCGAGTCGATCTCGCTGCGCGATCTGCGGGCGTTCTACGACGCGCGCGCGGCACTGGCCTCCGCGAAGTCAGCCGCCGCTTCGATGCAGTTCGCGAACGCCGAGTCGGTGCCC
>JBBQNT010000301.1:0-4581 GCA_038330215.1 Gemmatimonadales bacterium
GCGAAATGCGGATTGTTGCCGCGCAGGCTCATCAGCTTGTCGTCGTGCGCCATGGAGTCGGTGGGATACGCCACCTGAATCACTTCGCCGCCAAGGAAAAACGGCGAAACAAGTTGCTGACGAGGGGACATCATCTCCATGCGCCACACTTCGTCCGCAAACGCGGGCACGGTGACCAGATCCCGCTCCCGGATGAACGCCACGGCCTCGCGCGCCAGCTTGCGCACCAGCTCAGGCTGCTGACCCGGCGGCACGAACGCCTGCTTCACCGCGTCGAGCGCGGCGCGCCAGTCGTCGCCGAATCCCATTTCACGCGCGACTTTCTTTTGCTCCTGCTCGATCCATGCGAACTCGCGCTCGGCCAGAGCGATCAGCTCGTCTGGTGTGTAGGCGATCATCTCCGCGTCGAGGTCATCGGCCAGACCATCGGCACCGATCGGATCGCCAATGATGGGCTCTTCCTGACCTTCGCGCTGTCCGACGATCTCCTCGCGGATCGCCTTCGCATACTTGGTGAGCCCTTCATTCGCGCGGCGATACGGATCGCTCGTCCACCAGGTGAAGACGGGATCGTAGCCGGCGTAGAAGCGATGCCAGTTGCGCAGACCCGTCTGCAGGTCACCCACATACGCAACAGCACGCAGCGCGACAATGCGTTCAGCGCGCGTGGCGCTGTCGGTCTTCTTTGCGCGAACCAGCTTGGCAAGGCTGTCTGCTTCGGTCGCAAGCGTCGATAATATCTTGCCGGCGAGCGCACCGTCAACGGGCTCGAAGCGACGTCGCGCCTCCTCGAATGCCGTGATGCGAGCCGCGAAAGGAACGAGCGCCGCCACCTCCCCCGCGAGCTTCTCTTCGCGCGCGAGCTTGGCCAGCTCCGAACGCAGCCGGTGGTCGAGCAGCACGTAGTCGATGCGCCCTTCCTGACTGAGCTTGTCGAACGCGATGCGAGCAAGCCGCTCGCGCCAGTCGCTGTAGAAATCACGGAAGCGCGCCCGACGATCGGTGGAATACTCCACCGTCCACCGGCGAGAGAGCGCGCCACGATCGGTGGTGAAGAGTGCGACGGTATCCCGTAACTCACTCTCCCCCACCGGAATCATGGCGGCCTTCGATTGCCCAGACAGCGCCGCGGGGATCACGCACAACAACAACGCGATGGTGCCGCTCCGCGCGGCGCTGACAGGCAGGTGCATCAGTTGGTTGGCTCCAGAATGCGGGCGATCTCCGTGCGAAGGTCACGCAGGTGAATGCGCGTCATCGCGTCACCGGCGCGCGGTAGCGCCTGCTGCGCGAGACGATCCAGATCCTGCAACTCCGCGCGCAGCAGTCCGCGCACGTCGGACGCGGCCGGATTGGGCGCCGGATTGTTGGTGCGTGTGAGTGCAGCTTCACTCGGGTTGAGCCGGCTGTCGGCCGCCGAGAGGAACGCGCGCTGCAGATTGCGGCGATACACGTTCACGCGCACGTTCGACTGGCGCAGCTCGCCCCAGATGCCGGCACGCATATCCGACATCAGATCCGCGAGTGTGTACACGTCAGCGGGACGCTCGGCCAGCGCTTCGAACTCAACGAGCCGGTCGAGACGCGACTGATTCATGAGCGTGTTGACCACCGACGCCTGCCGTGCGCGGAAGCGATCGACGGCGCCCTCGTTCTCGATGCGGCGAAGCAGCGACGCATCCACAAACATCTCCGGCACATGGAATGCCGCTTCGTTCAAGTAGCGCACCGCCTCGCGCTGGCGCGCCTTCTCCACGGGACGGAATCGTTCTCCGGTGCCGTAGCGCTCCTGCGTGTAGGCGCCACCGACCACTGCGGCCACATGGTTCATGTAGCGTCCCCACTGCCCGACGGCCTCGCCGTAGAGCGTGCGCACTTCATCGTAGTTTTCGCCGGCGCGTTCGGCCGCCGGCAGGATGTAGCTCACGACGCGTTCGAGATTCTTCATGCCAAGCGTTGTGGCGCGCACCGCATCCGCGTCTCCGACCGCTTCCGTGAGGTTTTCCGGATCCGCCGTTGCATCGGCTGTGGTGAAGCGCAGCCAGGGGAACTCATCTTGTACACGCGCCCATCGGTCGAGCGTGGGCTTCTCCGCGTCGGGCGTGCGCGCGCCGGGAATCGGCGTGTAGCCCCACTTCACCGCGAACACGTCATACGGACCCACCTGCGGAATGAGCAGGTGCGGCGGAATGCTGTCCTCCGGCTGCGCCACGTAGTTGAAGCGCGAGTAGTCCATGAGCGTGGCCACGTGACCGTTCATGCGCTCGAGGAAGCCGCGATTACGAATGGAGTCGACGGGATACTGGGCCGACGACTTCATGTTGTGCGGGAAGCCGATCGAGTGGCCGATTTCGTGCGTGACCACGTATTCCACGAGCCGCCCCATGAGCGAATCGGGCATCGGCAGCGTCTGTGCACGCTTGTCGAGCGGCGAGACCTGGATGAAGTACCAGTTCTTCTGCAGTTCCATGATGTTGTGGTACATGTTGACTTCGCCCTTCAGGATCTGCCCAGAGCGCGGATCGACGATTTGTCCGCCCGTCGCGTTGGCAACGGTGCTCGGACGCCAGTAGATCACCGAGTGCCGCGCGTCGAAGAGCGAGAAGGTGCTGTCTTCCTCGGGCGTGGGTGCGATGCGTCCGAAGATCGCGTTGCTGAAGCCCGCCTCGCGGAACGCGCCCTGCCACTTGTTGACGCCTTCCACGATCCACGGCTTGAGCCAGTCGGGCGTGGCCGGATCGATCCAGTAAATGATCGGTTCGACGGGATCGGACACCGCCGCGTTGGGATTCTTCTTCACCAGCTTGAAGCGATGAATGAACCGCACCTGCTCGGCCTTGTGCACGTCGCGCGACATGTCGTACGTGCGACTCGAGTTGAAGCCCACCCGCTCATCGTGCCAGCGCGGCATCATGGGCTCGTCCGGCAAGCGCAGCATGCTGAACTGCAGGCGCACGGTCTGCGAGCGAAGGGGCGGCTGCCCCCCGCCGCCGCCACCGCCGCCACCACCCGGAGCGGGCGGACGCGACTGACCCGACTGCGTGACTTCGATGTTGAGATTGTCCGGGAACGCCATGGTGCGCTCCACCCAGCTGCGTGCGCGCACGATGCCGTCAACCGGGCCCATCTCCGGGATGTTGGACAGGAAGAGGTCGCTCACATCGACCACGGCCGCACTGTCCGGGCCGTACGCGGCCACGTTGTACGTCGCCAGCACGGGGCCCTTCCGGAAGCCCGCCACCTGTCGCCAGATCGGCGATGTGGTGTCGGCCACGAGGTTGTGCTGCTTGGCGCGCAGAATCACGCGATTCCCGTCGCGCTCCCACTGCACGATCGCGCGCATTCCGCCCCCGAAGAAGCCGCCGGGGTCCTGCAGCGTCGACTCGACGGGACGGCTGATGAGCAGCATTTCGCGTCCGAGCTCGGAGGCTGGAATCTCGAAGAGCAGGCGCTCGGCGATGCGGTGCACGCGGAAGATGCCGTCCTGCGTAACCGCGCGGTCCGTGACCACTTGCCGATAGGGGCGCGGGGCTTGCGAGGCCCCTGCTCCTCCGGGACGGGAGCTATCCTGGCCGCCGCTGGCAGTGCGTGCTGGTGTGCCGGCACCGGGCGCCGGCGTGGGCGCGGGTGTAATCGCGCAGGCTGAGAGGCCGAGCAACAAGCCGGCCGTCAGAACGAGGTTTGTACGGTGCGTCATCGGCTTTGGGGCTTAAGAAGTTCACGATGGGCGAACATTCAAAGCTACGCGCAAGCGCAGGCGAATGTTCGGTGCACGTCACATTTCTGCGCGTCGAGTGCGCTGGGCCACTCCGCTGCACGTGCGTCGACTTGCCCCAGCTCGTGCCTTCTCCGATGATGCGCAGACGCACGCACCTCCCACGATGTTCCGGATGAGTATGAGCGATCGATCCGACGACGCGCGCTGTCCTCTCTGTGACAACTCGCGCTCGCAAGCGTTCCATGAGCAGGTGGTGCCCGCCGGCAGCGGGCAGCGACGCAGCTTCCGGCGATGCGACACGTGCTCACTGGTGTTCGTGCCGCGCCGCTTTCACCTTTCGCGAGCGGACGAACGCGCCGTCTACGAGCAGCACGAGAATGATCCCGCCGATGCAGGCTACCGACGGTTTCTCTCACGCCTCTTCGAGCCGCTGCGCGCCCGCATCTCAGACGGCGCAACGGGCCTCGACTTCGGATGCGGTCCCGGACCCACGCTATCAGCGATGTTTCGTGAGTCGGGCGTGCAGTGCGCCGAGTACGATCCGTTCTTCGCGAACGACGACGGCGTGTTCGACGCGCGTTACGATTTCATCGCGAGCAGCGAAGTGTTCGAACATCTCGCGCAACCCGCCGCTGTGCTCGACCGCCTGCTCGCCGTGCTCAAGCCGCACGGCTGGCTCGGCGTGATGACCAAGCGCGTCTCCACGCCGAGTGCCTTCGCCGACTGGCACTACGTGCGCGATCCCACGCACGTGAGCTTTTTCAGTGATGCGACGTTCATGTGGATCGGCGAACGCTTTGGGATGACCGTGCATATCGTGTCCGCCGACGTCGTACTGCTGCAGTCGAAGCCATACCGATGAT
>JBBQNT010000302.1:0-4581 GCA_038330215.1 Gemmatimonadales bacterium
AGTTGAGCAGCAGCGCCGGCATGACGAACGACAGCCAGGCGAGGCGAATCGGACGCTTGCCGAAGTGTCCCATGTCCGCGTAGAGCGCTTCACCGCCCGTGATCACGAGCACCACGGAGCCGAGCACGAGGAACGCGAGCGTACCGTTGTCGAGCGCAAACTGCACCGCGTACCAGGGATTCACCGCCAGCAGGATCGCCGGCGCGCGCACGATCTCGAGCACACCCAGAGTGGCGATCGTGGTGAACCACACCAGCATGACGGGCCCGAACAGCTTGCCCACGCGATCGGTGCCGAATCGCTGCAGCGAGAAGAACCCGACAAGAATCACGATCGCGAGCGGCACCACAGCGCGTTCGAACTCGGGCGACGCCACCTTGAGGCCCTCCATCGCGCCCAGCACGGACATGGCGGGGGTGATCACGCCGTCGCCGTAGAGCAGCGCCGTGCCAAACAGGGCCAGCGCGACCAGCCAGAATCCGCGCTTGCGATCGATGCCGCCGGGCGTGCGGCGCGGGAAGATCAGTGCCAGCAGTGAGAGCGTGCCGCCCTCGCCGCGGTTGTCTGCTCGCAGAATGAACGTGATGTACTTGCCGGAGATGACCAGCGTCAGCGCCCAGAAGACCAGCGACAGGATCCCGTACACATTCGCCGGCGTGGGCAGCAGCCCGTACACATGCCCGAAACATTCCTTGATGGCGTACAGCGGGCTGGTGCCGATGTCGCCATATACGACCCCCAGCGCGGTGAGGCTCAGGATCGCCAGTCGGCGACCCGCTGGGGGCGAGGATGTTTCCGGAGGTTCGGACATGAGACGAGTGGTAAGCTAGACACTCGTCTCCACAATGGAAGCGCGCGGATTACAGTCGATACTGCACGTTGAAGCGAAATGTTGTGGGCGGCTGGCGAAAGCGCGTGGCACCGACAAGCGATGTGGGGTCTGCCGGATCCTGGTTGTTGAGGATCTCGTTGAGCGAGGTCACGGTATTGCTGTTGAAGACGTTGAACGCTTCCAGCCCCACGATCACATCGTTCGCGCCCAGGCTGAAGACGCGCTGCAGGCGCAGGTCAAGGTTGGTCTGCCCGTCGAACTGACGGTTGCCACGCGTTTCGGTGAACACCGACTGGCCCACCGCTCTGCGGAAAAGCCGGTCGTCGAGTGCTACCGATCCGCCACCGGGCTGCTGCGCGTTGAACACGAGTTGGCGCGAAACGCTCAGCGAAGGCGTCCAGAAATCGCCCGAGATGTACGTGAAAAACGCCCCGCCTTCGAAGCCCCACGGCAACTCGCCGCTCACTCGCAACTTGACGTCCCACGGCGAGAAGTTGCCAAGTTTTCCGCTGTAGTTCGTCTGGCCGTTGGGCTCGACGAACGGGCCGTGCTCCTGTCCGCTTGGATTGAAGTAGCCGTTGACCGAGAACAGATTGCCGGTGAGATCGGTGAGCGCAATCGCCGCGTTGAACGACACGCGCTCGTAGTTGCCCTGCAATGAGAACTGCACCTGGTTGAAGTTGCGCTCTGCTTCGTCCACGGGGCGGATGACGAGATTCTGATTGAACGTGAGACGCAGCGTGTCGACCGCGGAGTAACCCGGAATCTGATCGCCGGCGGCAAGGCGGTTGCGCAGATCGTCGTTCCGCACATACACCACCGGCAGCACGAGCGGATTGCCATCGGGATCGGGCACCGCACCGCGCGTATCGGTCACCGAGACGTTGTTGATGGGCGACCAGTTGCCGCTGATGTTCTTGTCCACCAGCGACAGCACGGAACGGTTGCGTCGATTGATGTAGACCACTTCGGCCTTGAGGTTGCGCCCGAGCGACTTCTCGAGGCCGAGCGTGACCTGATCCATGTACGGCTGCTTGTAGTCTTCAATGGCGCTCGCTTCATTGAACAGATTCGAGCCCGCAAAACAGGTAAAGAGCTGGTCGAACTCGGCGGGCGTGTACTGCCGGCCAAGCTCCGGCAGCTTGGTCTTGTCGGTGTTGTTCCAGTCGCAGAACTCGATGTTTGTGAACACGTTGGCGCCGGGCGCGCGGTCATAGAAAAGCGCGAACAGGCTCTGGTGGAACCGGCCCCAGTGGGCTTTGGCCACCAGGCTCGCGTCGCCGAACACGTCAAGCGTGGCACCGATGCGCGGGTCGAAGCCGGTTGCACTGACGGCCTCAAAGCGTGACGTGCCACGCGAGCCGCCGCCGTTGCCGGGCGTGATGTAGCCCTGCCAGAGCCCCATGCGCAGCCCCGCGCTGAGCGAGAGTCGGTCGTTGACGCGAATGTAGTCCTGCACATAAATGGCGGCGTTCCGCGTGTCGGCCTCGAGATCGATGCGGCCGCCCGTGTCGGTCGTGGCATACACACCAAGACTCGGAATCTCCTGCCACGTGGCCGGATTCAACGCGTCGAAGTTGGCGCCTGCCTCGGTGTACCATGTGTAGTCACCGTTGCGCGTGCGACGCTCCCGCCACAAACCGATGTTGTAGTCCGAACCGACCTTGAGGTTGTGCTGCCACCCGCCGGTTGCGAAGTACGAGTCATACACCGCCGAGAACCCGAGACTGGACGGCGAGTTGCGGCGCGTGTAGTACGCGTTCGCAAACTGGGGTGAGTTTGGCGCGTCGAGCAGCACGACGGCGGGGAAGTTCGAGCCGTTGTACGGATACTCATCGTCACGCCCGCTGTAGCCGGAGAACTTGAGCTCGAGAAACCTGTTGCTGCTGATCGTGCGCTGCCAGTTCGCCTGATAAAACGTGCTCGGCGACTCACCCTTGTACGTCGCGTCGATCGCATCGTAACCCGAAAGGCCGGCGCGCTCCCGGTACAGATTGTCCACGCCCGCCGACGCGTTCACGATATCGCGCTCGCTCGCCTGCCACGTGAGCTTGCCATAGTACTTCTGCTCCCGGCGGTCGGTGAGCGTGGGCAGCCACGTGACATTGTCCTGTGCGGCGCTCCTGAAGTCCACCACACGCCTGCCGCTGCGCGCTTCCTGCCCGGACACGTAGTAGTACAGCTTGTCGCGAATGAGCGGTCCGCGTACTTCCGCGTTCACCTCGAAACGATTGTCGAGCTCCGAGCCGTTCTCGAACGCATTCACGTTGCTGGCGTTGAAGCTGCGGCTTTCGTAGAACGTGCGCACCTGGCCCTGCAGTGTATTGGAGCCGGACTTGGTGACAATGTTGATCAAGCCGCCCTGGAAGTTTCCGTACTCCGCGCCCGCCCCCAGTCCGATGACCTTGAACTCCTCGATCCAGTCCACGTTGGGCAGCAGGAACGAGCCGCCTGAACCGGGCTGATTCACCATCACACCGTCGAGCTGGTAGAGATTCGCCTGCGACGTGGAGCCGCCGAACAGCTGACCGGGACGTGCGCCCGGCGTGAAGGCGATAAGCGAGTTGGCATCGCGCGCGGCCGGCAGCAACTCACGTTCGCGCGAGCCAAGCGACGTGGTGAACTCCGTCGTGGTGGTGTTGATGGCCGAGGCATCGGCGTTGATCGTCACCGCCTGCAGCTCCGTGCGCGACGGCGTGAGCACTGCGGTGAGCCGCTGCACCTCGGCCGCGCGAATCGCCACGCCCTCGTATATGACCGGCTGGTACCCGATCTGTCGTACGGTCACGTTGTACGCGCCGGGCGTGATGAAGTTGACGCGGAAGGTGCCAAACTGATCGCTGCGCGTTTCGCGCGAATACGAGCCGTCGGCGCGCTGCAGTGCAATGGTTGCGTTGGCGATCGGTCGCCCATCGGCGACCCCGACCGTGCCTTGCAGAAGTCCGGTTTGCGAGGTCTGGGCTGCGAGCGTGTGCGGACGCGAGAGCAGGGCGACGGCGAGTACAGTCGCGAGAACGACGAGACCGGGGAAGCGTGGCACGCGGTAATCTCCGGGCGTGTAGCGGGGGCGCAGAAAGAGGACCGCCGCATGATACCATCATGATGCGATCCCCGCAGCTGTTCGTTCGCCCACCTGACCCACGTTGGTTCCCACACGAACACGCCTGGGTCGACACGCCGCAGTTGCACCTCACCACCGCGCCTGAATGGCGCGCACGGTCAGCGGCGCGTCACAGCGCCGACGTTACTCGTAGCGAAGAGCCGTGATGGGATCAAGCCTGGCCGCACGCCGGGCGGGCCACACACCGAATACCACGCCCACCGTCGCGGAGAAGGCGAAAGCCATGGCAACCGACTGGTAACTCAACTGCGTATTCCAGTTGAAGACGTTGCCCAGCATGATCGCGCCACCACCGCCCAGAATCACCCCGATGATACCGCCCAGCAGGCACAGCACGATCGCCTCGATCAGGAACTGCAGCAGGATGTTGATACGTGTTGCGCCGAGCGCCTTGCGCACGCCGATCTCGCGCGTGCGCTCGGTGACGGACACAAGCATGATGTTCATGATGCCGATACCACCAACAAGCAGCGATACGGCGGCGATGCCGGCGAGCAGCGAGCCGAACACCTTGCTCGTTTCTGCGGCCGTGTTCAGGAAATCGGCCTGATTGCGAATCTCGAAGTCATCGGGCGTATCGCGCATGAGCTTGTGCTCTCGGCGCAGAATGCGCTGCACTTCCGCCATG
>JBBQNT010000303.1:0-4536 GCA_038330215.1 Gemmatimonadales bacterium
ATGCGCGGAATGTACATCTGGTGGTAGCGCAGCCGTGAGTACGCATTGCTTCGCGTTGCATCACCATTCCAGCAGTGTTCGGCGCGATCACCGTACGTGATCTCGCCCGTCCATTTGGGACTGACGGTACCTTTGAGAAAGTCCTCAACGAGATAGACTGCGTTGTTGAGATAATAGTTGTCCATGTCACCGACGTAGATGTTGAGCTTGTCGTACAGCTTGGGTCCGAGCGTCGCCCAATCACGTCGCAGTATGTACGACAGATCGTAGTTCTCGCGCCAGTAGGCGGCCACGTCCTTGTCGATCACGCCGGTTGCCTTGTCCCAGATCGGCTTCGGATATCCGTCGTCGCCCATGGGCGAGTACGTCGCCTGCCAGATATCCCACTGATCGCCACTGCGGCCCTTGCTGCCGAGTGCAGCCTCGCGGCGGTTGGCATCGGCCATGGTCGTCTGCACCTGTCCGAGATAGTTGCGACGTCCGGGACGGGGCGTGCGCAGCCACCGACCGTCCACGAAATAGGCGTTGCTGTCCTTGTACAGATCGAAGACCGTGTTGGCGCGAAAGTCGATCGGGTCAGGACAGGCGACGAACGCACCGTTGAACTCGTCAGGATAGAACATCTGCACCGCCATGGCTTCCCAGCCGCCGGTGCTGCCACCGTATGTGATGCGTGCCCAGCCCTGGCCCAGTCCGCGGAAGCGCTTCTCCACTTCCGGGATGAGTTCGTACATGATGGCGTCGCCCCATGGTCCCTGTGACGCGGAGTTCACGGCGTACGAATCGTCGTAGTACGGAGTGGGGTGACGCACCTCCATGAGCAGCACACGCGGAAAGTCGGGTGATGTCCAATCCTTGTAAAACTGGTGATGCAACTCCTGCTGAATGCGGTTGTAGCCTGCGAGATTGAAGCGCGCGGAGAAATCCGGTGTGAGATCCGGGTCAGGCGGTGTTTCCCGAAAGCCTTCGAACGTCGCGGGGAAATGTCCGTGGTACACCGCCAGCGGATAGCGAGCGTTCGGATGCTCATCGAAGCCGGCGGGAAGCAATACGTTGGCGCCGATGTACATGTCGCGGCCCCAGAACTTCGACAGTCGTTCACTGCGAATCGTGATGTACTTGATCCACTTCGTGTCTGTAGGCGGCGCAATGGTCGGAATCTCCTTGTCCAACGACACCGTGGGCAGTGTGCCTGGCTGTCTGTCCAGCGTGATCCACCGTGGTGTGCTGTAGAGATTGCCTGGCTTGCGGGCCCACTGCTGCCCCTCGCCCTTGTCGGGTGGCAGCTTCACCGTGTGTCCCGTGCTCAGCGTGAACGTTTCATAGCGATTGAGAAACGCCTGCACCCAGTATCGCCCGCTCGGCAGCTCACGCAATGACTTCAGTGGGTATGCATCAGCCTGCTCGGTTACCTGGCGCGACGAGCCCGGCATCCAGCGTTCGATGTCCGTTCCGAAGATGAGTTGCGTTTCGGGACCGTCGCTGATCAAAAATCGCGGTTCGCGCATGCTGTCGGTGGAGACGAGCAGGAGCAGGCGTCCGTCGAGCGGTGTGTTCGCCATGTCCTGCGGGAGCGCGACCTGCACTCGTACTGATGCCTGTGGGTGCGCACGCAACGGAATTGCGAACAGCAGCAGCAGGAGCAGAGCGACGCGCGGGGAGTGCAGCGGCATGGTATGTCCCGGAATCAGGGAAGGTGAAACTGACTGCGCCGCACCGACTCCAACGCAGTCGAAAACTGTGTCAAGTGTCACTGGGGATAGAAAACGCGTTTCTCTTCGTACACACGTCAATTCCCCCAGCGCGACAAATGGCTTGTGTGCAGGGAAGGTGCGAAATTACAGCTCATCCTGCAAACCGGAGGACATTATGGCTGAGCTGCATGTGCAGCGGAAGGAAAACAGTGTGTGGCCGTGGATCGTGGTCGCCCTGATCGTACTCGCCCTGCTGTTCTGGTACTTTTGGGGTCGTGGCGACAACCTGAACGTCGCCGCGGTAGACGATACCGACAGTACGATGGTCGGGGCCGTGTCCGACGAGGCAATGGTGAGCGGCACCACGCAACCCGGAGAAGGTAGCGCCGTAGCACAATACCTGCAGTTCGTGGACGCGCGCGCTTCTCGCGCTGCAGGCCTCGCGCACGATTACACGGCTGACGGACTGCGGCAGCTGGCGGCGGCACTGAGCGAAGTTTCAGCAGCCAATCCAGTCGCTGGCGTCGCTGAGGAACAGCGCATCGCCGAGATCCGCGAGCGGGCTGACGCCATGCAGCGAGATCCGACGTCGACACAACATGCCCTGCAGACTCGTGAAGCGTTCATCATGATCTCAAGCACGATTGCGCAGATGAGCGGTAGCGCGGCAGACCGGGCCGCAGACAATCTTGACGCGTTGAAGAATGCTGCCACGGGGATCGACGCATCCCGTTTGCTCTCGGATCAGGCGGACAAGATCGAGGAGTTCTTCGCGCAGGCTGCCGAATCGATTCGTGACATGACGTGACGCGAGGGGGTGCGCAAAGCCCTCTGTAGCATAACTGACCCTTGAACTGAAGTAGTGGAGGAACAACAATGACCAGACATGAATCCCCCTCGGAGCAACCGAACCGAAATACGAGTGCTCGAACGAACGTTGCCGAGCACGATGCGCGGGGCAAGCAGGAGTCCGCTCTCGCTCGGTTGAGCGATATGGATGATTTTGAGATCGCCGATGGAGAGCCGGATATCCGCGGCTGGGATGTACGCACGATGGACGGCCGAAAGATCGGCGAAGTGGACGATCTGCTCGTCGATACCGGTATGCTGAAGGTCCGGTACCTCGAGATGAAGTTGGACGATGAGTTCTCACCTGACCGTCGCCATACCGTGGTACCGATCGGTGTCACGCGTCTGGACGATGATGAGGATGAGGTGGTCGTGAACCTGCGCGCCGACGCCATCAACGGTTTGCCGCCGTACACGCCTGATGGCGCACTCTCGCGTGAGCACGAGAGCGCTCTCATCGCGCAGCTCGGTAAACCAGCGCAGGGCAAGTCCACCGGCAAGCTCGGCAACAGCGGTGATTTCTACGGACAGCCGTACTTCGACGACAACAGCCCGTTCGAGGGACGCCGGGCCAAAGTCGGCGACGCCAAGTCAAAGGCGCAATACATCACTCGCTCCGAAGAGGAGTTGGCGATCGGCAAGCGCAACGTCAGCGCAGGCGCAGTCGGCGTCAGCAAGCGCGTTGAGACGGAGCACGTGCGCAAGACCGTTCCGGTCACACATGAAGAGGTGACGGTGGAACGTCGACCCGTCTCCGGCGATCGGAAGATGGGGGCGAGCGCGGAGATCAAGGGTGACGAGATCCGAATCCCGTTGATGCAGGAGGAGGTGGTCGCGAGCAAGCGTACCGTCGCCAAGGAAGAGATTGTCATCAAGAAGCACGCTGTGCAGGGTGAGCAAGTCATTGAGGCGGACCTGCGCAAGGAGCGCGTGGATATCGATCGCAAGGGAAAAATCGACAAACCCACGAACACCAGCGGCAAAACACCGCGGAAGAGTTAACGCAAGCGTCCCATACCGATGCCGTCCTGCGTCGCGGTGCCCCGAACATCGGGCACCGCGACTTTTGTGTCAGCGCCCCAGCAGCTTCAGGATCAGCGGCGTCACGTCCAACTGCGAGGGGTTGTCGCCGATGGCGGCGCGCATCTTCGCACGTAACTCCACACCAGTCGAGGCCGGCCTCGCAAGGGCGAAGAGCATCTCGCTGTCTTGTCGGCTGGGACTTCCGTGCCAGGAGCGATATGTGGCGGCGAAATAGTATCGCTGCATCTCGGGGTCCTGCTCCCGGTAGCGAGAAAGCAGCATGACATCGCCACTCCGGTGCCCGTAGCGGCCCACGCCGAGCCCTTCGAGCCGATGCTCGAGGTCCAGCAGGTCGGGACGAGGATTGGCGGCGAGATAGTCGCCCACCGGCACGAGCGAGTCGCCGTCCCACACCTTGAACGGTCCAGCCGGTTCCACGCCCCTCGACTCTCGAGCGAAAATCAGGTCAATAGCGCCCTTGAGCCCTGCGGCGCGGAAACCGGAGCGTCCGGCCGCATCGAAGGCGCGTACAACTTCGAGCACGTCCTGCTCGTAGCGAGGCGGAGTTTTCCAGTCACAGCGGTCGCCGACCTTGGGACACGTAGAGCGGTCGGCCAGGTGCACGTAGGCAAAAGCCCCCTGGTAGGCAAGCACTGCCTGGTAGGCCTCGTCGTCAGTGTCGAGTTCGAAGGGTCGCACCCGGAACCCAACGGCCTCCAACGCGTCCTCCGGTTGTCCCTCCGCACCGGCGCCGAGCGCGTGCTGTTCGTCGGCGATGGTTGGGGTGTGGCCATGGTCCGACACCAGGAGCACGTACGTCGAGTCGAGCACGCCTCGACTCCGGTACGCGCCGAGCAGTCGACCGATGGCTGAGTCAACGACGTTCGTGAGGTAGCGCTGCTGCGCGTGCATCGCAGAGTCGGCCACATGCGTGAACAGGTCGACGCCCGGAAAGTACACCACCTGGAGG
>JBBQNT010000304.1:0-4529 GCA_038330215.1 Gemmatimonadales bacterium
GGTGCCGAAATGCTCTACTCTGCGGTGGGCGCGGCGATCGACCCAAACTCGGGCGGCCGACAGATGCCCAGTCACTGGGGACACAAGGACCTGAACATCGTGTCCGTCTCCTCACCGACTGGAACGCAGTTTTTGCAGGCCGTGGGCGCCGCCGAAGCCACGCAGCGCGCCAGCACGCTCGACATCACCGACGGCTTCGAGAAGGATGAGGTCGTACTCGTCACCACGGGCGACGGCACGACGAGTGAAGGCGAGTTCTGGGAGTCGCTCAACACGGCGTGCAATCTCAAGTTGCCGGTGGTGTATCTGGTGGAAGACAATGGGTACGCCATTTCGGTGCCCGTTGAAGTGGGCACGGCCGGCGGCTCGATCTCCAAACTCGTAACCGGATTCCCGGATCTCTACATCCAGGAAGTGGACGGCTGCGATTTCATGGCGTCATACGAGACGATGTCGCGCGCGGTGAACTACGCCCGTGAACGCAAAGGCCCCGCGTTCGTGCACGCCAAGGTCATTCGCCCGTACTCGCACTCACTCTCCGACGACGAAGTGCTCTACCGACCCAGCGAGGAGCGTGAAGCCGACGCCGCGCGCGACCCGATTGCGCGCTTCCCCGAGTGGCTCGTGCTGAACGGACACGCGACTGCCGAGGAGCTCGCGCAGATCAATGCTGAAGTGGACGAGGCGGTGCTGGCCGCGACCGACGATGCGCTCTCGCAGGCGCAGCCGGATGCGAGCACGGTGCACTTCGGTGTGTACTCGCCCGACGTCGATCCCACCGGCGAATCGTTCGACACGGAAGATGATCCCCAGTTCACCGGCGATCCCACCACCATGGTGGACCTGCTCAACGCGTGCATGCGCGACGAGATGCAGCGCGACGAACGTATCCTCGTGTTCGGTGAAGACGTTGCCGACGTTTCACGCGAGCAGTATCTGGGCAAGGTCAAGGGCAAGGGCGGTGTGTTCAAGGCGACGCACGGCCTGCAAACGAAGTTCGGCGGCACGCGTGTGTTCAACACGCCGCTGGCCGAAGCGAACATCGTCGGCCGCGCCATCGGCCTGGCGCGTCGCGGCTTCAAGCCTGTGGTCGAGATCCAGTTCTTCGACTACATCTGGCCCGCGTACATGCAGATCCGCGACGAGCTGGCCACGATGCGCTGGCGCTCGAACAATACGTTCAGTTCGCCCATGGTCGTGCGCACGACGTCCGGCGGCTACATCCGCGGCGCCGTGTACCACTCACAAACCGGTGCATCGCTGTTCACGCACTGCCCTGGACTGCGAGTGGTGTGCCCGAGCTCCGCGCTCGATGCCAACGGACTGCTGCGCACCGCGATCCGTTGCGACGACCCGGTGATCTTTCTCGAGCACAAGCATCTCTACCGGCAGACGTACAACAAAGGCGCGTATCCGGGACCGAACTTCATGATTCCGTTCGGCAAGGCACGCGTGGTACGCGAGGGCAGCGACATCACGGTGGTGACGTACGGCGCAACGGTGCAGCGCGCACTTGTGGCCGCGAACCAGATTGCCGGTGAAGGTGGCCCGTCGGTGGAAGTGATCGACCTGCGCACGCTTTCGCCGTGGGATCAGGAGACGGTGTACAACAGCGTGAAGAAGACGAGCCGGGTGATTGTCGCGTATGAAGACAGCATCTCGTGGGGCTACGGCGCCGAAATTGCGGCTCGCATTGCGGATGATTGCTTCTCGTGGCTGGACGCACCGGTGAAGCGCGTGGCGAGTACGGATACGTTCGTGGGTTACGCCCCGAGTCTCGAAGACGCCATTCTCCCGCAGATCAGCACATTCCGCGACGCATACTTGGATCTCGCCGCGTTCTGATTCGTAGTTCGTATGGCACCAATGTGAACGCGGCGGCTCCCGGAGGAGCCGCCGCGTTTTTTTCTCCATCTGTTGGGCTTTGGCCCGTTGGGCACCGTGACAGTACCTTGGGCCGTTCGGCTCCTACCGGTTGGGCCAGCTGAACGGCCCAAGGAGTCGGGAGCCAAACCGCCCAAGGTACCGAAAACTGCGCCGGAAGGGATGAAGCCCAACCGCCCAACAGGAATGGCTACGGCCGACGGCGCAGCAGGCCGCGCACACCGGCCTTCACGGCATCCTTGCCGGCGTTCTTGGCTTCTTCCTTCGCCTGCTGCTTCGCACCATCGATGGCAGCCTGCTTGAGCGCCTCGGCGATATCCTCATCCTCATAACCCGCCTTCTTCATCGCCGCGCGCAGGTCGAGCGTATCCATACCGGCCGCCTTCATCGAGTCACTCAACGCGGCCATGTTCGGCATCTCCATCGCCTTGTAGCCGGACGGCAGCTCCAGCTGCGCCGCCGCCACATCGCCCTTCGTCCACTTCGTCACTTCCATGGTGCTGAGCGAGAACTGCGTACGGTTCTTGTCGTCCGTGGTTTTCTGCGTGGAACGCATCTTGAGCGCCGCCGCCTGCGGCAGCTCTTTGCTCGGTCCGGTGACGACCTTCTCCCATTCCTTGTTGCCCTCGAACATCGACGCCATGTTGCGCCCCATATCGAGGAAGGGATTCATGAGCTCCGACGCTTTGAGCGCAGGCGCGATCCACAGCGTCGTCTGGCTCTCGTTCTTTGTGGTGCTGCCGAAGCCGAAGGCTTTGATCTTCATCGTGTACGCCTGATCGATCTCCCACTTCTCGGTGTTGTAGCCGAGCAGGGACTCACCGGCGCCGACCTTGCGCACCTGCATCGACGCATTGCTCACATCGATCTTCATCATGCCGCCCGTCATGCTGGTGAGCGACGAGAACATTGAGCCGAGCGCCTTCGGGTCCATCTTCATGTACTGCTTCTCCTTCGTGTTCACCATGTAGAGCATGTTGCCGCCGTCGTGCACCAGCATGTAGCCGTCCCTGTTCATCATCGGGCTCGGCCCTTTCACTTCGCCGAAGTCTATGCGCGCCTTGTCGCCGGCGATCTGCACCTTGCCCACGGATTGCGTGAGCGTCTTGCCGGCAGCGGCGAAGCTTTCGTCGGATTCCGAGGTGGTGACCTTGAACTCGTATGTGACGCCGGGCACGAGCAGCGCGCGAACGGACGGCGTGAATGCGGCGGTGCCGGCGCCGAGTGCGAGTGCAGCGAGGGACCATGTCGCGCGGCGACGGAGAGAGGTCGCGCGGATACGCGTAGGGAGGGAAGACATCGCAGACTCCTGAAGAAGGGCGTGCATGACCTGCGAACACATGCGCCAGCGTCACATCCCAGCGTCGAGCTCGCTTGTTGCGTACTCTTGGTAGAAGTACGCTCTACTGCAGACTTTCGAAACTACATGTCTTTCGCCTCGCAGCAAGTAATTCCCTCCGCACCCTCTCCATGACCCCACCCATTCTCGCCCGCCGCTCGCATGGCTGGCTGATGCTCATTGCCGCCGCTGTAACGGCGGCGCCAGCGCTCTTTCAGGCGCAGCAAGCGGGCTCAGCCGGAAGTCTCTCCAGCGGCTACCGCAATCACGCGCAACTCACGGCCGCCATCGACTCCATTCGCCGCGCGCATCCGCAATTGGTAAGCGTGCGTCAGATCGCGACGTCGCCCGGGGGTCGTGCCGTGCACGTCGTGCGTGTCGGTCCGGGCGGTGACGCGGCTGATGCTCGTCCCGCCGTACTGGTCGTGGCCAATGCACACGGACCGCATCTGGTCGCCAGCGAAACCGCCGTGCGCATGATCGGCACGATGGCATCGCGCTATGGAGCGGACGCGGCCGTGAAGAGTCTGCTCGACCGGACCACGTTCTATGTCCTGCCACGCGCCAATCCGGACGCAGCCGAGGCGGTGTTCTCTGGCGTGCTTCACGAGCGACTCGGCAATGACACTCCTAACGACGCCGATCGGGACGGACGCATTGATGAAGACGGCGCCAATGATCTCAACGGCGACGGACTCATCACGATGATGCGTGTCGAAGATCCGGCCGGCACGTGGATCCCCGACTCACTCAATCCGGTGCTCATGCGACGCGCCGATGTGCTGCGCGGCGAGCGCGGTCGATATCGCGTCTACACCGAGGGACGCGATGTCGACAAGGACGGTGAGTTCAACGAAGACGGCGTCGGTGGCACGGATATCAACAGCAACTTTCCCAACTTGTACGAATACTTCGGCGAGACGTCGGGCAACTGGCCGCTGTCCGCGCCTGAAGCGTGGGGCATTGCGGAGCTCTTCCAGACGCACCAGAACATCGCGGCGGCCTACGTGCTCGGCCCGCAGGACAACCTGAACGCGCCATGGACCGGCCGTCGCGTGCCGGGCATCGCAGGCAACCCGCAGGGCACCTCGGCCGGCGGACCGTTCACCGCCACGTTGCCCGACGATGATCCGTGGTTTGCGGAGGCCTCGCGTGTGTTCAAGAGCAGCACCGGCTGGCAGCGCGGACCTTCAGGTGCCGCTGGCCAGGGCGACGTGCTGTCATGGATCTATTATCACATGGGCCGTCTGGCATTCGGCTCGCGTACCTGGTGGACGCCAGACATGCCCGCTGATTCGGCGCGTCG
>JBBQNT010000305.1:0-4488 GCA_038330215.1 Gemmatimonadales bacterium
GCTCCACGAACGCGTATCCGTCAACTCGGCTCGGGCGCACCGGTCGTCGATGGCATTCGACTCAACGCGCGTCTCGCCGAGCTGGCCAGGATCGGCGCGCGCAGCGACGGCGGCGTGGATCGAGTTGGCTATTCCGATAGCGACATCGCGGCGCGTGCCTGGATTGAGCCGTTGCTGCAAGCGGCCGGTCTCACCGTGCGGCGCGATACCGCCGGAAACATCATTGCGCGGCGCGAAGGCAGTGACCCCGCGCTCCGTCCACTCGTGATCGGCTCGCACATCGACTCCGTGCCCGCCGGCGGCAAGTACGACGGCACAGTCGGCGTCCTGGCATCCATCGAGGTGGCCGACGCACTTCGTGTGGCGCGCACGCCGCTCCGACATCCGCTCGAAGTGGTCATCTGGATGAACGAGGAGGGTGGACTCATCGGCAGTCGCATCGTCGCCGGTCAGTTCGGGGATGCCGACCTCGATGCAACAGCGGTTGCTGGCGTGACGCATCGCGAGGGCATCACGCGCCTCGGCGGTGATCCATCCAGGCTCGAGGCGGCGCGGTGGCAGCCCGGACGTATCGCGGCGTACGTCGAGCTGCACATCGAACAAGGTGGTTCACTCGACCGCGACGGACTCGAAATCGGCGTTGTTGAAGGCATCGTTGGCATTTACGCCTGGGACGTCACCATCACCGGGCAACAGAACCACTCCGCCACCGCAATGATCGACCGCAAGGATGCACTGCTGGCAGCCTCGCGTTATGTGGCGGCGGTCGATCGCATTGTGCGCGCCGAAGGTCAGGCTGTCGGTACGGTGGGACGTCTCGCGGTCACTCCCGGCGCGCGCAATGTGATTCCCGGCCGCGTCGATGCATCGCTGGAGCTGCGTTCGTTGGACGAAACGCGCATTCGGCGCCTGTTCGATGCGATTGAACGCGAATGCACGCAGATCGCCGAAGCGAACGGGACCGCGTTCGAGTTCACACTCGCGCAATCGCGCGGCCCATCCATGTGCGTGCCGGCCATTCGCGATGTGGTGCGAACGCAGGCGCGGGCGCTCGGTCGCAGCACCAACGATGTGCCCAGCGGCGCAGGACATGACGCGCAGAGCATGGCTCACCTCGGGCCCATGGGCATGCTCTTCGTGCCGAGCGCCGGCGGTATCAGCCACTCGCCGTGGGAGTTCACACAGCCTGCGCACGTGACCCATGGCGCGGAGGTTCTGCTGGAGACGGTGTTGGCGTTGGACGCCAACCCTCCTGCCGGCTTCTGAACGCCGAGACACGCACACAACCAGCACAATGGACTGGGAACTTCCTTTCATACCGCCCAGTATGTATTGACTACGCCGCACGAGCGGCGCTTTCAAGTTGACAGCTGGAGTACTGAATGCAGGTGGAGATCTGGTCGGATATTGCGTGTCCATGGTGCTACGTGGGCAAGCGTCGTTTTGAATCCGCGATCGCGCGCTTCGCGCATCGTGACGCGATCACGGTGACGTGGCGGAGTTTCGAACTCGATCCGCGCGCTCCGAGCCAGCATGACGAACCGCAGCCCGAGTTGCTCGCTCGCAAGTACCGCACGTCGGTCGAACAAGCGCATGCGATGAATGCTCGCATGACCGAAGCCGCGGCGGCGGAAGGACTGACGTTTCGTCTTGACGACGTCAAGGTCGGCAACACGTTTGACGCACACCGCTTGCTGCACTTCGCGGCACAATACAATCTCCGCGAAGCACTCGGTGAGCGCCTGTTCGCCGCGTATTTGGGCGAAGGCGCGTCGCTTGGCGACACTGAGACGCTCGTGACGCTGGCGACGGAAGTCGGCCTCGATGCCAACGACGCGCGTACGATGCTGGCGACTGATGAGTTCGGCGACGCGGTGCGACGCGACGAGTCCGAGGCGCAGGCAATCGGCGTGACCGGGGTGCCGTTCTTCGTATTGGATCGACGATATGGCGTCTCGGGTGCGCAAAGTCCCGAGGTGCTGCTCGGCGCGCTTCAGCAGGCGTGGGATGAGCGTTCGCCAGCCATGCAGCTCGTGGGCGGCGAAGCGGTGGGAGCCGACTGCGCCGATGGCAGCTGCGCAGTCGAGCCTGACGGCCAATAGCCAGAGCCAAACGGCCCAAGAGCCATACGGCCCCAAGGCCAACGGCCGGTGGTGCCGCACGGGCAGCACCACCGGGGACGCGGCCAACCTATCGCGAGGCGTTGGCCAAATCGCGAATCGCGGCCACCATCGCACGCACCCGCGTCGCATCCCTCGCGCCCGCGGCGTCACGATCCACCTGACCGGCGAGCGTGTTCAGCGCCGTGCGCCGAGCCGCACCCGATTGCCGCTCCGCTGCGTCGAGCGCGCTCGCAATCGCCGTCGTCCGCGCCGCCGCGAGTCCGCCGCCGCGCACGAGCTGGTCCAGATACGACCGCACCACCGGAAACGCCGCGGGCCACACGATGCGCGGCTGACTCTGCGGATTGAACTCGTCCATCACCACCAGCTTCGCCGCGGCCAGTTCGTTCGCCGAGAGATGCTCGGTCGGCAGCAGCTCGAGAATGTCGAGCCCGCGCGCCATCTCGGATGAGTAGATGTGTCCGTTGTACCAGTACGCGCCCCATGATCCGGCGATGGTCCCTCGTTGGCGGCTTACCGGCGCGGCATTCGCATCACCAGATGGCGGCGGTGCATCAACAGGCCCACGGTCGAAGTGCGCCATTTCGAACGGCTTGTCAGGGTCGGTGAAGTCGATCACATCCACGCCGCCCTGATACCAGCCCTGCACCATGATGTCGCGCCCCGGCACCGGAATGAGCGAGCCGTTGTGCGACACGCAGTTTTCCTGCGGGCTCTGCGCGGACGGCAGCTTGAAGTACGCGTGCTGCTTGAATTTCCGGTCCGCACCGATCACGAGCGTGGTATTGCCGCCCATCTCAAGCGGGTGGATGGCCTGGCAGTTGGGCGACGTTCCACCGCCCCATTCGTCGGTGAACACCACCTTCTTGCCATCGTTGCTGAACACCGCCGTATGCCAGAGCGAGAAGTTCGTATCGGCCACGGCGTCGAGACGGATCGGACGCTCCGGATTCGAGATGTCGATAAGCAGTCCGTAGCTACCGCATGCGCCCGCCATCAACCCCATTTCCGGGTACGCCGAGACATCGTGGCAGTTGCGCGGACCCGTCGCGCCAACCGCGGCCATCTCGGTGCTGTCTGCACCGGAGATGGGCCGCGCCGCACGTGCTCGTCCACCGCGCGCCGGCGCCGGCCCGAGTCCCGTGAACACACGCGCGCCCGTCACCACTTCCGCATCCTGCGGACGCGCAACGTTCACCTTGATTACATCGAGACGGAACAGCGAGTTGCTCTCATCCGCCGGATTCACGCCGTTCTTGCAGCCGGCGAGTTCTGTCTCGGGTCGTGCACCCTGGCTGCCCGACACATACGCGTACACGACGCCCTTGTCCGTCGGACTCGGGATGAGCGTATGCGTATGCGAGCCTTTGCACGTCTGCACGTTCTTCACCAGACGCGGTGCGCGCGGATTGCTGACATCGTAAATGCGAACGCCCGCCATGTGATCGGCCGGATTTTCAACGCCGCCCTTCGCGCAGTCATTGCGATTGCCACCACCTTCAGCAGAGACGAACAGCAGGTTGCCGTAGATGGACGGGTCGCCCTGCGACGTGATGCACGGTACCACGGACAGCATCTGCGGCTTGGACGGATTGCTCACATCCCATACCGAGAAGCCGGCGAAGTTGCCCTGATAGACGATGTTTCCCTTGAAAGCCAGATCCGAGTTCACGAACGTGAGTCCGCGCATCGAGTCGAACGCTGCGGGCTTGGGCGCGGTGGACAACAGACGCATGCCCTTTATGGACACGCCCGCGTCGTTCAGCCCGGGCTTGAGATTGTTGCGCGGATCATTCGCATTGGGATACGTCTGCGCGTCGAGTGACGACGAGACACCTGACGCGAGCGCGGCCGCAACGAGCGCCGTTGCAAAGGCACAAGTTCGGCCGAGCGACAGTGCACGACGCGCGGCGCGGGTATTGATGTGGCGGGTGGATCGCATCGGGAGCGACTCCGGGTGAGGGGCGGGACAAACGTTGACGTTCACGACTGCTGTCGACTTCGTACTGAATCAGGGAATCTCTTGCAGCATCTGTTGCATCAGACCGATCTCGGCCATTTGGGTGGTCTCCACATCGTTGGCGAGCACCGAAACATCCACTTCCTGCGCCGCACGCGGCGATGCGAGCAGGTCGGCCACCATCGTGAGCGCTCCTTCATGATGACGGATCATCAGTGTGAGGAAGAGCCGGTCGAACGCCGTGCCGCGCGCCTGCTCGAGCTTCGCGAGGTCGTCCGCTGTGAGCATGCCTGGCATCGACATGCCGCGCCACGATGACGTGTCCGGAACGAACTGTCCATACTCGCCCAGCCAGTCCTGCATGAGGGCGATTTCGCCCGCCTGCGACAGGTCGATCTTCTGTGC
>JBBQNT010000306.1:0-4467 GCA_038330215.1 Gemmatimonadales bacterium
GCCGATAATATATGTTATGTAAACCAAAGAGCGTGGATAACTGTGGACAACGTGGATTGGCTCAGGTACTTGCATGTTGGGAGAGTCCACGTACCCCAATGCCACACAACGAGTTAGAGCGAGCAGTTCGAGCCATTTATCATTTGAAGGCTCACGTTCGTCAAACGGATACAAACTCTCCACATTCCTGACGCGAGAAACTGCGCCGCAGAGTGCGCAACGTCACAATCGTCTAACCGGCGATCTGGACACGTCTTACGACACTCCCGCAGTCACCCCAGGCGGCCAATCTGCCCCCGAAACACCACCCGTCCCTCACCGCGCAAAGACGCGGTCCAGCTTGCCTCCGATGCTCCCTCAATGGCTGCCGTTCGCAGCGTCACTTCGAGCTCGCGGCCCGAGCGCGTGATCAGCCGGACCGGTGACGTGGCCAACCCCCACGTTGTGAGCAGGATCGCCGCTGCCACCGCGCCGGTGCCGCACGCAAGCGTCTCGCCCTCCACCCCGCGCTCATACGTTCGATAGGCCCACCGGCCGTCTCCGGCCGGCGCTACCCAGTTCACGTTGGCGCCGTCCGGCATGAGTGACGGATGCTGCCGAATTGACCGGCCGCGTGCGTCCACAGTCACCCCGTCCAACGCGGTAGTAGTGAGGACGAGGTGCGGAACGCCCACGAGCGCGAACCCGACGTGTGCCTCTCCCTCGAGCCGATCGATGAGCGGTTGCTCCGCTCGTACCACCCTGACCGGCGCGAGGTCGATCTGTGGTTCGCCGGCCGCCACCCGCGCGGAGACTCGGCCCGAGTCGGTGTCGAGCAGCACCCGCTCAGCGGGTGCGAGCCCTGTGAACACGGCGAGCGTCGTGCTGCAAAGCGTGGCGTTACCGCACAGCTCGCCAAGCGAGCCGTCGCTGTTGAAGTACCTCAGCAGGATCGGCGCGCTGCTCAGCCCCGCCTTGTCCGCATGCTCGTCGGGGTTCGAGCTTCGTGTCACCTCACACGAGGCCTGCGCGTCGCGAGGCTCGAGTACCACCACACCATCTGCTCCTATCCCGTTGTGGCGGTTGCAGATGGCGCGGATCACCTCAGGCACTTCCACACGTTCGCGCTGCACCTCGCGCGCATCAAAGACCACAAAATCGTTGCCTGAGCCGGTCATCTTGGTGAACGGCGCGCCGGTGAGGGCCGCAAGCTGCTGCTCGATGGGAACGCTTCGTTGCTCAGTCATTGTGTTTCCGGCAGTTCGCCGCGTTGTATCAGAACCTGCCGGTCAGACCCCACCAACGCAGGCGCCACACCATCCACACCGCCTCCCGCACGATGCGCTTGGACATCTTCGACTCGCCTTCCATCCGGTCATTGAACACGATCGGGATCTCGGCGATACGGAAACCGCGTTTCCAGACCCTGTAGCTCATTTCGATCTGGAAAGCGTAGCCGTTTGACCGGACCTGCTCGAGCGGAATCGCCTCCAGCACCTTGCGACGAAAGCACTTGAACCCGCCGGTGCCATCACCGAGGTGCATACCGGTGACGAGGCGCGCGTAGATATTGGCAGCGTACGAGAGCAGTAGACGGCTCATCGGCCAGTTCACCACCGTGACTCGGCCGTTCCGGTAGCGCGAGCCGAGCACAAGATCGGCGTCCCTGATCGCGTGCAGAAACTCCGTGAGATGCGCCGGATCATGCGAAAAATCGGCGTCCATCTCGAAGATGTACGCGTAGTCCCGCTCGAGCGCCCATGCGAAGCCGGCCAGATACGCGCGCCCAAGGCCCGCCTTCCCGGGCCGATGAAGCACGTGAACGCGCGAGTCGACGGCCGCGAGCTGATCAGCAAGCTGGCCCGTACCATCGGGTGAGTTGTCGTCCACGACGAGCACCTCGAGGCGTGAATCCTGCTCGAGGATGCGCGGGACGATACGCGTGATATTTTCGCGTTCATTGTACGTAGGCACGATCACAAGCGCCCGCTCACCCTCCGGCACCGCTGCCTGCGGGGACCACGGGGTGGACTTCTCAGGCATGCACGCTCCGTCGCTCCATCACCAGGCCGTATGCAGCCCAGCCGGCCGCGATCAGCAGCGCGAACAGGGTGATGTACTTGCCGGTGGCGTTGTTCGGATTCTCGAATCGAAGCTGCACACGTCTGGCACCTGCAGGTAGCGCCACTCCCGACAGGACATAGTTTGCTCGCGCGATCCTGGCCGTCTGACCGTCCACCGTGGCGTTCCAGCCGGGATAGTAGTTCTCAGAGACGACGAGTGCGGCGCCCGCCGGCACATTGCCTTCGAGCGCGATGTCCACCGCACCAGGCGCGTACGACGTCACCCGCGCGCGCACCCCGAGCGTATCGGGCAGCGCCGAGATCTCCGATGCTGGCCGCGCATCGACGTTGGCGTCAGGCGCGAACAGCGCGGCGCGCGCCAGATCGAATCTCGGGTCGAGCACGGTGGCAAGCGTGCTTTCGTCATCGGCCGTCACGCGCAGCGGAACCACCCAGGCATATGGGTTGTCGCCTGGAAGGCGATGCAGATACACGGTGCTGCCGGCGGCATTGGTCGTCGGACCAACCAGACGTTCCGCGCCGGGCAACGGCAGCTCTGGCAGATTCGTGTACAGGTACTGCGAGTTGGTGAGCGCCCAGAAGTTGGGGTTGCCGAGAATGTCGTTGCCGGCGGTCTCGATCAGGCGCCGGTAGCGTCCCAGCTCATTCCCCTGATAACCGAGCACATCGCGCACCTGATGTGCCATTAGTGCTGAACCACCAAGGAACGGATCTCGAGCAGCCGGCGGATCGCCGCCTTGAAGCGCCAGCGCAAGCACGCGCCCCGGCTGTTCCGCCGAGTTTACATAATCGATCGCCGCGTCGCTCGCGTATAGCCGGTCCGCACCGTCGCTGAACAACCAGTAGTTGCGGCCAACGCTCCACAGATCGAGCGCAACGACCGCAACGAGCGCGATGCCAACCGCACGCGTCGACAGCCGCTGTTGACTGCGGAGCCACGCCAACGCCGCAATCACCAGCGCGACCAACGCCACCCGCAGCGAACCAGTCGTCACCGCCGGTGCGTTGGCGTCGATCATCGGTACGACGCCGGAGTTCCACATCACCGACTCGGCGATACGAGTGAATCCGCCCGTAAGGCCGAGGATCGCGGTCAGGACGCCCGCCACCCCTGCCCCGATCACGAACTTCGACGACAGTCGACCCGCCAGCAGCCGCTCGGCGCCGAACGCGGCCAGCATCGCGGCCGAGAAACTGACCACGTACAGAATGGTGCTCGGCGCGCGAAAGAACTTGCTGCCCGGCACGATCGCGTACACCAGTTTGTAGAACGGCGTGTTGCCGCCCCATGCCCACAAGAGCGTCACAATGAACGCGCCAAGCCAGAACCACGCGTGTGCCCGTGCGTGTCGATGCACGCCGCCGGCCAGACCAGCCGCCGCCAACAGCAGCACCGCCACGCCGATGTATTCGCTATGGAAATGAATGCCGTTCGCGCCCCAGTAGTTGTCGAGAATGCCGGAGAACTGCGGAATCCACATGTTGATGGTTTCTTCCAACGGCATCGAATAGGACGAGGCGTATTCATAGCCCTTGCCGCCGGCGCGCGGTGACCATTCCACGTACTCGCTCACCGGGAGGAACTGCACGGCGCCGATCGCAAAGCCGATCAGGATGGCCCCGAGCGCCAGACCGAGCCTGGGCAGACCGCGGTTCTTGTCGCCGACCGCTTTGCCCTCAGTCGCCTGCGACGGCGCGCGCGCGGCCGGATGCTTGACGCGCTCGCCCGACGACGGAGGCGCGACGGCGCCAGGTGCAAGCGCCACGAACAGCGCGAACGCGCCGGACGTGAGCAGCAAGTACTGCAGCAACTGCGGATGTGGTGACAACACGCCGAGTCCCACCACGAACGCAAGCGCTCCCCACGCCCAGCGGCGGCCATCGCGTACGCCGAGCACGAGCAGCCAGAGCGTGAGCGGAAGCAGCGTGCTGACAAAGAGTTTGCCGTCGTGGCCAGGCGACGGGAAGGAGGCGAGCTGTCCGCTGAGCATGTAGGCCACGCCACCAACGCTCGCTGGCAGGAGACCCATTCCTATGACACGGAGGAACCCAATTGTGAAGATGCCGGCGAGCATCGTGTGCAGCACGAAGCCCCACGTCATGGCCACATCAGTCGGCAGCAGCAGCCGAAGCAGGAACGTCGGATAGAAGATGTCGCCATGCATGGCCGCGACGTATGGCAGGCCGCCCTGCAAGTACGGATTCCACGCCGGAAATCCCTGGCCGGCGCGCAACATCTCCGCCGCGAAGTGGCGGTACGGGTAGCCGGCGATGTACTGGTCGGAGTGTGGATTCACGAGGAATCCACCGCTCAGGGCCGGCCAGGCCAGCAGCATCGTGCAGACGATGCACGTGAGCACGGCCCACGCCCAGGCGTGGCGAGGCGTCCAGTCCGGCAACGCGG
>JBBQNT010000307.1:0-4461 GCA_038330215.1 Gemmatimonadales bacterium
CGTGTTCCAGTTTGCGGCGCTCTTCGATTCGCTCTCCATCGGCGAGAATGTCGCGATGGGGCTGCGCAAGCAGGGCGAGCTGTCGTCGGCCGAAATCGAACAGCGCGTGCACGAGTCGCTCGACATCGTGGACCTCGAAGACGTGGCGCATCGATTTCCCGCCGAGCTGTCGGGCGGCATGCGCAAGCGCGTTGGCATCGCGCGCGCGGTGGCGCTGCGTCCCAAGTACATCTTGTACGACGAACCGACCACGGGACTCGACCCGGTGACATCGGCCGTCATCGATGAACTCATGGTGCGCATGCGCGACAAGCTCGGTGTCACGAGCATCGTGATCACGCACGACATGCGCAGCGCGTACCACGTGGGCACGCGTATTGCGATGCTGTACGAAGGACGCGTGCGACAGGTCGGCAGCGTCGAAGAAATCCAGAACACGACGGATCCGGTGGTACGGCAGTTCATCGAAGGGCGCCCGTCACTCGATTCGGCGGCATGACGCACCCCGGCGACGGAGACGTTCCGGACGACGGTCGCCGCAAACGGCGTCGGCGTCGGCGTGGCCGTCGCACCAAGAACAAGGCGACCGGCGCAAACGGCGTGCCGGTGGCCGACGCGCCGGGCACGGCGAACGATGACGCGCCAGCGCCCAATGTGAAGAAGGGCGAGTCTTCGAGAGGCGGCGCGGCAGGCCAAGCGGCCGCTTCCGGCAGGCGCAAGTCGCGTTCACGACGTCGCAAGTCGGGTACGCGCGCGAGTGGCGCGCATGGCAATCCGCCGACGGGCAATGTGCCGACGGGCAATGTGCCGACGGGCCATGTGCCGACGGGCCATGTGCCGTCGGGTAACGCGCAGGTGAAGCGCGCGGGCAGTGCGCGCCCGTCAGGAACGTCGCGTCATGCGGAGACCAATCGTGGCATCGACGTGCCCGCGATCGCGACCGACTCGACGAGTCCCGCCGCCGCTTTGCGCAGTGCCGCGCCAAGTGCCAGTTCGAGCGAGGCCGACGCGCTGGCTGCGCGGCGCGCGCGCGCGGATCGTGAGACCTCGGCGGGCGGCATCGTGTACCGCGTGCAGAATGGCGTCGCGCTGTTCCTGATCATTCGCGACAGCTATCGCAACTGGGGTTTTCCCAAGGGCCACCTCGAGGGTGAAGAACTGCCGGACGAAGCGGCCATTCGCGAAGTGCAGGAAGAGACCGGTCTCGTCGAACTGCAACTCGATGGTGTGATCGAGACGATCGACTGGTTCTTCCGATTCCGTGGCCGGCTCGTGCACAAAGTCTGCCACTTCTACCTGATGCGCACCGAGAGTACGCGCACGGTCCCGCAACGCGAAGAGGGCATCACGGCATGTCGCTGGGCGCGATTCGAAGAAGCCTCGCGGCTTATCTCCTACGCGAACGCACGTTCAGTGCTGTCACGCGCCAATGCGATGGTGCTGGCCGGATCGGGTGAGCTTGCTGATGTAGGTCCGCATGCGGGCGCGAATGCGGGCGCGAATACGCACCCGCACACAAGCACGAACGCGGCCGACGCCGCGCGGCCGACACGATGACGGCGCGCGCGCCTGCGGATCCGGCAGGAACCGGTGTCCCTGTCGTATGCATCATGCTCAAGCGTGAGCGTGCGCGTTCGCTCGTGCGCGCGGCGTTTCCGCGTCGTCGTGCACACCTGCTCGCCGTGCGCACGCGTGATGAACTGGTCGCCTGCCTGTCGGCGCAGCTCATCGATGCCGTGATCGTGGACGGCGGATTCGGCGAAGAGATCGCGCGTGTACTGCCGTTGGCCGAAGACTATCCGTCAGCGCCGTTCTTCTTCGTGACTGCCATGCTGCCCAGCGATGCCCCGATGGTCGGGCGCGCGGTGGAGTGCGGCGCGTCGGATGTGCTCGTGGAAGGCGTTGACGATGGTGCCGCCCGCCTGCTCGTGCAGCAGCGCGGTTTCAGCCAGCGCTTCGATCATGCACTCACGTTTCCCCCCGCCATGCTCGGGCTGCGCACGCCGTTGCAACTGCAGCTTTGGAAGAGCCTCGTGCGGCGCGCGGGTCGGCCGGTGCGCACCGAGCAACTCGCCCGCGAACACGGTGTGTCGCGCGAGCATCTCTCGCGCAGCTTCGCCAATGGTTCGTCGCTCACGCTCAAGCGCGTGATCGACCTGGTACGACTGCTCTCGGCCGCGGAACTGTCCAAGAATCCGGGCTACGATGTGCGGGACGTTGCGGCGGTGCTGGGCTTCGCCAGCTCGTCGCACCTTTCGGGCACCACCCAGCGCCTCGTGCGGGCCAAAGCCAGCAGTCTCAGTCGGTTACGCACCGTGGACCTGCTGGAGCGCTTCGTCCAGTCGCAGGCCGAGTCCGTCGATCGATCGGATTGAGACGCCGTCGCCTTGCCACGGCGTCGCCTCTTGTGATATTTTTCACAAGCTATACCCGAATCGGTGCGTTACCGTAGCGTACGCCTGCGCAGTTCGCGCCACCGTTCCTTTTCCCGTGTCACACTACGCCCGCTCTTATGGCTACCCAGACCGCACTTCGTCCCGGCGAGATCAAGGATATCCTGCTTCGTGAAATCGAGGCCGCCGACCTGCACGAACTCGACATCGACGAAGTCGGCACCGTGCTCGAGGTGAAAGACGGCATCGCGCGCATTTACGGACTCGGCAAAGCAATGGCCGGCGAAATGCTCGAGATCACGTCCTCCGAGACCGGCGAGGCCATCACGGCACTCGCGCTCAACCTCGAAGAAGACAACATCGGCGCCGTCATTCTTGGCGACTATCTCAAGTTGAAGGAAGGCGACGAGGCCCGTCGCACCAGTCGCGTGCTCGAAGTGCCAGTTGGTCCGGAACTCATTGGACGCGTTGTCGACCCGCTTGGCCGTCCGATTGATGGTCTCGGCGACATCAACGCGAAGCACACGCGCAAGGTGGAATCGCAGGCGCCCGGCATTATCGTGCGCACGCCCGTGAAGGAGCCGATGCAGACCGGTATCAAGGCCATCGACTCCATGATCCCGATCGGCCGCGGTCAGCGCGAACTCATCATTGGTGACCGTAGCACCGGCAAGACGGCCATCGCGATCGACACGATCATCAACCAGAAGGGCCAGGGCGTCATTTGCGTGTACGTCGCCATTGGTCAGAAGGCGTCGACGATCGCGGGCGTGGTGGATCGCCTCAAGGCGGCCGGTGCGATGGAATACACCATCGTCGTTGCGGCCAGTGCGTCCGATCCGGCGCCGATGCTGTATATCGCGCCTTACTCGGGTTGCGCGATGGCCGAGTACTTCATGTACAACGAAGGCCAGCCCACGCTGTGCGTGTATGATGACTTGTCAAAGCAGGCCGCCGCATATCGTCAGCTCTCGCTTGTGCTGCGTCGTCCGCCGGGCCGCGAAGCGTATCCGGGTGACGTGTTCTATCTCCACTCGCGTTTGCTCGAGCGTGCGGCCAAGCTGCGGGAAGACGACGGCGTGGTCGATGGCGTGAACATCCTCAAGCCGGGTGGCTCGCTCACCGCGTTGCCGATCATTGAAACGCAGGCCGGCGACGTGTCGGCGTATATCCCGACGAACGTTATTTCCATTACCGACGGTCAGATCTTCCTCGAGACCGACTTGTTCAATGCCGGCGTGCGTCCGGCGGTGAACGTTGGTATCTCGGTGTCGCGCGTGGGTGGTGCCGCGCAGACGAAGGCCATGAAGGGTGTGGCCGGTCGTCTCCGTCTCGACCTCGCGCAGTTCCGCGAACTCGAGGCGTTCTCGGCGTTTGCCTCCGACCTTGATGCGGCCACCAAGCGCCAGCTGGAGCGTGGCGGACGCACGGTGGAAGTGCTCAAGCAGGGCCAGTACACGCCGCTCGCCGTGGAAAGTCAGGTCATGGTGCTGTATGCCGTGACCAACGGTTTCCTCGACGCCGTTGATACGAGCCGCGTGCGTGAGTGGGAGCAGGGTTTCCACGAGTACATGCGCGCGCAGTATCCGCAGGTGGGCGATACCATCCGCACCAGCAAGGCACTGTCCAAGGAAACCGAGGCCGACCTCAAGCGCGGTATCGAGGCGTACAACAAGCAGTTCGTCAAGTAAGCCATGGCTAAAGGACGCGAACTGAAGGGCCGCATCAAATCCGTCGAGAACACGCGCAAGATCACGCGCACGATGGAGATGGTGGCGGCCAGCAAGATGAAGCGCGCCACCGACCGCGTCGCGGCGGCGCGCCCGTATGCGCTGGCGCTCGGCGAAGTGCTGGCGCGTCTGGTGCGACCGGACATCGCCGAAAAGTTTCCGCTGCTGCGTCAGCCTGCAGCCAAGCGCAAGGTCGCGCTGGTGCTGCTCACGGCGAATCGCGGATTGTGCGGTGCGTTCAACACGAATCTCATTCGTGAAGCGCGCGCCCGCATCGCCGAGATGGAAGCGCAGGGCACGCAGGTGGAAGTGCACATTGTCGGCAAGAAGGGCATTGC
>JBBQNT010000308.1:0-4458 GCA_038330215.1 Gemmatimonadales bacterium
ACAAGGTGGTCCGAGGGCAGCGTCGTGGGCGTCCCGCGCACCGCACGCGTCGCCAGCTCGACGGCGAGCAGACGATATCTCGCGAGTCCGCCACCGTCGGCGCCGACGGCGGGCAACGAGCGGGGCAGGCGGATTCGGACACCGTCCGTGGAAGCGAGCGTGCGCCGCTCAACGAGGTGGCGCGGCATGCGGCGTCCCAGCCGCTCGAACCAGGTGGGGATGGCGGGCGGCTCGGCCACACCGATAGTCAGGGGCACGCCGAACGTCGCGTGCACGAAGTGCTCGAGCCTGGAACGCACATCAACGAGCACGATCGTGTCCGGCCGTGCGGTCGCCGAACGGCGCCGCCAAAGGCCTTGCACGAACCGCGTCGCGTGGTGCGCTCCGTCGAGGATTACATCCTCCGGCTCCGACACGACGTCTAGCCCGCCAGCGTCAGGTCGACAACGTCGTGCATGGCCGAGAGCAGGTCTGCGTCATCGGACAGCGGCGCGACCAGACCGACACGGCACGCGATCTTCGGTGCAATGCCGCTCGCGACCAGCCGGGCAGTTGCCACCACCAGCCGCGTGCTCGGCACTTCCGCCAGCCCCCTGTCCCTCAGGTTGCGGATGCGGCCGCCCAGCCTCACGAGCGTGTGCGCCATCGCTCGGTCCACACCGCTTTCGTGCTGCACGATGTCGATCTCACGCTCCTCCGTGGGGAAATCGAACTCGAGGGCGACGAAACGCTGTCGGGTGCTGGGCTTGAGGTCCTTGAGCACATGCTGGTAGCCCGGGTTGTACGAGACGACCAGCTGAAACCCTTCCGCAGCCTCGATCAGCTCGCCCGTCTTGTCCACCGGCAGCAGCCGGCGGTGGTCCGTCAGGGGATGAATCACGACAACGGTGTCCTGCCGCGCCTCCACCACCTCGTCCAGGTAGCAGATGGCGCCGATGCGCGCGGCGAGCGTGAGCGGGCCGTCCTGCCAGACGGTTTCACCGCCGCGTATCAGGTAGCGGCCGGTCAGGTCGCTGGCTGACAGGTCATCATGACACGAGACCGTGATCAGCGGCCGCTCCAAGCGCCACGCGACGTGCTCCACAAACCGCGTCTTGCCGCACCCGGTCGGGCCCTTCAGCATGACGGCCAGCCGGCGGCGATGACAGTTCTCGAAGATTGAAATCTCTTCGCCGACCGGGACGTAGTACGGCTCCGCGCCCGGATAGTGCACGCCCTCACGCTGCCCGTTTCCGGCCGGCGGCTGCGTCGCGATCAGGCGTGCCGACGGCCGTGCTTCAGGCAGGCTGAGGCTCCCCGACTGTTCGTTCGTCGATATGGACGGTGAAGCTGGGCCGTCTCCGGAAGAAGTCATAGATGAAGAGCGCGACTCCGATCGTGAACAGGATCCCTGTCACGGTCAGCATCAGCATATGGATCTGAATTTTGAGCTGGGTCTCGAGGTAGCCGAGTCCCATGATCCGCTCGAGGTACGTCTGAGAGATGCCTGCCGTGCCGAACGCCAGCGTCATCCCGAACATCCCGCCGACCATCAGCCAGAAGGCGGCGAAGCCCAGCCTCTGGTCCTCGTCTTCCCGCCGCTGCGTCAGGGCGGGCAGCGCGAATGTCATGATCGCCAGGTTGATCATCACGTAGGCGCCGAAGAACGCGGAATGGCCGTGCATCGGAGTGATCATGGTCCCGTGCGTCCACTTGTTGACGGCCGGCCACGTGTGAGCCAGACCAAGCAGGCCGGCGCCGAACGCGGTGAACACGGCGCTGCCGATCGTCCAGTGCAGCGCGAGCGAGTTCGGATGGGACATTCCGGAGCGCCTCATGGCGTTGTAGGCGTACGCGACCATGACGAAGAGCGCGAGCGGCTCGAGCGCGCTGAAGAGTCCACCGATCGGAAGCCAGTAGCGCGGTACACCGACCCAGTAGTAGTGGTGCGCCGTGCCGAGGATACCGGCGATGAAGACGAGGCCGACAATGACGTAGAGCCATTTCTCCATCACCTCGCGATCCGCGCCGGAAAGTCGAATCAGCAGATAGGCGAGCAGTCCAGCCTGAATCATCTCCCACACACCCTCCACCCACAGGTGGATCGTCCACCAGCGATAGAAAATGCTGATGGTGTAGTTGTCATAGGAGATGAGCGCGGGCAGATAAAGCAGTGCCGCGAGGCCGAGTCCGGTAACGAGCACGGCTTCGGTGGTCGTCCACCGGCCGGCCTTGCGAATCGTCATGAGGATGTTGAACAGAAACATCAGCATCACGACGACGATCGCCAGCTTCACGATGTACGGCTGCTCGAGCAGCTTGTTGCCCGCCGTCCAGCCGAACAGGTAGCCAATCACCGCCGTAAGGCCCGCAACGACCCACAGACCGAGCTGCCAGAACGCCAGCGAGGGACTGTAGATCTCCGCGCGTGATTCCTCCGGCACAACGAAGTACGTCGCGCCCATGAATCCCGTGAGGACCCAGACGATCAGGAGGTTGGTGTGAACGGCCTTCACGCGATCGAACGGCAGGATGTTGATGAGCGGGTCCGGGCCGAGATACTTCACGACCGCGAGCAGACCGAACACCATCTGGAGGCCGAACAGGCACACCGCGAATGCGAAATACCAATACGAGATCGACTGAGTACGATAGCGCATGGATCAGCGTAGGGTTGCGAGGTAGGCGACGAGGTGGCTGATCTGTTCGTCATCCAGCCGGGTTCCGTAATCATCGGGCATGAGGGAGATGCCGCCCGGGCCGGTCGAGAAGTTTGCGCCCGGCACCAGGTGAATGCTCGGACTTACGATCGACTCACGGATGTAGCCCAGTGCGTCATTCGCGGAGCCGGTGTAAGCGGGGTCGGCGACCCGTTCCGCAGCGCGCAATGCCAGGCCGGCGAGGCTCGGACCGGCGAGCGTCACGCCTGCTTGTATGGCATGGCACGCGGCGCAGGCCAGCGTCGGCTGGCGAAAGATCGCCTGGCCGAGCACGACTGGCTCATCTGATGTGGTGCCAACTGCCGGGGTGTTCTCCAGGTACGATCCGGCGATGGCGCCGCTCGATACGACAATTGGTCGTGGCGGCCAACCCTGATTGTCTACATTCCCCACCCACTCCAGGAACGCGATCACCTGCGCGATCTCGGTGTCATCGAGGTTCGGGTTCGGCATGAGCCGACGGTGCACTTTTTCCGAGTAGAACTGCGATGGATTGCGCAGGAACGCAGTGAGGTAGGCGGTACCTCGCTGCTGCGTGATCTTGGTCAGATCCGGCGCGTAGTACGCGCCCTCGCCGAACAGTGTGTGGCAGTTGATGCAATTCTTGCGGTGCCACACATGCTTGCCCTCGATCACCTCTTCGGTGAGCATGTCGGCGTTCGTCAGTTTGCCGAACTGGCGGTGACTGTCGATCGTCAACCCCACAAAGATCGCGGCGAAGAGCAGCGTGCCTCCAATAAAGAACAACCGCGTGTGGCGCTTCGTCATTGCAGCCGATGGGTTTGGGTGGCGCGGTCAGGCAGGGAGCGTGCGTTTCGGGGCGTGCTCAGACTTTGATCTGGTCCCAGTTCAGGATCGCGATCCAACTCGCGTAGGCGATGCTCAGCAGAATGAGCAGCAGCATGACATATCCAAGACCGCGGAGTGCCGTGAAGAAAACGCCGATCGTGTCCTTCCCGGACCCGGCCTGGCCGGGGCTGGATGCATGCATCGACATGACGGGGCGGGTGGGGGACATGGTGGGATGACACTCCACTGACAGTGCTGCGCCACAATACGTCCGTAGGCTGCAGACCGCAAGCGAGCGTGCTGGATTGCTGCAGTCACCTCGGTCCATATGCGGCCGCTGCAAGCATAGCGTACGCTCACGAAACACAGCCTGCTCAGTTCCCGAACAGCATTGCAACGGAAACCGGTTACGCGCCAGCTGCACTCTGGATGATCCCGGACGACCGGCGCGCACAAAATGCTACGATGCGCAGCTTCATCATCTGCGCGCCGTCAGCACTGCTGCGATGTCGTCGTGAGCAGCGTCGAGGGTTTTCACTTGCAGGGTGAACAGCCACGATGATGCAACTGCTCGACGAGCTGCTTCGCCGGCATACATGGCTCTCCTGGGCTTTTCCGGTGCGGATTTCAGCTACAATCCGCGCGACTTCGGCGCATCTGACAACCCTATGCGCGGTGCGCCAGCTTGTCGGAAAGGCGTGTGACGAATGATGCAAGTGCAGTTTGCCCTCGTACTCCGAGTTTCTGATAAACGCTTGCCGCCTGCGTCCTGACCGTGGCGAGTGTTACCTCGCGAAGCTCAGCAACCGATGCCAGTCCCAGGCCGCCAGCGATGTTTGAGGCCACTTCCGACTCGGCGGCCGTCAACCCGAAATGCGTGACCAGACAGTCGCGCAGCGACGCGTCCGCCTGCGCAAGCGCGTCGGTCGATGGTGATGAAAGGTCGACGATCGACAGAACGGCACGCCTC
>JBBQNT010000309.1:0-4451 GCA_038330215.1 Gemmatimonadales bacterium
GTCTCGCGTGCCCCAGGTTCCAACGCCGTAGGCGATACCCACCGTACCTTCGTCTGTCGCGTCCGAAGACACAAATCCCAGAGCGCCGATCGATATCGCTGAGCGTTCGCGCTGCGACACCGTGAACTTCGGCGCCAGATAAAACACCTTACCAATCGCCCCCGGGATCACCGGGGTGCCACCGGCAATCGTGAGGCGATCGGTGACACCGTAGGCGAGCATCGGGAAGAACAGGAAGTACGCGGAGACGTACCCCTGCCCGGCACCAAGCGCGCGCCCGGTGCTCGTGAAGAGCAGTCGAGTGTGATTCGGGTCTTCGGGCCAGTATTCGCCGCGCACCACGTTACCTGACGCGCGTCGCCGACTCTGGATCTGGTCCGGGCGAAGTTCGAGACGGGCACCGGCAACCGTTCGCACCACCAACGTCGCACCGTCCTCGTATACAACAGTTCCGAATACCACGGAACCGTCCGTGAGTCGGATTTCAAGAACCGACGCGGAGTCGGCGACGAGCGCTCGGCTGGAGTCTGTTTGCGCGACAGCCGGTTGTGCGCCGGTCACACACAGCATGAATCCGAATAACAGCAGCGGGGTCCTGGACATGGAATCCTCAAGCGAAGGGGCAGCGATAGGGACGGAAGCACGGTACCCCGGGCTGCCCCTGCGCGGCCATACGTCGTATGGCGTAGGAGGCGTGGTTAACGCGACCTCGATGCACGGTGTCGCAAGGCTCGCCGTTTGAGCTTAGCGCGCGCGCTGCGAAGGTCGCCTCACATGGACTCCCACTTCGCTCCGGTATAGCTCACCATCCACGGCGTTCCGAACCGGTCCGTGAGCATACCAAACCGCTCGGCACAGAATACCTCGGAGATGGGCATGTGGACTCCCCTCCCTTCAGACAGCGCCTGCCAGACTCGGCCCGCCTCGTCCGCCGAATCCGTTTCGAGGTGCACCGAGAAACGGCCGCCCGGCATGCGATCGGCCTGCTTGGCATGCTGATTCCGGAATACATCTTTGACCTTGGCCTTCAGATCGCTGTGTTCATCAACTGGTCGATCTGCAGTCTTGCGAGACTTCGCTTCACACGCTCTGGATCGCACGCATCAGATCCACCAACCCGTGCCCCTCAAAATACCGTTCCCTTCCTAGCGACGTCGCACTCGCCAGAAAAATGCGCTTGACCTCGTCCGGCCGCTGAATGAACTCCTGTCGTATGGAAAGGAACGCCGCAATGGCGCCCGATACGTGCGGCGCCGCAAGACTGGTCCCGCTGTCGTCGACATACGCCGCGGTTCCCTTGGGCACCGCGATACCCAGGGACCGACACTTTCCAGCCGACGCGCACGAAGTAATCCGCTCGCCTGGCGCCACGAGATCGGGCTTCAATCGCCCATCGCCCGTTGGTCCCTTTGACGAAAAAAACGACACCCCATAACTATGCGGCGCGTCGCGGTGCGTGGATCCCACGGTGATCGCGAGCCTCGAGTTTCCCGGATCGTTGATGGTGTTGGACATTCCTACCTTGGCGATGCGCGCACTGGCCGCGACTTCGCCGTATCCGGTGTTGCCGGCCGCGACGACCACAACAACGCCGCTCTGCACGAGACGGTCCACCTCGACGCACAAGGGACTCTGGCCACACGCGAAGAGCTGCGCGTCGAAGTCATACCCTATGCTGATGTTGACACCATGCACGCGCAAAACCTTCGGTGCGTCGTTGAGCGACTCGCGAATGTAGGCGAGCGCGCGCATCACGTCGCTCACGCGACAGTTGCCGTGCGCGTCCATGACCTTCAGACTGACAAGACCACAGCCACGCGCGACGCCGCCCAGCATCGCTCCCGCTCGCAGCGGACGGCGAACGGGTCCTCGGCTTGGACGCGCCGAGCCATCGTCGTTCGCGGAGAAGGTCTGCTCAAAGACCGCATGCGATAAGCCACGCGGTTTACGCACATTCCCCTCCGGAGCTTCCTTCGACTGTAGCGGAAGCTGACCCGAGATGATGCCCGCCACCTGGGTGCCGTGGCCGAAGTCGTCGACGAGTGCGGGGTGCAGTCCCTCGGGAGTCGGCGTATCGTGGTCCGCACCGTTGCTGAAGTCTCGATGCAGTTGCGCGACGGCCGGATGATGCAGCACGCTCTGCATCGCATCGCGTTTGGTTCCGAAGTGCGGATGCGTCCCGTCAATGCCGGAATCGACAACGGCCCACGTGATGCCGCGGCCGTTGGCCGAGTACGCATTGTACGCCGCGTCTCCCTTCACGGTTGCGATGGAGCGGTCTATGAGCGGTTTGACCTTGAAGTCCGGCCACAGCTTGTAGATGACGGCTTGCCCGCTGTGGCGCTTGCCCTGCGCGTCGTCATACTCAACCATGCGGCGCCACTCGGGCACGCTCAGGCTGACCTGAAAGTAGGTCTTGGAGATGGCGCGGGGCGCCGGTGGCGAAACTCCATCGGCTTCTGTTGGCGAAGCCGGCGCGAACAACGCGTCCCACATCATGCTGAAGGCGATGTCCGCCTCGCCCAAACCCCCGCGATACATGACATTCAACTCCACCAGATACGATCCGCGCGCATCATCCGACGCAGGGAGGCCCATTTCCACCCGGCGCTTCGAGTCGAACAGCACCGGCGAGACAACGCCTCGTCCGATGTTCGCAAGCACGTCGTCGGCGCTGCTGGTCACGTCTCGTTCAGAGACATCGGCGGATCGCTTCCTGGCTGGCATTGTGCGCCTCTCGGCTACGCCGCACGAGGTCTGGCGGAGCGCGTCGGCTTCGCCGATTTCGCCTTCTTCGCCCTCTTCGCGGACTTCGCGGTCTTCGCGGTCTTCGCGGTCTTCGCGGTCTTGGCGGTCTTGGCGGTCTTGGCGGCCCTCGCCGGTTTCGGATAAATATGCGCCGCGAAAGCGTGGTCGGTCCTGTTGATGCGTGTGCCGCCGAGGATTGGCTTGCCGTCGACGGTAAGCTCATCGGGCAGTTGATAGCACATGATCGACGTTTGATCCACCGGTGTTGCAAACAGCGATTGCGCGGCGAGGGGAGTCAGCACCTGCTCGTCAACATCACGCTTCGTCCACCCATCGGTTCGACGGAAGTACGCGTATGCTTTTTGCTTGTCGATACGCTGAACCAGCGCCGCCCGCATGTGTTCGTGCGGGAAGCCGAGCGTGTGACCGGCTTCGTGGCATACGACGCGCCGAAACTCCGTTGCGGATGTGCGGAGATGAAAGCCTTCGAGATTCATCGTTGGCTCATCGTCGGGAATGGCGAGGATGTCAGTGCCAAGGTACGACCAATACCCGCCCCAGATCAGACCCGTCTCCCGGGCGATACGCACCCGAGGGTTGTCGGTGCTATAGACAAACTTCACGTTCGCGCGCTCGCTCCACATATTCAGATGTCGCAGGATCTCGCGCCTGAGCGCGACGGACGGGCTGTCTATGAAGCCGGTGGTGAGCCGGACTCCACCTCGACCCCACGCGGAGCGCCGGACCACGGCGATAACCGCGGGCGACCTCGGGTCCGCAGCTCTCCGGCGCTGCTCGAGTAGTCTCTCGGCGGGCGACCTCGCATCGTGCGCGTTCGCTTCCGCGCCGTGGAGTTCAGCGGCGAGCGCCGCAGCCGCGACGCGACGACCAGCGGGCAGCGTACGTGGCGTGCAAACGAGACGAGTTGCCATGGCAAAGTCTCCGCGCGGAGAGTGGGCGATCGAGACAAGCGCAACGCACGAGGCACCTTAGACTGCTGTCAACAATTGGCGCTGTCAAGAATGGGAAACGGTCGTGCTCGCCGCAACGCGCGATCGTAAACGTCAGTGATGACGCGGCGTGCTCAGAATCGCCTCAACGCCGTCTCCGCACAGCTCGCGCAACGCGCCCGCCAGCGTGCGCCACACTTCTCGCAGCGCGTGCACATCATGCTCAGCGACAATCCCAGCAGTCTGCGCACGCTCGCGTACCAGCTCGGCTGCGCGCGTTGCGGCATCAAGTGCGGCTCGTACGCGCGGGCCATTTCGTTCCTGCAACAGCTTCGCGTCGACGAGTACAGCCTCGAGATACGGCCGTCCGCCTGTCGCAAGTGAAAACGCGCGTGCAATCTCGTCGTCGAGCATGGTTGGGGCAGGGAGGCCGACGCGCGCGAACGGCAGCGCCCAGTTGTCCGCGCGGTACCGGCCCGCAGGGTTGTCGACTTCCGTCCAGATGTGCAATACCCACACACGCGTGGCGGGTGCTCGATGTGCATCGCTGTGAGCGGTTCGTGCCCTTGCGTCGCTCGCGGCGCTCACGCCACTCACGCCACTCACGCCGCTCTCGTCGCCGAGCAGTCCGCTGTGCTCGTGCCAATGTTCGGGCCAGCCGGGTACGTCTCGCGCCGTTGAGTCGCCCTGCGTGGTAACCACGAAACCCACGCCGGCGAGCGCTGGACGACCTTCGATGTCCACGTATGAGAG
>JBBQNT010000310.1:0-4437 GCA_038330215.1 Gemmatimonadales bacterium
AGCGTGCCCAACGTGAAGCTGAGCGCCCGGTCGGTCCCTTCGGGCCAGTCGGGCATGGAAAGTCCTGCCGCTACACGACGCAGCGTGGGACCATTTTCGCCGAGCAACTCGGCCGCGCGCAACTGCAGCGTGGCGAGCGGAATATCGAGGTCGCGAGTGACCAACTTGCCGGCGTCGTTCCGCCACGCCGAGTCACCCAGAGCTCCTCGGTCGGACCAGACTCCGAGATGTCGCACCACAGCGCTGCCTGCGTCTTCGAGACGCTCGCTTTCCACGGTGGCCGCGAGGGCCAGCGCGAGTGCGTTGGCGTCAGCTGCTCCGTAGAGCGTGACGACTTCGCGCCGCGAGCGAGTACCGAAGGGAAGCACGGGCAGTGAGTTCACGTGCGCCAGTACCGGCGAATCGGTCCGACCATGCTCGAGTCGGACAAGCACATCCATGACAGCCTCCTTGGCTGAGAGAGTAGAGAGCGGTAAGAGCCCGGGTGCCGCGCGCCGTATCACGGGCCTGACTCTGCTACCCGCTCATTGGCAACGAGTCCCACCATTGCGTTAAGCAAGCTTGATGCCACGTTGAACCGACGACGTTTTCGACACGATCCGGTCACGGTTCGCGGCCTCGCGCGCTCGCGTGCCGCCGCGCTGCGCCCCTTGGAAACGGGCGAGCGGCGCTGTCAGTACGTCTGAGACGTAGACGGGCGCTGTTCGGGTACCCCTGACGCCCACGGGGTGACCAGCAGCGCGAAGGCGATCGAGAGCGCCAGCGGCAGCGCGCGACCCACACTGGTGACGACGGCGTAGCCAACGCCGAACGCCGGGGGAATCAGCCAGAGGTTGAGCAGGGCGAACAGCAGCGACACCACGATCGTCACGGCCACACGCGTCCAGCCACGAAAAGCGCGCACGAGCAGGATGAGCAGTACGCCCCAGAGCACCGCGACGAGCAGGTGATGCGCGAAACCGACGGTGGTGGACACGATGGGCAGCACCGATCCCCCGAACTCGGGGGACTCCAGCAACATGCGACCCGCGTTGCGAAATGCCTTGGTCGGTTCACCGTCTCGCCAGCCGAACGCCAGCAGGGCGCCGGTGGTGGCCATGACCGTGAGTAGACCGGCGGTGCCCGGACGCGCGTAAGTCGCAGATGCCATCTTTCAAAGCAATCGGGTTCCGCAGCTGACCTCAAGTCCACGTCAACGTGATTGCTCGACGGTGCGTTAACGGCGGCTCGTGACGAGCGTCTATGCTTGGTGTCCATGGCAGTCCGCTGCTGGTGCGCTGGTGGCACGCTGGCAGTACGCGCCAAACCCTTTCTCGTCCGAGTGCTCTCTCATGCACCTCACCGGTCAGCATCCCCCCTCCGCAGCGCCAGTCCCGACCGCCCGATTCACACGGGCGTCGCTGGCCGCAGCCTGGTGTGCCATCACGGCGCTCGCGGCACTGGCCGTCTCGCCGCTGGTGTACGAGCTGTCGGCGCAAGGCGTCGCGACGCGGCCGGCCGCTTCGTCCGGCGCCATGGTCGGCCGCGAGCAGACGGCCGACCAGCAGGTGCATCACGCGCTCAATCGCCTGGCCTTTGGCGCGCGTCCCGGTGACGTGGAGCGCGTGCGTGCGATGGGTGTCGACAACTGGATTGCGCAGCAGCTGCAACCTGAGCGTATCGACGACCGCAAGGCAGATGAATGGCTCACACAGTTTCCCACGCTTTCGCTGAGCGGCGCGGAGTTCATCGCGAAGTATCCGCCGCCGGGTCAGCAGGTTGCCCGTCTGGCGGCGCGTCAGCAGGCGGGAGCGGCGATGAACGGTGCGGCAGGCGGGGCCGTCGTGCGCCTTTCGCCCGCGGACTCCGCGCGACTGCGCGAGAGTGCTCGCGCAGGACAGCGCGCGAGTGCCGAGCTCTTCACGTCCCGCGCCGGTCGCGCGGTGATCACGGAACGGCAGCTCAACGAAGTCATGGTGGACTTCTGGGCGAATCACTTCAACGTCTTCACCGGTAAGCAGCAGACGCGCTACTATCTGGCCGAGTACGAGCGCGACGCGCTGCGTCCGCACGCGCTCGGCAACTTTCGCGAGTTGCTAGGCGCCGTTGCCAAGAGTCCCGCCATGCTGCTGTATCTCGACCAGGCGCAGAGCGTGGCCGACAGCGGCCGACGCACGATGGCACAGCCGCGTGTGGCGCAGCGAAACAATCGCGGCAACAATCGCGGCAACAATCGCGGCAATAACGGCACTGCAGGGACGCGCGCCATGGAGCGCACCACCATCGGCGAACTGATGGATCGCGATCGCCTGCCGGCGCCGCAGCGCGCGCGCATCGAGGCGTTGCCGCCGGAGCAGTACCAGCGCGTGCGCGACATGACGCTAGTACAGGCACAGCAGTTCTTCGCCACACTCATCACCAACAATCCACGGCGTCCACGCGGCATCAACGAGAACTACGCGCGCGAACTGATGGAACTCCACACGCTCGGCGTGGACGGCGGCTACACGCAGCAGGATGTGACCGAGGTTGCGCGGGCGCTCACCGGCTGGACAGTTGCGCGCGGCGCGCAGGGCGAGGGCTTCGTGTTTCGCGCCGAGTCGCATGATGCCGAGGCGAAGTCGATCCTCGGCGAGTCGTTTCCGGCCGGCAAGGGACTCGATGAAGGCGAGCGCGTGCTCGACCTGCTCGCCTCGCATCCGAGCACCGCACGATTCATTGCCACCAAGTTGGCGCGCCGGTTCGTGAGCGATGCACCTCCGGAAAGTGTGATCGACCGCGCGGCTGAGACATTCACGCGCACGCGCGGCGACATTCGCGAGGTGCTGCGTACGATCGTGACCAGCGACGAGTTCTTCAGTGCCGACGCGTATCGCGCGAAAGTGAAGACGCCGTTCGAGTTGGTGGTGAGCGCATCGCGCGCACTCGGTGGACAGCCGGATGCCACGCCGCAGACGGCGCAGTTGATCGCGCGATTGGGTCAGCCGATTTATGGTCGTGCAACACCCGACGGATATCCCGACACCGCCGATGAGTGGATCAACACCGGTGCAATCCTCAATCGCATGAACTTTGGCCTGGTTGTTGGTGCGGGGCGTCTGCCGGGTGCGCGATTGGCGCAGTGGCCGGTTGCGCGTGAACTCAACGGCAAGCTTGTGGAGGCGCAGGTGGACGGACTCATTCGCGCGCTCTTCGGTGGCGATGTATCGAGTGATACGCGCGCGGTGCTCGTGAGCGGAGAGAATCCGCTGCTAGCGAAGGCGCCTGCCGGAAGCGATTCACTGTTTCGCACGACGGACGATGATGCGATGAATGGAATGGCCGGCGGCGGTATGCAGGGCATGCGTACGCCACCAGCGACCCCGGGTGCAACTCCAGCCTCGAATGCGCCGCCGATGACTCCCGCACAGCTCCGTCAGGAGCGGCAGGCGAGCCAGGGACGGCAGCGTAACGCACTCGGCACACTGCCCGAGCTCACTGGATTCGCTCGTCTCGTTGGACTGGCCATTGGTGCGCCAGAGTTCCAGCGTCGCTGATCACACCGACTTCACCGGAGACATGCACATGCAACGCCGAGTCTTTCTGAAGTCGGGTGCACTCGCCCTGGTGACGATGGGACTGTCACCGTCGTTCCTGCAGCGTACGGTGCTGGGCATGTCGCTGCCCAAGGCAGCGCGCGGCAAGACGCTCATTTGCCTGTTCCAGCGTGGTGCGGCCGATGCGCTCAATGTCGTGGTGCCGTTTGGTGAGAAGGCGTATTACGCGGCGCGACCGCAACTCGCGGTTGCCGCGCCGTCTCGCAGTGGCGCCGCGCCCAGCGCGATCGACCTCGATGGATTCTTCGGTCTGCATCCGTCGCTCGCGCCGTTCAAGCCGCTTTACGATCGCGGACTGCTCGTGCCGGTGCATGCAGTGGGCAGTCCGAGCGCGACGCGTTCGCACTTCGACGCGCAGGACTACATGGAGTCGGGCACCCCCGACCGCAAGTCCACGCGCGAGGGCTGGCTCAATCGCTACCTCGCCGTGTCGGGCACGTGCGAGGCCTGCGCTCCCGACGCCGCCGCGCCGTCGCCCTTTCGCGGCGTCGCCATGACGTCGCAGACGCCGCGCATCCTCGACGGCCCTGCTCCGGCCGTGGCGATGTCGTCGTTAGGCAGCTTCACGGTGCGCGCGGCTGGCGGGTCGGCAGAGCGCCTCGAGGCACTCTACAGAACCGGCTCCGCCGACCTCGTGCATGCCTCGGGGCAGGAGATGTTCGAGGCGATCAAGCTCCTCCGCAGCGCCGACCCGGCCCGCCACCTCCCGCGAAACGGCGCAGAATATCCGCGCTCCCCCTTCGGACAGCGGCTCCGCGAGATCGCGCAGCTCATTCGCTCCGACGTGGGGATGGAAGTCGCCTTCGCCGACGTAGGCGGCTGGGACACGCACGTGAACCAGGGGGGTGGCACCGGCCAGCTC
>JBBQNT010000311.1:0-4429 GCA_038330215.1 Gemmatimonadales bacterium
CAACTGTCACAACGACTGGTTGCTGCTGGGGGGTTGCGGGTAGAGGGCTTTGCGACGTTTCAACGCGCCGCCACAGGTCGGTATGCGACTGATGTCGGGCTACGAATGCAGCATTGCGCCAGTGGGCTCACAGTGTGATGCGCGCATCATCGGGGAAAAAATTTCCTCTTTCGTAAATCGGCACCGCGCCATACACTGGACCGCGCTTCGTTACACGCTTGTGCCCGCCTTGAGTTGGTGCGGTCACAGGTGCCCACCCTGAGGAGGAAGTCCCTATGCGACACCCTTGGCACCGTTTTGCGGTGCTGGCGGGGCTCTTGGCAATTGCGGCACCGGCCGCAATCCAGGCCCAGGCGGCTGGCAGTATCGCCGTCACCGTCACCGACTCCAGCAGTGGCCAGCCCGTTGAGGCGGCCCGCGTGTTCCTGGCCGGCACCACCTTTGGAGGTCAGACCGGCAATGATGGCAAGCTGCTGCTCCGGCCTGTGCAACCCGGCAACTATACGGTGCGCGTTTTGCGCGTCGGCTACGGCGAGACCAGCCGCCGCGTGACGGTGGTCGCCGGTTAGTCGGCCGAAGTGACGGTTCGGTTATCTCAGGTGAGCATCAACCTGCAGGCTGTCGTCACGACGGCCACCGGTGAACAGCGACGCAAGGAAATCGGCAACGCCACGGCGAACATCGATGTGGCCAAGGTTCTGGAAGCGGCCCCGGTGGCCAACCTCAACGACTTGCTGAACTCGCGCGCGCCGGGCGTGACCGTGACCAGCGGCACGCAGACGGGCACGGGCGCCCGCATCCGAGTGCGCGGCATGAACTCGGTAAGCCTCGACAACGATCCAATCTGGATCATCGACGGCATTCGCATGACGAGCAACAATGCGAGCTTCTCCACCGTGACGGGAAATAGTGGTGGCACTGGTGGTAACGCACCCAGCCGCGTCGGCGACCTGAATCCCGAGGAAATCGAGAGCATCGAAGTCGTGAAGGGCCCGTCAGCGGCAACACTCTACGGCACCGACGCCGCCAACGGCGTGATCCTGGTGACCACGAAGCGTGGCCGTGCGGGCGCGGCGCGTTGGAATATTTATGGTGAAGGCGGCACGCTCTACGACAACAACACGTATCCCACGGCGTACTCCACGTGGGGCACTCGTCAGGACCAGGCGAACGCGACGTCCAGCCGCACGTTCTGCAACCTGCAACGCGTCGGCACGGGCCAGTGCTCACTCGACTCCGCCACCGCGCTGAATATTTTTGAAGAGTCCGATCTCACCCCGCTCGCCACCGGGAATCGTAGTCAGGTCGGTGTGCAGGTGTCAGGCGGTACCGAGATAATCAAATACTTCGTGTCGGCCGAGACTGAGTCGGAGACGGGCGTACTGAGCCTGCCCCAGTTCGAGCGCGATCGATTTGCCGAGCAGAACCTGCCGCTTCGCGAATGGACCGACCGTCCGAACGCGCTCAATCGGCAGTCCCTGCGGCTCAACCTCAACGCCGCGATCAATCCCAAGCTCGACTTGGCGATGAGCACGAACTTCATCAACATCGAGCAGCGGTACTCGCTCGAATCCAACGCCACGGCGGGCCTCGGTTCGCACGTGTTCGGGGGTCCTGGCACGCGTAGCAACGGAACGGTCACACAGGGTCTGGGCACGCCACTCAACGGATACCGCGGGTGGACCCCCGGCTACATGTGGCAGGAGAAAACGGCGCAGGATGTGAATCGCTTCATCTGGTCGGGCAACGCCAACTGGCGTCCGACGAGTTGGCTGGCGACGCGCGCCACGATCGGCAATGACTATACCGCCCGTACTGACGAAAACCTGTTGCTGCGCGGCGAAGGACCGCCTCTCGGAGCCAACACGCGTCTCGGCTCACGAGGCATTGGCCGCGTCAATATTCAGAACTTCACCGTCGATCTTGGTACGACCGCCTCGTACAACTACAGCGACTGGGCAGCGCTCAAGACCACGGTTGGCGCACAGTACATCGGGTACGAGTTCTTCACCGCCCAGACCGGTTCGAGGCAGCTTGCCCCGGGCTCACAGAACGTTGGTGCGGGTACCATCCCGGAAGTGGGTGAAGGCACCACGGTTACCAAGACGTTCGGCACGTTCGTCGAGCAGGCGCTCGCCGTCAACGATCGCCTGTTCCTCACGGCCGCGGTTCGCAGCGACCAGAACTCGGCGTTCGGTACCAACTTCCAGAGCATCGTGTACCCGAAGTTCTCGGCGTCATGGGTGATCTCGGATGAAGAGTTCTTCCGCGCTCCGTCGTTTGTGAACTCGCTGCGGCTGCGCTACGCGTATGGACAGTCCGGTGTACAGCCGGGCCCGAACGACGGCCTTCGATTTTTCTCAGCCGGTACTACGAGCATCACGAATACCGATCAGCCGATCATTACACAGGCGGCGCTCGGCAATCCAGACCTCAGGCCCGAGCGCTCGATCGAGCACGAGACCGGCTTTGAGTTGCAGATGCTGAGCCAGCGCCTGGCGCTCGACGTCACCTACTACAGCAAGATCACTGAGGACGCGTTGATCAGGGCCACCCTGCCGCCGTCGTTCGGCTCGGTAACGTCGCAGCTTCGCAACTTGGGCTCGGTCAAGAACGCCGGTCTCGAAGTCCAGATCACCACGCAGCTTGTGGATCGTGAGCAGTTTGCGTGGGACGTGAACCTCGCCGGTTCGGCCAACGACAACAAAGTCGTGTCGCTGGGCGAGACGGAGCCGCAGATCGGCACTACCACGCGCATCGTGGCGGGATATCCGATCGGTGGCCTGTGGGCCCGTCCGATCACGGGTTGGGAAGACAAGAATGGCGACGGCCTGCTCACCTACTTCCCCGATGATCGTAACGAAGTGTTCGTTGGAGACTCGGTCATCTTCCGCGGCTACGCAACGCCGCGGTATACGACGACGCTGGCGTCTGGTTTCGACCTGCTCAACCGCCGGCTGCGCCTGCAGACCATGTGGGACTACCGCGGTGGCAATAGGTGGTACAACAACACCGAGCGCATCCGTTGCACGAGGCCGAATTGCGGCGGTCGCCTGAACCCGGATGCTTCGTTCGAAGACCAGGCCATGAACATTGCGGCCAATGAAATCGCGGTATCACAGCGCACGCTTGACGGCTACTTCCAGCCGGGCTCATTCGTTCGCCTCCGTGAAGCATCGGCGCAGTTCACGTTCTCGCCCGAGGTGGCGCGTCGCCTGACCAAGGCCTCTTCACTCTCGCTGGTGGTCACGGGGCGCAACCTCGCGCTGTGGACCAAGTATCGCGGCGCTGATCCTGAGTCCGCCTTCAACACCACGTCGGGCACCGAATCGCCGAGCGAGTTCCAGACCATCGGACCGCCGAGCTACTTCGTGTTCCGTGTCAACATCGGCTTCTAGGAGTGGCGAAACTCATGACTTCATACAATCCCCGCCTCTCGCGTCGGCTGGCGCGAGCAGCAGCAGCACTGGTCATCGTCCTGACAGGCGGCTGCAGTGAGGCAAATGAACGTCTCCTGCAGGTCACCGACCCGGACATCATCAATCCATCGGACGCCGCCTCGGAAGCGGGTGCGACTGCAATCGCCAACGGTGTGATCAACACCTTCGCCAGCACCACCGGCGGCGGCATAAGCACCTGGCTGTTTGGCGGATTGCTCGCTGACGAATGGTCAACCAGCTCCACCTTCATTCAGAACGACGAAACCGATCAGCGCGGCGTACAGGAGTTCAACTCGGTGGTTACAGGTACGCTGCGGCAGTTGTACCGCACGCGTACTCGCGCCGATGAAGCCATCGCCGCACTGAACCAGTTCCGTCCCAGCGCACGTGCGCTCATCGCCGAGATGTACCTGGCGCGGGGCTTTGCCGAGATGCAGCTGGCTCTTGACTTCTGCAACGGAATTCCGATCGGTGACGGCAATGCGACGCCTCCCGTCAACGGCATGCCGCTGTCGAACAACCAGGTGTTCGCGCTCGCTGCTGCCTCTCTCGACAGTGCGATCGCGTTCGCCAACGCGACCGACGCGGCAACAGTGGTTATCAACCGCGCGGCGCGAGTCGCCCGGGCACGCGTCGCGCTCGCGCGCGGTGAGTTCGCGGCGGCTGGCACCTTCGTGGCCGGGATCCCCACCAGCTTCCGCTATCAGCACACCTTCTCGGCGGCGGGCGGCTCGAACACCATTTGGGGCCAAGGGGTGAGCTCTCGTCGCTTCAGTGTGGGAGATAGCGTCGAGGGTAACTCGCGCAACATTCTCGTGGCGAACGCATTACCGTTCGCTTCGGCGGGTGATCCGCGACTGCCCGTCACGATTCCGACCAGCGGCTCAGTGAATGGTCAGGACGGACAGACGTACACGCGCACCACCCCAATGTGGGGCGAGTTCACCGCCATCGACGTGGCCAACGGCATCGATGCTCGCCTGATCGAA
>JBBQNT010000312.1:0-4400 GCA_038330215.1 Gemmatimonadales bacterium
CCGTTTGCGCGCCCTTCACATGTCCCATCCAGCGCGGACGGCCGCGACGCGTGGCCCAGCGCCCGTTGCCATCCATGATGATTGCCAGATGCGAGGGCACACGCCCGGCAAGCGGCGTCACGCGCCCCCCACGCGCTTGATCAACGCTTCCATGTGCCCGAGGTATCGCTCGAGCGCCTTCCGGCCTTCTGCCGTGAGACGGTATTCAGTGCGCGGAATGCGACCATCGAAGCCCTTCGTGCACGCGAGGTAGCCGGCATCCTCGAGCTTGCGCGCGTGCACCGACACATTGCCGTCGGACGTTCCCAGCAACGCCTTGAGTTCGTTGAACGTGAGCGATTCGTTCACCGCCAGCGCGCTCACAATGGCAAGGCGCACGCGCTCGTGAATCAGTCGGTCGAATGCAATGGGCATGGCAGCGTCCCCCGCAACGGCTTGCAAGGTGACCGCTTTGTCGCCCTGCCCTTCCTGCTTCTCCACTCGGCGCGCACGCGCCGCACTTCCTGTCTGCCTAGCCACCGTGCCTCCGGGCAATGCGAACGCCGAACACCATTTGCAGCCCGCCGAAACCGAGGGCCATCATCAGATCGCCGTCGGCGGCGGGAACGAACAACGCGAGTGCACCGAGTGCAATGAAGCCGAAGCCCATCAGCGGCACTGCGCGGATTGAATAGGCGCCAGCCGTGGTGACACCCATTCCGTACAACAGCAGCCATGTTCCCGGCAACACGCGTTCGGCGACGTGCGGTTCAACGCCCGCGGTATATGGATCGATCAGCGCAAACGTGAGCAGTGCACCCGCCAGCATCGCGGGCCAGAAGCTGAACAGAAACTTGCGCGCTGGAACGCTGAGCAATAGCGCACCACCGTCGCCGACGCGTCGCCGCATCTTGAGCAGCATGGCAGCGCCGCCGAGCGTTGCGCCGAGCAGCGCCGTGGACAGCCACACCATGAGCCAGCTTTCGGCCGTGGGCTGCTGCTGGGCGAGCGCCGAGGCACCGACGGCCATGACGCCAAGTATGACCAGTCCCCAGCCCGGCACGTCGGTAAAGGACGCGGCACCTTCCATGGTGCGACGGATAAATGAGATGTCCTGCAACGCACGGTCATGCAGCGCCGGCGGATCGGGTCGGGTGGCGGCCATTGGCGAAGTATGGCCGAGGACAACGATCCTGTCAAGTACTTTGTGTTACAAAGCTCAGGGCGTCGAAAGCAGAGGCGACGCCTGACAACCTCGAACAGCGAAATGCGTCACGGTGCGCCACCATGCGTATAGATCGACTTGCCCAGCACCGTGAGCTCGGCGGCGGGAACCGGAAGGTGCCGCAACGTGCCGGGCTGTAGACCGTCCACGCGGCGACGATCGAAGAGCGCGATGCCGCCCGTGTTGTACAACTCGACATCACGCTCGTATTCCACGCCCGCCAGCACTGCTGCAGCGCTGGCGGCAACAGGGGCACGTCCGCCGCGAAGCACATGCGTCTTGTTCACCAGCGACGCGGCACGCGCGAGATTGCCGCCCGTGCGCGCGAGAGCTTCGGCAATCATGAGATCATTCTCGGCCGCGAGCACATGTACGATCGGCTTGCCGAGCTTGAGCGCGACGGGTGTATACCGGCCCATGGACTCATATCTGCGATGCCAGAACGGCGACTGCATGTACACGCCGCGCAATGCATCTCCGATCACGCGCCCGGTATACACGAAATCAGCCTCGACGCCCAGCGAACACGGCTGCGGATCAGCGTCGCACGGCAGGTTCGCAATGGCCAGACGGTTATCGATCGCAGTCGGCAATGGCTGCGCCCCGAGTCCGGCAAATCGCGCCGGAATGTTGGGCGCCATGCGATGAATCAGGCGCTGGTCCACGCGGAATCGCGTGTGATCGCTGCCGTACATCTGGAAGAAGCTGAACCACCTGTCATTGTCGAACGTGACCGAGAAATCCATGTCCGGGACACCCGTGCCGGTAATGCCTCCATCGGCATACGCCAGCACGCGCGACCAATTCGTGGTCGTATTCTCGGCTGCCGTCCGTGCGGACAACATCAGCGTGCGCGCCGCCATCGTGCGCGCAATTCGATTCAGTGTGCTCGCGGTAACGGGGCCCGCCGCGAGCGGGAGTGTGCTGGGCTCCCACCGCCACGACTTGCCGCTGGTGAGTGCAATGAGTTGGTCCCAGTATGCCAGCGACGAATCACGCACGACTTGATAGCCACGCAACACTTGCTGGCGACCGCTCACCGCCGGCTTGGTATTCACGAACGCCGAATCGAAGAGCAGCGCCAGGTTCATGTTTCCTGCCGCGATTGTCCAGAGCGCGGCGGAGCGAACTGCTTCCGTTGCACCAGCATCTCCCGGAAATACGACTGCGGCGTCGAGTGCAGCGAGTGCGTCCACGGCACCGGCAACGGCTGCGTAGTTCCGCTCCCACGGATGCTGCGCAATCCTCCCGTCTCCCTCGTTGTCCGCGTTGAAGTAGGGCGCGCGTGGTTCGAGATTGTTAAATCGAACCCAGCAGCAATTGCCGGTGAGCGCATCCGCCGTGCCTTCGGTGGCGATGTACGGCTCGTAGTGCGTCGAGGCGAGCCACCAGGCGTTTACTGACTCATTGGCCAGCTCGGCCACCGCGGCGGGCGAACGCGTGAAACGATCTGTATCGGGCGCGTTGGGATTCGCGACGTCGAGATCGGCGCAGGCGCTGCTCAGCAGCAGCAGGGGCACCAGCAGCACCCAACTGAGCCGATCTCGCAACAGTCCCACGGAAAAGTCAGGCATTTCCAAGCTCCTGGTCGTCATACCTGACGATGCCGGAGTTCGCTCCGCAACGCAACTGTTTGTAGCGCGAGCGACCGCACGTGCGACCGCGCGAGCGACCGCACGAGCGACCGCACGAAATCTTGGCGATTGCTACGCTATTCCGGGGTGGCCGTCGCGCCGCTCGCGACTACTGGTGCCTGCAGCGCCCGCCGTGAACGCGCGTCGGACATGTTCCACTCGAACCACGCCCGCGGCCGACGCTGCTCGCGTTTCGCGAACTGCTCCGTTATCGACTGCCTGATATGCGCATGCAACGTGTCCGGCAGCGAGGGCAGTCGCACCGCGATTGTCGGGATGGCGTCCGACGACAACTGCTTCGTGAGATAGTCCACATCGAGCTGGCCGGTGCTCGCGAACCGGTCGATGTTGCGACTCGCGATCCAGGCTTCGTGATTCCAGTAGATGAGGGCGATGAAGAGCATGACTGCTGCGGCCGACGCCCGACGAAAGACACGCGCCGCGTCGAATGCGCCAGCGACCTCCACCGCAAGCAGGATCATGCCAACCACCACCGCGCACATGTAGACCTGTGCGTATAATCGGGACGTGGTGAAACCGTAGGCCGATTCGTACAACCATACGCGACGAAACGCCGAGGCGAGCAACAGCAGCACTGCTGCCAGCGACGCAAACGTCAGGAGGCGAAGCAGCCGCTCCCGTCCCCCGCTTTGGCCGTAGCGTTCGGAGACCACGATAAGCAGTGCGCTGGCCGAGGCCACGACGGACAACTCGCCAAAGCCGCGTCTCGCATACTCCGCGAACGTAACGCCTGACTCGGCGACTTGCGGAAGGTTGCCGAACAGGTAGCCCAGCTGCACCGCCAGAAACAGCCAGAAGAGTGCCGCCACGCTGCCCAAGAGCATGAGGCGTTCGGTGGAGCCCAGCCATCGCTGCGGAGCGTCAGTCTCTGCACTGAGCGCGCCAGCCGAGCCGGCCAACGCATATCCGTAGGCGCCGAGCACGATGACGAGCAACATCGCGAAGAAGACGACGCGTGGTGCGAACTCCCAACTGTCGATGAGTCTGCCGAGCGAGTCGCGCCACGACGCGAAGAGCGGGTCGGCGCCCGCGAGCAGCAGCGCGAACACCAGCAACACCGGCAGTGTGATCGCGAGGCCGCGCACCCAGGCGCGAGCGCGGCTGGATTGCATGAGCTGCGTGGCATCAGCGGCGCGCCGCATCGTTTGTCTGGCCGCGTGATAGAACGCGAAGAGCGGCGCCGTTGCGGCGAAGCGCGGTGTAATCGACTGTAATGAGGGCCGCGCCGTGAGCAGCATGGCGATGGCGAGCAGCACCACGACCGAGAGGCAGATGAGCACCCAGAGCCCGGGACTCGCGGTCACCGCCGCGGCTCCGGCGATCACGACTGCGGCGCCGCTCAGGAGCATCGCGGGCGCGGGCGCCGCGCCGCGGCGACGGGCAAAGACGAGCAGGCCGCCAGAGGCCGCTGCTGTCCACAGCAGCCAGTTCACGCCCGGCAGCGCGTCGAATAGCAGGGCCGAACCGAGCGCCGCCACTGCGGCCGCGAGCGCCCAAAGCAAGCCGACACGGGACTGCGCCACGCCCGCAGGCTGGCCCGA
>JBBQNT010000313.1:0-4391 GCA_038330215.1 Gemmatimonadales bacterium
TTGATGGTGATGCCGAGCAGCTTCATGGCGAAGATGGCGACGACCAGCGACAACGGGATGGCGACAATGGAGATCGCTGTGGCGCGCAGGTTCCAGAGAAACAGGAACAGCACGATGACCACCAGCACCGCGCCGTCGCGCAACGCTTTCACCACGTTGTCCACCGCCACCCGGATGAAGTCAGCTTGCCGGAAGAGCTGCGTGTTGACGGTCATGCCCTGTGGCAGCGTGGCCTGCATCGAGGCCAGTTCGCTTTCAATGCGGCGTGTCAGTTCGAGCGTGTTCGCGCCCGGCTGCTTCTGCACGGCAAGCACCACGCCTGGCTTCGCATTCACCGAACCGTCACCGTACTTGGGCGCGGCACCGACCTGCACGGTGGCCACCTGCTCCAACAGCACCGGCACGCCACCGCGCACCGCTACCACCGTCTTCGCGATGTCATCGGCCGACTGCACGCGACCGATGCCGCGAATCACGTACTCCTGTCCCTTGTCCATGTACACGCCGCCCGACGCGTTCGCATTGGAGCCCTGTGCGGCGCGCACCACCTCGCCCAACGTGACGCCCGCGGTGAGCATGCGCGCGGGGTCTGCGAGTACCTGGTACTGCTTCACTTCCCCGCCGATGGGGATCACCTGCGCGACCCCGGGCACCGCGAGCAGTCGCCGACGGATCGTCCAGTCGGCGACGGTGCGCAGCTCGGTCGCGGACTGTGGGCCAGTGAGCCCGATCATCATGATCTCGCCCATCACGCTCGACACCGGAGCCAGCACCGGCGCGGAGATCCCTTCCGGCAATGACGCGGCGACGTTCTGCAGCTTTTCCGCCACGATCTGCCGGGCGCGAAAGATCTCCATGCCCCAGTCGAACTCCACCCACACCACCGAGATGCCCTGCGCCGTGGACGAGCGGACGCGGCGCACGCCGGTCGCACCATTCACCGACGTCTCAATGGGAAACGAGACGAGCGCTTCGACTTCTTCCGGGGCCATACCATGTGCTTCGGTCAAGATGGTGACCGTTGGCGCCGTCAGATCGGGGAACACATCAACCGGCATGCGCGACGCGGTCCACGCACCAGCAACGAGCACGATGGCGGCAATCGCGAGCACGACGACACGATTTCGCAGCGACCATGCAATGAGATGATTCAGCATGTGGTCAGTGTCCTCAGTGCTCGTGGCCTTGCGCCGGCACCGCCGTCGAGAGCGACGCAAGCCGGATCTGATACGCGGCGCTCGTCACGACACGCTCGCCGAGACGCAGGCCCGTCTTCACCATCACGCGATCTCCCTCCGCCGCACCGAGCGTGACCTCACGTTTCTCGAACGCCTCACCGCTCGTCTGCACGTAGACAATCGGCCGGCCATCGTCATCGAGCACCGCGGCGGCCGGGATAACGATGCCCGCATCACGCAGCCCGGTGCGCACGGAGACCGTGGCATTGGCTCCCACCTTGAGGGCGCCATCTGCATTGGCGACTTCGAGCAAAACAGGCACCGAGCGTGACAAGGAATCGATCACGCTTCCCACCGAGATCACGCGCCGCGCCTGATACAGCCGTGGAGAACCTTCAACGCGGAACTCGGCACCCGCGGAGCGCGAGACGTTGGCCGCCTGCGCCGCCGGCACGTTCACGCGTAGCCACACGACAGATGGATCGACGATGGAGAACAGCAACGCTCCCGCGTCCACGCGACTCCCCGGTGTCACCCGCCGTTCAGCAACGACGCCAGCGATGGGAGCGCGCACGGCAATCCGTCCGCCGGCCGACAGCGCGCCGCCCGCGTAGCCCGCAAGCGCCTCACGGGCCGCCGTGAGACGGTTTTCTGCTTCGTGCACGCGGCGTTGCGGGACCGCTTCCACGGCATAGAGTCGGACTGCGCGCGCATGCTCGTCCTGGGCCTCGCGCAGTCGTGCACGTGCATCCGCAAACGCGCCGCCGCTCTCGCCGAGCGTGGGCGTGAGCAGCGCAAGTGTGGTTCCGCGGGCGACACGTTGCCCCGGCGAGGGCGAGCTGGCCACCCCCGACGCATCGACGAGGCCCGAAATCGGCGCCGAAACCTGCGCAAATCGGCCCGCGGCCGGCTCGATCACGCCCGACGCCTCGAACGAGGCGGCAACCTGTCCATCCGTGGCAAACTCGGTACGTAGTCCCGCCGTCTTCCACTGCTGTTCCTTGAGGAACCGGATGCCGGCATCTGCTTCGCCCGCATCGCGCGGCGCGGCATCGGCCGAGGCGTACACCGTCAAGCCCGGGACGCGAATACTGTCGCGCGCCTGGGGGCTCTCGACGCGAATGGTGAGGTCGTAGACGCCCGCGCGCGTGAACTCAGGGCTTGGGCCGTAGATGCCAGGTGCGCGTGGCTCTTCCTGCACCACGACCAGGGGCGCCCCGCCATCACGCGGCGTAAATGTGAGCGTGATACGGCCGGAGCGCAGCGGCGCGAAATCCGTGAGGTCGGTGAGGTGCACGGCGAACTTGTCGGGCGCGCCCACGATCAGTGCCGGGTGCTCCATGAACAACTCGGTGGAGTCCGTCCAGAGTGTGATCGCGCCGCCAGCGGGTTCGTCGGCGGCCGATTCGTTGGCGGCTGCCGCGGCGTCGGTGTCTTGCGAGCCGCAGGCACTGAACAGCGAGAGCGTCGAGATGGCGAGGCACGCCGTGATTCCGACGCGTCGCAGTGACGTGGGTGTAGAAAACGACATGGAATTCATCGGTCAGTCGTTGGAGTGGGAAACAACGGGAGCCCGATGGCGCGCGCGAGCGCAGCCCGACGGACGACGACATCCGCATCCAGCGTGGCAAAGGTCGATTCGGCTTCCTGCCAGGCACGCACGGCATCGAGCCACTCGGCGAGCGTGATCTCGCCTTCGGCGTACGCGGCCTGCACGGCCCGCAGCGCCAGGCGGGTTTCCTCGCCGACGTGGGGGGCGAGCGCGGCGCGCTGTGCCTCGGCCGAGCGCAGGGCATCGACCGCATCGGCAACTTCGCGTGCAATGCGGCGCCGGACCACGTCGCCCTCGGCCGACACGCGCCGGGCATCGGCTTGGGCCGCGGACACCGCGCCAGTGCGTCGGTCGAACACGGGAAGCGGTACCGAGAGACCGGCAACAAACCCCGTGAGCCCGGTCGTGGGGAGCCCCGATCCACTGGCCACACGCTCGCCCTTGTAGCCCGCCGAGATCACAGGCAAGGGAAACCGGTCCCGCGCGACGACACGCGCTTCCGCCAGCGCTGCTGCGGCGTCAAGGACCGCGGCCTGCACTTCGTGCCGGCGCCGCTCGGCGATTCCCAGGAGCGAGTCCAGGCCGACGCCTGCCACGGATTGCATGTCACGCAGCGAGGTCGAACGCAGCGGCTCCGGGCCGGGGTCCAGCACGAGTTGTTCGCTTGCCATGCCGGTGAGTCCGAGCTGGGAAGCGAGCGCCTGCCGCGCGGTACGGAGCGCCAACGTGGCCTCGGCCCGCTGCGCAGCATATCGCGCCGCTTCCAGCCGCAGGCGCCGGGCGGCGTAGCCAGAGACGTCGCCAGCGGCGAGCCGCTCGTCGATGACGCGCTCTGCCTGCGACGCGGCAGCGGTCGATTGCTCGGAGAGCTGCAGGCGACGCTCGGCCAGCATGACAAGCACGAACGCACGAGCAGTCTCGAACTCCAGGGTGGCCATCGTGATTCCGAGCCGCGCCTCCGTCGCCTCACGGCGGAGCCGAGCGGCCTCCTGTCGCGCGGCTCGCTGACCGGACACTTCTACCGGGAGCTCGACTTGCGCGATGTCCTGGGCGTTGGATTGCCCGCCACGCGATGTCTGTTCGCGTCCGTACGCGAACGTAGGATTCGGAAGCGCGCCAGCCTGTCGCTCACGCGCGACGGCCGCGGCAACGGCCTCACGGGCGGCACGCGTCTCGGGACTCGCCCGGCGGGCGGCATCCACTGCGGCAGCGAAGGTGAGCGGAGCGCCGCTGGTGCGCTCCTGTGCCGCCAGGCCGCTTGGCGCCGCGGTCGGGCCGAGGATAGCGAGCGCGGCGAGGAACAGTCGCGCGTAGGAGCATCGCCGCCGAGGCGGACTTGAGGCAGAAGAGACGAGATTCACAGCTGACCGGGAAGGCGTGTCGTGCGGCCGTCATGCGGTCGGCAGGATCGCCGTCCACGCGGGCTCGCAGATCAGCCGTCGCTCCGCGGCGGGCGGGGACGGTTGAACACGGCACGCGGTCGTCGTCAGGATCGCGGTCCCCATTCAGGGGGCGACACGACGCAGGCCGCGCGGGTCAGTGCGAGGGTGGGGCCCGGAGGGTGGGCGGCGGCCCGGAATCCGGCGCGGGGCGCGCCAGCAGGGCCCGATCGTGCAACGCGGGTGAACGGACGGTGGTCACTGTCCACAGGCGCTCCACCG
>JBBQNT010000314.1:0-4379 GCA_038330215.1 Gemmatimonadales bacterium
CCATCGCGAGTTCGCGATGATCTTGATGAGCCCCTTGCCGGGCCGCACGTCGATACGGTCAATGTCCGACCACTCGCGAATGCCAGCCTGCGGCACGCCGCGCGCCGCCTGCAACAACGCGTCCATGCTGACCGCCGGCGCTCCCGGCGTGCCCTTCTGTTCGACGGGCTGCACCCAGGGGACCTGCTTCTTGACCTGCAGCAACAGGCCCGAGGTGATGACGATGAGAAACGGAATCGCCACGGCGATCGCACCCCAGCGATGCAGCCTCCGATTCCAGATACGGGGATTGGGCATCCTGAAATAACGCACGCTGTGCGGACAACGCTGTAGTCCCGCGGCGCAGCGAAGCGACACGGGACGGCAGCACGACGCAGTGCCGGGGTGGTGCCGAGCGCTTACGCCGCCAGGCGATCCCGCCCGCGCCGCATGTCACGCTGGTCCCGCACGTCGCGCACAGCGTCCGCGCAGGCCAGACTCACCGCACGCCGTGCGACGCGCTTGAGCGCCCGGTGCACCGAACGCGCGTACTGGATGAAGTGCTGTCCAGCCCACGGATAGCGAGCGAAGAACTCCTGCGGCAACAGATCGCCCTTGAGGCGATTGCACGGTCCGCACGCGACCACCACGTTTTCATGATCGTGCGCACCGCCCCTCGCGAGCGGTAGCACATGATCGAGCGTGGCATTGTGTATCTCGAGCGGAGAGGCGCAGTACACGCAGCGCTGGCCACAGTCGCGAAGCGCAACTTTGCGCATGGCGCGTTTCATCGCCATCAGCATCGGTCGCACCGGGGCGTCGCTGCGTTTCCGCCCCACGCAGCCGCGTCTTGCATGCACCGCACCTTTGCGGGAGGGGCGTTCACCACGCGTGCTCGTGCTGTGCGAGGCGCGTTCTCCGGTCGAGCCTTGTCGGCGTCGCATGTTACGACCCTCCAAACGACGACGCCCCGCGAGAGGCGGTGAGCCTCCCCGCGGGGCGGGTGTCGTGATGGGGGCCGATGCCATGGCCGACAGCGCGATGGCGGCCGACAACGGCGGGGTCGTGTGCCACACTGTGGCCCGACCAAAGCGCAATGGAGCGTACGGTATGCATCGTCCTCCTGACTTGGCGAGAGCAAGGGACTGCAGCGACGTCAACGTTACGATACGACTGCTACACGACAACGGTCAAGAAGGCACAATCGCGTCACGAGCGCGCGGTGGCACCGTGCTTGGCGTTCCGGAGGGAGGCACCGATCTGCGCGGCCATCGCGTCGAGCAAGTGCCGGTTGGGCATCTCCGATCCCGGAAACGGCAGCGGAATGTCGAAGCCGTCGTCCGGTTTGCGCGGAATGAGATGGATGTGGTGGTGGAACACGTTCTGCCCGGCGGCGGCGCCCGAGTTCACCACGATGTTCATGTCCTCGGCACCGGCGACCTGCTGCACCACGGGGATGAGCTTGGTCGCGACTTCGTACATATGGCGTCCCACGTCGCCCGGAATGTCTCGCAGCGTTTCATAGTGTTCGCGCGGGACGACCAGCACATGTCCGGCGTTCACCGGCTGGATGTCCATGAAGGCGATCACCTGACTGTCCTCGTAGCACATGGAGACTTCGGCGGCCCCGCGAATCAGGTCGCAGAAGATGCAGTGCTGGCCGGCCGACGGGTTGGTGGGGTGCGTGGGAGCATGCATTCAGCGATCGAACCGGAGGGAGGGAAAACGGAGGGTGGACGCATAACCGGCGTCGCGCTGCGGACGATTCGGTCACGACACCCGCAGCATTGACCCCGTGCAGGCCACTGTCAAGCGCGGTTGACACCATCGCGGCGCGACTGGCCCCGGGAGCCGCCGGGTTACTACGTTACGGTATTAATCCCCTGAACCTGAACGGGACTGGAAATCATGGCTACCTCCGCACGACCGACCCGCGCCCGCAAGGCGACCACCGCGACCACCGCGACGACCGGTCCCGTCTCCGGGGCCGCGCCGCTTTCCCGCGAGCAGCTCCTGCACGCCTACCGCATGATGTACCTGTCGCGGCGGCTCGACGACAAGGAGATCCAGCTCAAGCGGCAGAACAAGATCTTCTTCCAGATTTCCGGCGCGGGCCACGAGGCGATCCTGGCGGCCGCCGGACTGGTGCTCAAGCCGAAGCACGACTGGTTCTACCTCTACTACCGCGACCGCGCGCTCTGCCTCATGCTCGGCATGACCGGTGCCGAAATGCTCTACTCCGCCGTCGGCGCGGCGATCGACCCGAACTCGGGCGGCCGACAAATGCCCAGTCACTGGGGACACAAGGACCTGAACATCGTGTCCGTCTCCTCACCGACTGGCACGCAGTTTTTGCAGGCCGTGGGCGCCGCCGAAGCCACCCAGCGCGCCAACACGCTCGACATCACCGAAGGCTTCGAGAGCGACGAGGTCGTACTCGTCACTACCGGCGATGGCACGACGAGTGAAGGCGAGTTCTGGGAGTCGCTCAATACGGCGTGCAATCTCAAACTGCCCGTGGTGTATCTGGTGGAAGACAACGGGTACGCCATTTCGGTGCCCGTTGAAGTGGGCACGGCCGGCGGTTCGATCTCCAAGCTCGTGACCGGTTTCCCGGATCTCTACATCCAGGAAGTGGACGGCTGCGATTTCATGGCGTCGTACGAGGCGATGTCGCGCGCGGTGAACTACGCCCGTGAACGCAAAGGCCCCGCGTTCGTGCACGCCAAGGTCATTCGTCCGTACTCGCATTCGTTGTCCGACGACGAAGTGCTCTATCGTCCCGACGAAGAGCGACAGGCCGACGCGGCGCGTGATCCGATCGCGCGATTCCCGGAGTGGCTGGTGCTGAACGGTCATGCGACGGCCGAAGAACTCGAGCAGATCAACGCCGAAGTCGACGAGGCTGTACTGGCGGCGACCGACGACGCCCTGTCGCAGTCGCAGCCGGATGCGAGCACGGTGCACTTCGGTGTCTACTCGCCCGACGTCGATCCCACGGGCGAACCGTTCGACACGGAAGACGATCCGCAGTTCACTGGCGATCCCACCACGATGGTGGACCTGCTCAACGCCTGCATGCGCGACGAGATGCAGCGCGACGAACGCATTCTCGTGTTCGGAGAAGATGTCGCCGACGTTTCACGCGAACAGTACCTGGGCAAGGTCAAGGGCAAGGGCGGTGTGTTCAAGGCGACGCATGGCCTGCAAACGAAGTTCGGCGGCACGCGTGTGTTCAACACGCCGCTGGCCGAAGCGAACATCGTCGGCCGCGCCATCGGCCTGGCGCATCGCGGCTTCAAGCCGGTGGTCGAGATCCAGTTCTTCGACTACATCTGGCCCGCGTACATGCAGATCCGCGACGAGCTGGCCACGATGCGCTGGCGCTCGAACAATGCGTTCAGTTCGCCCATGGTGGTGCGCACGACGTATGGCGGCTACATCCGCGGCGCCGTGTACCACTCGCAAACCGGCGCGTCGCTGTTCACACACTGCCCTGGACTGCGCGTGGTGTGCCCGAGCTCCGCGCTTGATGCCAACGGCCTGCTGCGCACTGCGATTCGCTGTGATGACCCGGTGATCTTTCTCGAGCACAAGCATCTCTACCGGCAGACGTACAACAAGGGCAGGTATCCGGGACCGAACTTCATGATTCCGTTCGGCAAGGCACGCGTGGTACGCGAGGGCAGCGACATCACGGTGGTGACGTACGGTGCGACGGTGCAGCGCGCACTCGTGGCCGCGAACCAGATTGCCGATGAAGGTGGCCCGTCGGTGGAAGTGATCGACCTGCGCACGCTCTCGCCGTGGGATCAGGAGACGGTGTACAACAGCGTGAAGAAGACCAGCCGGGTGATCGTGGCGTACGAAGACAGCATCTCGTGGGGTTATGGCGCCGAGATCGCCGCACGCATTGCGGATGATTGCTTCTCGTGGCTGGACGCACCGGTGAAGCGCGTGGCGAGTACGGATACGTTCGTGGGTTACGCGCCGAGTCTCGAAGACGCCATTCTCCCGCAGATCAGCACGTTCCGCGACGCCTATCTCGATCTCGCTGCATTCTGATTCGTAGTTCGTATGGCATCAATGTGAACGCGGCGGCTCCCCAGGGAGCCGCCGCGTTTTTTTCTCCACCCGTTGGGCCCCGTGTCAGTACCTTGGGCCGTGCGGCTCCTGCCAGTTGGGCCAACTGAACGGCCCAAGGAGTCGGGAGCCAAACCGCCCAAGGTACCGAAAACTGCGCCGGAAGGGATGAAGCCCAACCGCCCAACAGGAAATGCTTACGGCCGACGGCGCAGCAGGCCGCGCACACCGGCCTTCACGGCGTCCTTGCCGGCGTTCCTGGCTTCTTCCCTCGCCTGCTGCTTCGCACCATCGATGGCAGCCTGCTTGAGCGCCTC
>JBBQNT010000315.1:0-4368 GCA_038330215.1 Gemmatimonadales bacterium
CTCATTTCCACTGCGGGGCGTGAGGCGATGGATGCGGTGCGTGTTGCCAGTGACACGCTGGAGTTGACGGTGGGCGATTCGTACTGGCCGTTGCCGCGGTACCGGGAGATGCTCTTTCCGGTGTGAGGCTGGGGAACGGGCTGCAACTGCAACGGCGGTAAACGCAGAGGTCGCAGAGTCGCGGGAGGACGCAGAGGACCGCAAAGGAATGGGGTGGTACGGTGCGAGGTTTAGAGGCGTCGTTCCACCCCAAAATGTTGCAGTTCTCCGCGACCGCCGTGCCTCGGCGCCTCCGCGTTGAGCGCAGCTACGGGCCGATGGCCCCACCGAGAGTCTCAAGGTATGAGCGCACCGCCCGCTCGACCGACGGTGCACCCATCACTCCCCCGCAGACGGCAACTGCGGCGGCCCCCGCGCTGAGGCATGCGTGTGCATTGAGTGCAGTGATACCGCCGAGCGCGATAACCGGAGATTCTGCGATTTGCGCGGCGTGTGCGAGTGCTGACAGTCCGGCCGGTGCCACACCGGGCTTACTCGCCGTCGCAAATACGGGCGCGAAGAGGCGGTAAGTCACGGCGTCGTCGGCGTGCCCGGCGTCACCCGAATGCGCGGAGCGCCCCACCATCAGCGAGTCCTCCGGCGCGCTCCACGATGCGTCGGCCGATGTGAGATGCACCGCGAGCATCAGCTCGGGATAGCTGCTGCGCATGAGCAGATATGCCGACGGCCGCACGCTCCACGTCACGCGCTCATTCCCCACGGCATCGATGAGGGCGTGGCACAGCGACATGTACCCGAACAGATCGAGGTCGGGCTCGCGCACGCGCACCCAGCGTACACCGGCCTGCACGGCTTTGTGCACCGCGTCCGTCAGTGGCAGTGCAGCGCGGTATCGGTCGGTGATGAGCAGGAGCGCGGACGGAAGCTCACGCGCAAGTTCGCGGCGAGCGTCCGCGGCCGCGTATTCGACGCTGGATTCAGCTTCCAATCAGACCGATCTCCGGGCTGGATGGGTCGGCGAACAGCCGCTCCGGAATGCGCCCTGCGAGCCGCGCTGAACGTCCGGCGCGCACGGCGTCGCGAAGCGCTGCGGCCATGAGTACCGGCTGGTCGGCCTTGGCCACGGCAGTGTTCGCGAGCACGGCGCTCGCGCCGAGTTCCATGGCGAGCGCGGCGTGCGATGCGGTGCCGATGCCCGCGTCCACGATCACGGGCACGGGACTGCGCGCGCACAACTGCTCAAGTGCGGAGGGATTGAGCACGCCGCGTCCTGATCCGATCAGGGATGCGAGCGGCATCACCGCGGCGCAGCCGACATCGGCGAGGCGACGGCAGACCACCGGATCGTCGGTGCAGTAGGGCAACACAGTGAATCCGTCGCGCACGAGTTGTTCGGCGGCGCTCACGAGCTGCACGACATCCGGATACAACGTTTCGCGGTCCCCGATGAGTTCGAGCTTGAGCCACGAGGTGCCAAGCGCCTCCCGCGCAAGCTGCGCCGTGAGCACGGCATCACGCACGGTGAAGCAGCCGGCGGTGTTGGGCAGCAAGCGATAGCGTTCACCGAGCAGCGCGGGCAGCGACTCGCCGGTTGGCGCGAGCGCGATGCGGCGCACGGCGACGGTGACGAGCTGTGTCTCTCCGGCCGCGAGCGCCGACAGCAGCGTATCGCGATTGGGATAACCTGACGTGCCGAGCAGCAGGCGCGATGAAAATGTCTCACCGCCGAGCATGAACGGATCATGCAACTGATCATTCAATGGATCATGCAAGGGATATCGCTCCGGAGCTTCCAATGAATCATGCGACGTGTCAGCCACCCGCCACCGCAGTGATGATTTCCACACGGTCATCGCGCTGCAGCGTCACACCATGCCATCGCGCACGCGGCACGACGGTGTCATTCACGGCAATCGCGATGTGCCGCGTCTCGCCCGGCACGCCGATGGCTGCGAGCGCCGCGTCGAGTGTTGGCGAGAGCAGCGCGTGCGGCGCACCGTTCACGGACACGGGGAGCATCTCGCCAGCGGAATCAGTCATGAGCGTCATCGAAACGATGGGGTGCGAAAGCGTGAATCCACTCCGGCGCGCGACCCGTCACGACGCACTCGGCGATCGCGTCGGCAGTTGCCGGTGCCAGCAAGATACCATTCCGGTAGTGTCCGGTGGCGTAAATGAGCCGTTCATCGCGAAATCCAAGCAGGGGAGCATCGTCGCGTGAGCCGGGCCGAAAGCCGCACCACGTTTCCACCACACGTGCGCTCTCGATCGCCGGCAGCGCGCGCCAGGCACCTTCGAGCAGGTGCAGCAGCCCGCCAGCGGTGATGTCGCCATCGAAGCCGCGATCCTCCACCGTCGCCCCAACGAGCAGCGCACCCGAGGCGCGCGGCACCAGATACACGCGCGGCGTGAACACCGCGTGCCGCAACAGCGCACTCTGGTCGGGCAACTCGACGGAGAGCATCTGTCCTTTCACGGGGTGCACACGAGGGCGCCACGCCTCCGGAATGCCACTCACATCGCGTGACCACGCGCCCGCCGCGATCACGAGCAGGTCCGCGTCAAGATGCCAATCCTGGCCCGCGACGCGCGGACGCGCACCGTCGAGGGAGATGCTGGCAACGACCTGATCGTGCGTGGTGACGCCCGCTGAACGCAGTGCGAGTTGCAGCGCCGTGAGCGCCGCGCGTGGGTTCACTTGCCGGTCGTTCGGCAAGTAGCGCGCAGCGAGCGCCGTGCCCGCGAGGTTCGGTTCCCGCTCGGCGAGCTGGTCGCGCGAAAGCCATTGCTGCGTGGTGCCGAGCCGCTCGTGGAATGCGTGCGCGTGCTGCAGTCGCACGACATCATCGCGTGTGAGTGCCACCACCAGCGCGCCGCTGTCTCGGAAGTCGAGTGGCACGTTTGCTGTCATCTCCAGCTCGCGCGCGAACTCTGGCCAGAGGCCGAGGCTGCGTTCGCACAGCGCGTGCAGCGCATCTTCCGTCGGCTCGGCTTCCACGCCAGGCGCGAGCAAGCCGGCCGACGCCCACGTGGCCGAACGATGCGCACGCGACACGCCTGCGGCGTCGACGAGGTCAACGCGACAGCCGCGCTGCGCGAGTCGCCAGGCGATGGACGACCCGATGATGCCGCCGCCGAGAACGGCGACGTGTGGGAGATGTGGGGCAGCAGTCATGCTGAACGATAGCGCGCGCGTCGTACACACAGAATGTGCGCAATGTCACCGAAGTCGCATCACGTGGGAAGTTGCCTCTGGCGCGAGGGAAAACCGCGCTGCATGATCAGCAAGTCGCGACGTCGCGACGGACGCTACGACCCGCGTGCTCATGCAGGGTGCGACAGGATTGCCGCAGCGAGGGAGGATGCAATGACCCATGGCATTAGTCAGCGGATCGCCGACATCGTGGGAGCGTGGGACGGTGTCACCGTGCAGCCGCACAAGTTTGGCGGCATCGAGTTTCGCGTGCAGCACCGCGAGATTGGCCACCTGCACGGCGACCGCATGGCGGACCTGCTCTTCCCGGTAAAAGAGCGACGTTCGCTGGTGGCGTCGGGCCGTGCGTACGCGCACCACATCTTGCCGGACACGGGGTGGGTGAGCTTTCCCATTCGCAGCGAGCATGATGTACCGGCGGTGGTGGCGCTGCTGCGCCGCAACTACGAGCGGTTGCGGGGGCTGGGCGCGCGCGCGGCGCACCGCCCGGTTTCGCGATCGGCGGAGCTGCTGGCGGACCGGTCGCCCGAGGACTTGCAGGCGTAGCAACTCGGCAGCTCGCAACGTCTACCGTGCGGAGCCACAGAGGCCACCGGGAGTAGCCTCAGCGGGCGGTCACTCTGTGCGCTCCGTGTCTCAGCGACTCTGCCTTCAAAGCAGTTTGTGCGTCCGGCAGAGATGCCGCGGAAGCAGACGAGGGAAACCCTAACCGTCCACCGTCAACCGCCACCGTAAACCGTGCAGCCGATCTCGGCGCGGAACGGTTCACGGTGGCGGTGAACAGTGAACGGTTTCGGTGGGGGACTGCCGCCGGATAGCCGAGATGCCGCGGACGACGACGAGGGAAACCCGAACCGTCCACCGTCAACCGCCACCGTCAACCGTGCAGCCGATCTCGGCGCGGAACGGTTAACGGTGGCAGTGAACAGTGAACGGTTTCGGTGGGGGACTGCCGCCGGATAGCCGAGATGCCGCGGACGAAGACGAGGGAAACCCGAACCGTCCACCGTCAACCGCCACCGTCAACCGTGCAGCCGATCTCGGCGCGGAACGGTTCACGGTGGCAGTGAACAGTGAACGGTTTCGGTGGGGGACTGCCGCCGGATAGCCGAGATGCCGCGGACGAAGACGAGGGAAACCCGAACCGTCCACCG
>JBBQNT010000316.1:0-4335 GCA_038330215.1 Gemmatimonadales bacterium
CCGACATCTGATGACTGGGCGTGACACGGTGAGGCCCAACAGGGCGTCGCGAGCGGAACAACAGTGTGGCCGTGGGCCACCGTCGCTGGTGACTCACCGGGGCACAAACGCGATCGCGCGAAGCGGCCCGCCGGACCCGCCCTCGATCTTCATCGGAAGCGCCACCACCAGCGCCCCGCGAGCCGGCAGCGCTGAGAGATTGGTCAGGTTCTCGAAGCCGGGCACGTTCGCCAGCGCGGCGATGCGATGCACCATGAAGTCGGCCGACTGGCCGCCGTCGATTGACGCCACGTCGACGCCGAGTGCCGCCACGCGTCGTTCATCCACCAGCAGGCGCGCCGCGTCAGCGCCAAAGCTCGGGAAGTGCAGCTGCGACGCGTCACCGGGCGTGTCGTCGCCAAGGTAGCGCAGGCGGTCGGGCCAGCGTTCGCTCCAGCCCGTGCGAAGCAGCACGATCGTGCCGGGGGTGATGCCGCCATGCTCGCGCTCGAATGCCAGCACGTCGTCGGGCATCAGCAGGTAGTCCGCGTTCCCGTTCGCCTGCGCCGTGACATCGATGACGACTGCCGGGGCGACCAGTTGCTCGAGTGGAATGCTTTCGCTCGTGCGCCCCTCAATCTGGAAGTGAATGGGCGCGTCCAGATGCGTGCCGCCGTGCTCGGGCGAGGTAAACGCGTTGGACGAATAGAACCATCCGCCGGGCGTCGTGCCACGCGAGAGTTCGCGCAGCGCAAAGCGATTCGTGTCGGTGGGCCAAAAGATCGTCTGCGCGTTGTAGGCGTGCGTCAGATCCACGAGCGAGAAGCGAGCGAGGTCGATCGTGGCCAGTGCTTTAGCTGGCGGCGAGTCACACGCGATGGCCGCGAGCAACAGGCTCAGGCTGGCAGCGAGTCTCAGCGTACGGAGTGGGCGCGGGTGCAGTGACGACACGATCGGCATGACGAGTCTCCAATGGTGAACGGCGGAGACCAAACATCCGGTCATACGCAGGCTCGCCGCAAGGAGTCATTGGCGATCCTCCAAGGGACGCATACGTGTGCAGCCGCTGCCGAGAGGAAGTGCGTCGGTGCCAACTGCGAGATCGCCAAACCGTTTACAGTTGCGGTGGACGGTACACGGTGGACAGTTGACCGGCACGGTGGTCGCGATTCAACCGCCAACTGTCAACCGTCCACCGTTACCGTGAACGGTTTGATCGTGCTGGCTCAGGACCCCAGTGCCCCTCGCATTGGTTCAGCTGCAGTTCACATTCGGATTGAACGGCGTGTACAGCCCATTCGGATTCGCCTCGTGCAACCACACGTGCAGGCTCCAGTGCGGTACGCCCGCGGAAATGAGCGGCGGCACGCCTCCGATGTCGAACGGATGTCCATCGACCTCCGGACGCGACTGCCCCACATTGATCACGATCTACTCCACCGCCACAAGTCTGGGCTGCTTGCCGCTGCCCGGCGCGTACAGCACCGCCTCCGGACGCGCAGGGTCGAACATCGGATCCACAGTGAGGATCTGGCACTCCATTATTACGGCACAGGGCTCGCCGCGTGCAAGCAAGCTCTGCATCTTTCATTCCACCTTCCGCTTTCCAAGCCGGCGTTCACCCCGTCCGGCACCACGCCCCTCCGCGTATCCCACATGCTCATTCCGCTGCTGCTCGCTCTCACTGTCGCGCAGGACAGCTCCGTCGATGTGCTCATCCGCGGCGGCACGGTACACGACGGCTCCGGCGCGAGTGCACGAGTCGCAGACGTCGGCCTGCGCGGTGACCGCATCGTATTTGTCGGGAATGCAGCAAGCGCTCGTGTCGTGAGCAGGCAGGTCATCGATGCCACCGGTCTCATCGTCGCACCCGGCTTCATCGATCCACATTCGCACGTGCTCGAAAATGTCGACGATGCCGGTGATGAGCGACGGAAGGCCTTGAGCGCGCTCTATCAGGGCATCACCACGGTCACCGTCGGCCCGGACGGCCGCGGACCGTTCGAGGTCGCGCGCATCCTGGGCAGCGCCGAGTCGCGCGGCGTTGGCACGAACATCTATGCGCTCGTGGGATATGGCACCGTACGCGGTGCCGTGATGGGCAGCTCATCTGCTCCGGCAACCACACGGCAGGTTGACAGCATGCGAAGGCTCATCGACAAGGCGATGCGCGAGGGAGCGTTCGGTGTCGGCTCCGGCCTTTTCTACGCGCCGCAAAGCTATTCGGCGACCGACGAAGTCATCCGTGTGATCTCCGCCGCGAAACCCTACGGCGGTGTGTACGACACGCACCAGCGTGACGAGAGTTCGTACTCGGTTGGGCTGCTCAACTCGGTGCGCGAGGCCATTCGCATTGGACGCGAGTCTGGGCTCAGCACCAACCTGGGACACGTCAAGGCGCTCGGCGTCGACGTGTGGGGGTACGCCGACAGCGTGCTCGCGCTCATGCGTGAGGCGCGTGCCGCAGGACACATGGTGGTCGCCGATCAATATCCGTGGTCAGCGAGCGGCACAGGGTTGAGCGCGGCGCTGCTGCCACGCTGGGCGCAGGCTGGCGGACGTGATTCGTTGCAGGCACGCATCGCCGATCGCGCCACCCGCGAGCGCATGCTGACGGAGATGCGTGACAACCTGCGACGTCGCGGCGGCGACAGCACGATCCTGCTCATCAACGGCGGAGTGAACGCACGTGCCTACCTCGGCAAGACGCTCAGAGAAGTGGCAAGCGAGAAGGGAACGCCCGCCGTCGAGACGGCCCTCGAGCTCATCCGAACCGGCGTGGATATGGGCGTTGCGTCGTTCAACATGACCGAGCGCGACATCGAGACATTCATGCGCGACTCATTCGTGATGACGAGCTCCGACGGATCAGGCGGACATCCGCGACTGTTCGCCACCTATCCCCGCAAAATCCGGCGCTACGTGCTCGACAAGCCCGTGATCACCATGGAGCGCATGATCCAGTCGTCATCTGCGCAGGTGGCCGAGGTGTATGGCATACCCGAGCGCGGTACCCTCAAGCCCGGCAACTTCGCCGATGTCATCGTGTTCGACCCCAACACCATTCGCGAGGTGGCCACATACGTCGAGCCCGCACTGTTCAGCGTCGGCATGCGATGGGTGTTCGTCAACGGTGAAGCGGCGATCGCCGATGGCGCCGCGACCGGCGCGCTCGCGGGAAGGGGTTTGAGAAAGCGGTAGGACGATCGCTGCGCATCGCCACATCCGCTGCAGCCGTGTCCATCCACGTCGTGCTCGTGCATCCCGAGATTCACTGGAACACCGGGAACGCCGGTCGCACGTGCCTCGCGGCTGGCGCGACGCTGCATCTCATCGAGCCGCTCGGCTTCTCGCTCGGCGAGCGGGAAGTGAAGCGTGCCGGACTCGACTATTGGGAGCATGTCGACGTGCGCGTCTGGCCCGACTGGGACACGTTCGAACGTCACCTGCCATCGCTCGGCAACCCGTACTTCTTTTCCACCCGGGCGACGCGGATGTACTGGGACGCGCCACTCGGGGAGTCGCCGGACACGGTACTCGTTTTCGGACGCGAGACCGCTGGACTTCCAGACGATTTGCACGATCGCTATGCGGATCGATTCGTGACCCTGCCCATGCACTCGCCGCACATCCGGTCGCTCAACCTTTCGTCGAGCGTTGCGATTGCGCTGTACGACGTGCTGCGTCAGCAGGCGATGCGTCTCCGCGCCGAATAACATGCATCGCAGGGGGTAGCTGCAGCTTTCCCCATGCGCGTATGGTGCGCAGGTGGTTCAGCGAGCTACGATCCAGAGTCCCGCGCACGCACTACGATTTTCATTTCCAGCACGCGAGAAAATAGCTCATGGATCAGACTGCCGCTCACGACACGCACGCCGAGGGTGTGAAGAACATCGCGGAAATCATCAAGGACATTCGCATGGCCATGCTCGTGACCATCGACGCACGCGGCATTCCGAACAGCCGCCCGATGGCTACACAGGGCAACGACTTCAGTGGCACGCTATGGTTTTTCACGGACCGCAACTCACCGAAGGTGCATGACATCGCGAAGAACCCGTACGTGAATGTCGTCTATGAAAAGACCGCCGCCGAGAGCTATCTCTCCATGGTGGGCAAGGCGGACATCGACGACGATCGCGATCGCATGCGGGCGATGTGGACGCCATGGATGAAAGCATGGTTCGACAGCGCCGAAGATCCCGACCTCTGCCTCATCCGCGTCACTGTGGAAGAGGCAGAGTACTGGGATACGCCGGGCGGCAAGGTCGCCTCGCTTATTTCGCTCGTGAAGGGTGCGGTGACGGGCGATCCTGGAGACCTGGAGTCTGACCACGGCCGCGTGTCGTTCTAGCG
>JBBQNT010000317.1:0-4333 GCA_038330215.1 Gemmatimonadales bacterium
CTGGAGACGCAACGCATGGGAGAAATGCGCATGGAAACCGTCGCCGCCAGTCCCCTGCCCGCACAGCAGGCGGTGCTTGACCAACTCGCGCAGCTGGGTGGCAAGCCAATGGTAACCCTCCCGCCGGCTGAAGCGCGGCTACAGCCCACGCCAGCTGACGCGGTAGCGGCGTTGCTCAAGAGCACTGGGCGGCCTGCAACGCCTGAAGCCGTGGGGACAGTCATCAATCGTACGTTCCCCGGACCGGGGGGTGCGGTCCCAATTCGAGTGTACTCGCCAGTGGGCGACGGACCGTTTCCGGTCGTGGTGTACTTTCACGGCGGCGGCTTCGTGATTGCTGATCTCGATACCTACGACGCGTCCGCCCGTGCGCTCACCAACGCCGCGAACGCGATCGTTGTGTCGGTGCAGTACCGCAAGGCACCGGAGCACAAGTTTCCGGCCGCGCATGACGACGCGTATGCAGCGTACCAATGGGCAGTTGCAAACGCGTCGATGCTGGGTGGCGATCCGGCTCGCGTAGCGTTGGCGGGCGAGAGCGCTGGCGGGAATCTCGCGCTCGCGACTGCGATTGCGGCGCGTGACAAGGGGATCCAGGCACCCGTTGCCGTGCTGGCCGTGTATCCGATTGCCGGTACCGACACCAACACGGACAGCTATCGCGTCTACGCCGAGGCCAAGCCGCTCAGTCGGCCGCTGATGCAGTGGTTCTTCGGTCACTACATGCGGACACCTGCCGATGCACAGGATACACGACTCAACCTCGTTGCGGCCAACCTTGCGGGACTGCCGCCCACCACCATCGTTTCCGCACAAATTGATCCTCTGCGCTCCGAAGGTGAGATGATCGCGGCGCGACTGCGTGCCGCCGGGGTAAGCGTTCGATCACGAACCTTCGACGGCGTTGCACACGAGTTCTTTGGTCAGGGAGCCGCAGTCCCGCTCGCGAAGGAAGCGGTTGCTTTCGGCGCCGAGGGTCTCACCAGTGCATTTGCCCGCAACGATTGAACAGGTGGGCGCGCTGGCGGCATGCACCGCCTCCCACGACTACCGCGGCTTCGGCTGGGCGTGGTAGACCGTGGGCGCCGACACCAGTCCCGTCACGTTTGCGAGTCGGGTAAAGGGCCGCGGCGCCCGCAGTCGCTTGGCGTAGCAACGCTTGGGCACAAGCGCGGTGCCTGCTCCTGAGAGCACCGCGTACCGCGCAATCTTCTCGGGATATCGGTCGAGCCCGACCGAGCGGTAGCCAAGATGCGCGAAAAAATGATCGGCCAGCGAAATCGCAAACAGCTCGCGGTGCCCACGCAGTCGCGCCAGGCGTTCCACGGCGCGCACGACGATTGAACCCAGCCCGTGCCCCTGCGCCGCGGGCGACACCGCGACCGATCCAACCTCCGCCAGCGACGGCGAATACTCGGAGAGCGCCGCACAGGCCAACACGTCTCCGGTCGGTCCCGGCACAACGACATACGAATCGATCGCCGCAATCACGTCGGCGACGGAGCGCGGCAACAGCGAACCGTCGGCCGTGAACTGCCCGATCAACGCGGCAATGGCGAATACATCCGCCGGCTGTGCCAGGCGCGCGCGCAGCACGGACGGCGTCGCCGCGTGCACCGACCGCGCAACGCGCGTGGGCGCGTGGTGCAGCGAGGTCGGCGCCTCGACGGGTGCTCCAGCGGCGTGCGTGTCCCGGGCGGCCGAGGTCGCGACCACCCGGGCCGAGACGACGACCGCCCCGTCACCGGCGAGCCGGCGCAGGGCGGAGATATTATGCATAGCCAATGCATAATCATGCGTTCCTGTGCATGCAAGAGGCGCCCATTGCCGGACGCCTCGGTCGGGCGATCGTTCGCCCGCGGTCAGTTGACTGCGCTTTAGTGCCGCGCGTGCACGAGTTGCCCCGCCACCACCTCGGCGATATCCATCACCGGCACGTCGCTTCCTGACGCGGTGAGTCCGTCCGTCATCATCGTCATGCAGAAGGGACACGCGACAGCGATTGTGTCCGCGCCGGTCGCCAAGAGCTCTTCGGTGCGCTCCACATTCACGCGCTTGCCTTCGGTCTCTTCCATCCACATGCGGCCGCCGCCTGCGCCACAACACAGCCCGCGGCTCTTGGTGCGCGGTGGTTCCACAAGCGTCATCACGGGCAGCGCCTTGCGCAGCGTGTTGCGCGGCGCGTCGTAGATGTCGTTGTAGCGGCCGAGGTAGCAGGAGTCGTGGTACGCCACCTTGAGCCGCTGCCCGTGTTCCGTATCAAGCGGCACGCGCCCTTCGTCGAGCAGGCGTTCGATGTAGTCGGTGTGATGGATGACGTCGTAGTGTCCGCCCAGGTCGGGAAACTCCTTGCCCATCTGGTGGAAACAGTGCGGACAAAACGTGACCACCGTCTTCACCTGATAGCCGTCGAGCGTTTCGATGACACCCTTGGCGAGCATCTGATAGAGATACTCGTTGCCCATGCGTCGGGCCGGATCACCATGACACGTCTCTTCCTGGCCGAGGATCGCGAACTTCACGTTTGCGGCCTGCAGGATGCGCGCGAAGGCCACTGTGATCTTCTTCGCGCGATCATCGAAGGAGCCCATGCAGCCCACCCAGAACAGGATCTCCGGCCGCTGCTCGCGCGCGACCATGTCGGCCATCGTGGGAATATCGAGTCCCTCCGTCCACGACGCGCGGTCAGCGGCGCTGTACGCCCACGGACTGCCGTTGCGCTCGAGTGACGTAAGCGCGCCCTGCGCTTCTTCGGGAAAGCGCGATTCCATGAGCATCAAATCGCGGCGCAATTCATTGATCACATCGAGCTGGTCAATCGACACCGGGCATTCTTCAACGCAGGCACGACAGCTGGTGCACGCCCAGAGCTCTTCTTCCGTGATCCAGTCATCCAGCAGGTTTTTGTCGAGCACGGCCTGCTGCTCGGTCGTTGCGGCGCCACCGCCGATGGCATCGAGCACGGTGGCCTTTTCCGTGAGGCGCGCGCGCGTTTTCACCACGATCATGCGCGGCGAGAGCTTCTTGCCGGTGATACTGGCCGGACACGCGGCGGTGCATTTTCCGCATTCCGTGCATGAATACCCGTCCATGAGATTTTTCCAGGACAGGTGCTCGACATCAGCGGCACCGAACTGCTCCACATCGTCGGCTTCGAGATTCATTGGGCGCATCGCACCAATGCGTCCGGGGCCTGACGTGTTGGAATACCACGTGTTGAACAACGACGTCAGTACGTGGAGATGCTTCGAGAATGGCAGGTAGTTGGCGAACGCCAGCAGGCCAAGCGCATGAATCCACCAGCTCGTGCGTCCGATGGCGTGCGCAGCGCCCTCACCAATGCCCGAGAAGGCGCGCGCGATCAACCCGGAGAACAGATGCCCGGTCGACGACGTCGCTCCGGTGCGAATCTCCATCGCAAACGTGAGCAACAGCGTGATCATGAGCACCATGATCATGCTCAGAATGAACAGTGCGTCGCCGCCGTGCACGGGATCGCTCGCAAAGCGTTTGGGCTTGATCACCAACCGACGATAGATCAGCCACAGCACGGCGGTGAGCACGAGCACAGAGAACACTTCCTGCGACACGACATACGCGACGTACAGCGGTTGCGGCAGCAGCCACGAATATGAGAAGCCGTTCACGACGCCCTGCACGAGGATCTCCAGCGCGCCGAGTGCGAGCACGCAGAAGCCCCAGAAGACCAGCGCGTGCATCAGACCGCCGAGCGGGTCGCGCAGAATCTTCGTCTGCAGGATCCCGATGAACAGCAGGTTCTTCGTTCGCGTCGCGGGCTCGTTGGTCCGGTCTTCGGCGTGTCCGATCAGCGCCCACCGCCGCAGTCGCAGCGCGCTCTTGGCAAAGAACGCGCCGGCCGCGACGAGACAGAGCGCAAACACGATGTTCAGCAGAGTCATGAGGCGAAGCTAGAGCGCGACACGAGCCCTCACAAGACAGCGCGGCACAACACGCTACGACGCCCTCGCCGCCTTGACCGCTGCGGTGAGCGCCGGCAGGACTTCGAGCGCGTCACCCACGATGCCGTAGTCCGCAATCTTGAAGATCGGGGCGTCCTTGTCCTTGTTGATCGCGACAATGGTGCGCGACGTGCGCATGCCGGCGAGATGCTGAATCGCCCCGGAGATACCGGCCGCGATGTACAAGTCCGGACTCACATTCCGACCGGTCTGCCCGATCTGGTCGGTGTGCGGGCGCCAGCCTTCATCGGTGACCGCGCGCGTCGCGCCCACCGCCGCGTTGCCGAACGCCTCCGCAAGGTCTTCGCACAGCTTGAAGTTCTCGGCGACCTTGAGCCCTCGTCCGCCGGCGA
>JBBQNT010000318.1:0-4295 GCA_038330215.1 Gemmatimonadales bacterium
TGGACGGCCTGACATTCGGAGCGGTCGCTACCCACGGCGCGGGCAGGGTGGGCATCTTCGCCGAAGCGGCAATGTTTACGGCGCAGCTGGTCCGGGGTACCACGAAGGTGGGCTTTACGTCGCCAGCCGCACCGCACAACCGGGCATTTGCGCTGAACATCATGCATTGGCTGGACGGGACCACGCGAGAGCTGAAGAGCAGCCCGCTCCGTCCTTCACACTAGCGCGGCGACGCAATCAGCAAATCCGCCACCATCGCACGGTGGTCGGACGCCGTTGACGCCGACACGAAGGTGCCGACAACGCGCACGTGCGGTGAGACGAGTACGTAGTCGATGCGCTTGACCGGCGCACTGGCCGGATACGTGAAGCCCGGGTCGGTGGCACTCCGCCATGCGTCGCGAAACACCGTCAGCAACTTCGCGAGTTCCGGCGCGTCGGGCGGCGCGTTGAGATCGCCGAGCAACAGCGTGGGCACTCGCATATCACCCACAATGTCGAGCGTTTCAGCTACTTCGAGGGCTCGCATCGCCGGATCGGCGCGGTAGTCGAGGTGCGTATTCAGAATGCGCACCGTTGTGCCGCGCACATTGATGGTCGCGTCGAGAAAGCCCGGCAGCAGCATCGTGACGTTCGGCTGCACCTGCGTGGAGATGCGCGTGAGCGAGTGATTGCTGAATGCAGTGATGGGATGCGCGCTCAACAACGCCAACCCGTACTGACGTGGTGGCGTTGACGAATCGGCGCCGGGAAATCGGTAGATCGGTGCGAAGCGTACGTGCATGCCAAGCTGTTCGGCGAGCACTGATGCCTGGTCCACAAAGTTGCTGCGCGCCGACCAGTTCACGTCGACTTCCTGCAGGGCCACGACCTCCGGTGCGTCCGCGCGGATCGCCGCCACGATCGCGTCAAGATTCCCGTTGCCGGCGGCGATGTTGTAGCTCATCACGCGCAGCGGGAGCTCGATCGTGCCGCGCGGGTTGTGGGCGCATGCTGAAAACAGGGCGACGGCGAACGCAAGTGCTGCCAGGCTGGGCAGGCGCAGGAGTCGCCCATGACGACGGAGCAAGTCTCGGTCCATGCTGAAGATGTTCACCCAATCACATACGCTCCGCCTGCGCCATGCGATCCGCAAGCCGCGCCACCGCGAAACGCTGTTCACCAACCGACAGCGCAATCGCAGCTGGTGTATCGATCATCGCGCGCGATGCTGCACCATCCGCTGCATTGCGCACACTGCCCGCCTTGCTGTCCATCTGAAGCTCGGCCAGATCGTACAACACCCAATAGTTGTACGCGTTCGCACCGTCCGGGATCGACACCGAGCCATCTCCGCTGGCAAGGCGATTGGCGATGTCGCGCGCATTGGTGAGCGTGCTGAGTGCGGCGCTGAAGTTGCCTGCCGCACGCTGCATGGCTGCTTCGCCGAGCAGGTAGGAGACGGACTCACGTTTGATCGCACGCGGTACATCAGGAATGCCCTCGTACGCGCGCCTATGGAGCGCCCGTGCCTCACTCACGCGATTCTGCTGGCTGAGCCATCGCACGTAGCCGTCGACCGCGGTGAGGTCGCCGGGCTCGGCCATCTGCATCGCTTCCCGATATGCCACATCCGCGGAATCGGTGCTGTTGAGCAACACGGCAAAGACCTCGGCCATGCCCAGCCTGGCCGCGCTCGCCAAACCGGCATCGCGCAACGTGCGCCCCTGCTCAAGCGCGCGCTGATACGCGGCCAGCGACGGATCGGCCGCGCCAGACAAGGCGAGCTGCTGCCCGCGCGCCCAGTCCGCTTCACCCGCGTCGCGCGACTGTGCGCTCGCCGCAACTGGAGCGCACGCAACGGTCAGCGCCAACGCCACCAGCCATCGTGACGCGAGCGCAGTCGATACAATGTGAGCGTTCATTGCGTGCCTCCTGACTGTTCGGGGTTACCGCAACCGTGGATTCGTCTTGCGCGGCGCTAACTGACATGCGGGCCACGCCATAGCGCTCGGTGCGTTGCCGCCGCCGGCCTGCGCACGCGCCGCAACATCCACCCGCTCACGCGACACCTTCTCCGGATCCTCGCTCGCGAGATACGCGAACATCGCCGCAATCGTCGCGTTGCCCTTGAGCTCATCAAACACAACCTTGTCGTACGTATCACGATTCGTGTGCCACGTGTACTGCCCGTAGTTCCAGCCGTGCGCGCCGAGCCCGAACGCCGGCACACCATGACAGGCGAACGACGCATCGTCGCTGCCGCCGCCGCTTGGGCTCCCCGGTCCGCCAAAGTTGATCTGCGTCTTGAACTCGCTCGGCCGCTTGTCCATCCACGCGTTGATGTGCTTGGGCGAGTTCACCATGCCGCCGCCGCCAATGCGCACAATACGACCGGTGCCGTTGTCCTGATTGAACACGGTCTGAATGCCATCCAGCATCTCGGGATGATCTTCGGTGAACGCGCGCGATCCCACGAGTCCCTTCTCTTCGGCGGTCCAGTGACCCACGAGAATCGTGCGCTTGGGATTGGGATACGCGAGCTTGAGAATGCGCATCGCTTCCATCATGGTGAGCGTGCCGGTGCCGTTGTCCGTTGCGCCGGAGCCGCCGTCCCATGAATCAAAGTGCGCGGAGAGCACGACGTATTCGTCGGGCAACTCACTGCCGCGAATCATGCCGATCGTATTGAAGATGGGCTGTTCGCCGAGCAGCTCGGCGTCGGTGTCCACGCGCAGCGTAGGCTTCTGATTGTTGTCGGCGAGACGAAACACAAGGCCGTAGTCTTCGCAGGACAGCGCAAGTGCGGGGGTACGCGTGTTGTAGCTCTCGAACACATCGATGCTGCCCCACGCGTCCTTCGGTCGCGACGTGATCACGCCCGCAGCGCCGCCTTCTTCAAGGCGCACGCCGAGCGTGCCCGAGCCAAGCGCGAGCGAGTAGCCGGTGCCGCGCACGCTGGTGCCGCCCCATTCGCTGCGAACCGCGCGCAACTCGGCGTCCATGCGCGTCTTCACTTCGGGCGTGGCGTTGGTGGTCCAGTTCTCCACGGGACGGCACGTGGGGAGCGGCGCCGACACGAGCACAAACTTGCCACGCGCCTGCGGCAACCAGCGCACGAACGCCGCGCTGTCAGCGAAACGCGGCAACACGATCGCCTCGGCTTCCACCGGCCGTCCGCCGGTGCCGGGGCTGTAGGCGAGCATGGTGCCTTCGAGCGATCGCACCCGCGGCGTGCGCAGATCGATGTGCGAATGTCCGCGACGCCAACCGCGCCAGGTACCCACCTGCTCGTTGCGCGCGGTGATGCCCCAGTCGGTGTACGTCTTCACCACCCAGTCATTGGCCGCCTTCTGCTGCGGCGTGCCGCTCAGACGCGGACCGAGCGAGTCGAGCAGCACCTGCGCGAGCGATTGCACGCGCGAGCTGTCCATGCCGAGCGACCAGAGGCGCTTGATGTCGGGGTCGTTGGTGGGGAAGGTTTGGGCGCGAACGGTAGCGGGAGTGGCGAGGGCAAGCGTCAGCGCGCACACGGCCGACGATGTGATGTGCCGAAAGCCGGGGAGCGACGTCATGGGCAAATCCGTGACTGAAGGTGGGGGAGGCGGGGTGCGCTGGGTCGCCCGCGTGGGACGCGTCCTAGCACTGTACCTTGCCAGATGCATCACCACAAATTCGCGTGTCAGCCTGTTCATGGCAGCCGCGCGGCAGGCCGGAAGCCGTAGACCTGCACTTCCTGGTTTTTCTCCTTCACCCGGTAGAATATCAGATACGCACCAAACACTACCCTGCGGAGTTCGACACCTTCGAGTTGCTCGTCCAGCTGACGGCGGAACTGCCCCGCGTAAAGAACCCGATAACTCATCGGTTCAAATCAACGCCATGCTTATCGGCGAGCTGCCGAATGCTCTCGCGCGCATCGTGAACCCTTCCGGCCTTGAAATCCGCTCTGCCCTGCCGAATGAGGGAAATATTCTCAGCGAGTTCGGCCTTCTCAGCCAGAGCTTTCAAGGCATCGTAGCTCTCCGGGCTCAGCACCACCGCGGCCGTGCGGCCATTGGCCGTGATAAAAAGCGGTCGACCCGTTTCGCGGACTTGTTGGAAGTTCTCGCTCAAGTGGGCGCGATGTTCAGTTAATGGCAGAATATCTTTGGCACGCATGAAAGTCTCCGTCGAAGCCTGAACCGTACAGAATACTGTACATTCTAACATCGAGCGGCTCACGTGACCAGTCCAGGTCACCCCCATCTCCGAGCGACAGGCTGGAGCCGCAGTCCTGAACTACCTCACTGGTGGCAGACGGCTCCGCAGCGCGA
>JBBQNT010000319.1:0-4270 GCA_038330215.1 Gemmatimonadales bacterium
CATGCAGACGTTCTTCCGCAATCCGCCGCCGATCAGCATTGGCGGCGTGCGCTCGAGCAGTTCCTACCAGATCACGCTGCAGGCCACGGAGATCGCCGAGCTGTACACGGCCGCGCGCGCATTCGAGGCGAAGATGCGCGACATCCCGCTCATCGAGGCGGTCACGAGCGACCTGCAAATCGGCAATCCGCAGGTGTCGGTGAACATCGATCGCGAACGAGCGAGTGCGCTCGGCGTGACGGCGGGCCAGATCGAGCGCGCACTGTACAACGCGTACGGTTCGCGTCAGGTCTCCACGATCTTTACCCAGGCGAATCAGTACTGGGTGATCATGGAACTCAAGCCGCAGTATCAGCGCGACGTGGAGGCGCTCAAGCAACTCTTCGTGCGTTCCGACAACGGCTCACTCGTGCCGTTGGGTGCCGTCGCAAGTTTCTCGCGCGGTCTCGGACCGCTCTCAGTGCAGCGTGTGGGACAGTTGCCCGCGGTCACCATCTCGTACAACCTGCGTTCAGGTGTTGCACTGGGCACGGCGGTCGAGGCTGTCGAAGCGCTCGCAGCCGCAGAGCTGCCGGCCGACATCTCGACCAGTCTCACCGGCGACACGAAGGCGTTTGCCGACGCCCAGGACGGACTGCTGCTGCTGCTCGTAGTCGCGATCTTCGTGATCTATCTGGTGCTGGGCGTGCTCTACGAGAGCTACATCCATCCCATCACGATTTTGTCGGGACTGCCGTTCGCCGCCGTGGGCGCCCTGTTGACGCTGTTGATTTTCGACAAGGATCTGAGCGTCTACGCGTTCGTTGGCGTGGTGCTGTTGGTGGGACTGGTGAAGAAGAACGCGATCATGATGCTCGACTTCGCGATCGAATCGGAGCGCGAGCGTGGCCTCGATGCCACGACGGCGATTCTCGAGGCGGCGCGTGTTCGTTTTCGTCCGATCATGATGACGACGTTCGCGGCGCTGATGGGCACGATGCCGATCGCGGTGGGCTACGGAGCCGGTGCCGAGTCGCGGCAGCCGCTGGGCCTCGCGGTGGTTGGCGGCATGGCGTTCTCGCAGCTTGTCACGCTGTACGTGACGCCGGTGATCTACACGTACTTCGACCAGCTCGTGAAGTGGCGGGCGGCGCGCAAACTCTCAGCGCGGCGCGTGCAGCCCGCGCCGGTGGAGGCGCTGCCGTCGTAGCGGCCGGTTTCGGCGCCACCGGGGCGCTCTCGGCGACGCTCGGGCCCCACACAGACGCAGCTAACGCGCTAGGTCAGGCCTCGCCGAGAACTTGGCGGGCGGCGTTGTCCAGCTCCTCAGCCCGGAACGGCTTCTGCAGGAACGCCGCGAGTCCGCGGCCCACGAACTGACGCGTCACCTCCTGCTCGTTGTATCCGCTCATCAGGATCACCTTGAGCAGCGGCGCGATGCTGCGAAGCTCGCGAAAGGTCTCGTCGCCGCCCATGTCCGGCATGGTGAGGTCGAGCAGCACCAGGCGAAAGCGCCCTGGATCCGCGCGTACCATTTCCAGGGCCTCGCGACCGCCTGACGCCTCGGCCACGGAGAAGCCGCGCCGGCGCAGCAGAGCGCGCGACACCGCCCGCACGCTCGGCTCATCGTCTACCACCAGCACTTCGCCGCTCGCCTGCCATGCGGGCGGAGCGGGCGACGCCGGAGCCGCGATCACGCCCACGCCGGCCGGAAATAGCAGTTTGATGGACGTGCCCTTGCCGGGCTCGCTGTAGACGCGGATGGCGCCCTTGTGGCCGCGCACGATGCCGAGCGTGGCGGCGAGGCCGAGCCCACGGCCGGTGAACTTCGTGGTGAAGAACGGATCGAAGATGCGCGTCCGCGTCATGTCATCCATGCCGCGCCCCTCGTCGCGTACTTCCACAAACACGAACTCGCCAGGTATCGTATCGGAACCGGGTACGCAGGTGGCGAGGTAGTCCGCGTCCACGCTCACCTTGCCCGTGTGGATGTGGATCAGCCCTCCCTGCTCAGGCAGCGCGTCCGACGCATTGGTGATCAGGTTCATGACCACCTGCCGGAGCTGGGTGACGTCGGCTTCCACGGGCGGCAGGTTGTCGGCCAGCAAGAGGCTCACCTGCGCGTTCTTGGACACCGCCGTGCGCAGCAGCGCCGTCATCTCGCGCACCACCTGCGAGCAGTCCACCGGTTCCACGACAAAGCGTCCCTTGCCGGCGTAGGCCAGCAACTGCCGTGTCAGCTCGGCCGCGCGCTGCGCCGCCTGTTCGATCTCGGCGACGCTGTGTCGCACCGGTGAATCACTCGGCAGGTCGAGCAGCGCGAGTGAGGCGTTGCCCAGAATGCCAACGAGCAGGTTGTTGAAGTCGTGCGCAATGCCGCCCGCGAGCACGCCCAGTGACTCCAGCTTTTGCGCCTGCTGCATCTGTGACTCGAGTCGCACGCGATCTTCGTCGGCCTTGAGCTCGTCGGTGATGTCGCGGACCGTGCCCACCATGCGATCCGGTTCATCGTTCTGGTCGAAGACAACCAGCACGTTCGCATCGAACACGCGCAGCTCGCCGTCCGCTCGAATGACGCGGTGGCGGACGGATTGCGTGCGCCCCGAGAGGATGGCACGCTTCCACGCATTGCGCACAGACGCTCGATCATCAGGATGAATGAAGTTGCGTTCAGGCTCGTGATCGGAAATGTCGGGGCTGACCGAGTTCGGTTCGAGACCGAGCAACCGATACAACTGCTCTGACCATTCGGAGCGGCGCATCCGCAGATCGCGCGTGAAGCTGCCGATGCGCGCCGTTTCCTGCGCGAGGCGCATGGTCTGCTCGGTGCGCTTGCGGTCCTCGTGACTGTGCTTTTCGGCCGTGATGTCTCGCAGCATGGCCACCAGCCCGCCATCTGCCGGGTAGGCCGTGACCGAAAACCAGCGCTGCGTTTCCGGTCGATATTCCTCGAACACTGCCGTGCTCACATCGCGCATCACGCGCGGGTACTCGCGATAAAAGCCCGATTCGCGCAGCGCCGGGTAGCGATCCCAGACCACCTGGCCCACCGGATCATCGTCCGGATCATCGGCCAGACGCAGGCCGGCGTCATTCACAAACCGCACGCGCTGCTCACTGTCGAGCACCAGGACGGGCAGGGGATGCCGAGCGAAAATTTCGGCTTGCTCGGGCGATATCGGTAGGAAGTCGGTCATGTCGGCGACCTAGAAGGCGGGACCAAGCACAATGGCATTCAGCAACAGCCGATCGAACGCGCGCCACCAGCCGCGGAACGTTGGATCGTTGCCAAAGAGCACGGCGTGTCCGCCGCCGACCGGTTCCTCGAGCACGAGGGCCGTGTTACGGAGCGCCTTCTCCGTATTGCCGGGGAAGGTGAATCCGGCGCGATGCAGGGTGCCGGTCGCGGGAAAGACGGCCACGTTCGTGCCGGTCTTCGCGAGCGCCAGCGTGCTGCGTGCGCCGTAGAGCGCCGTCATGCGCGCCGACTCCTGTCCGAAGGTCAGCCAGTGCGTGCGATCGAGTACCACGTCGTAGTGGCCGCCGGGAAACGAAACCAGCGTCGACGGTTCGGCTCCCGGACTGGTCACTGCGATGCCGTCGTCGGCCGTGCTCGTGGTCGTCGCGGCCGAAGTTGACGCGGTGCCGGAATCGGGTTTCGCGCCCGTCGTCGTGGAGCGTCGAGCCGACGTGAGGTTCACGTCTTCCCGCGCCGCCCACTGCGACGCATCACCGAACGTGATCAGCGTGCCGCCCGCCTGCACCCAGGCACGAAGGGCCTCACCCTTGCCAAGCCGGCTGGTGAGGGCACCAGCGGACGCGTCGGGGATGATGATCACATTGAAGCGCGAGAGATCGCCGAGCCGGTTCCAGCCCAGATGCGTGAAGGGAATGCCGTAGCGCTCTTCGAGCGTCCACCAGAGCGCGCCAAAGCTCGTCTGGCTCACGCCTTCGTCACCCATCACGGCGATGCGTGGGGTCTCCAGGCTCGTGACCGAACCGTCGCCAATGCCGAACTGGCTCTCTTCGGTCATCGCGCTGTTCACCGCGTGCACGAGCACACCGTGTCGCACCGCGATGGCCTGCAGCGAGTCGTGCAGCGTTGCCGCATTGCGAGCGCTTCGCACCACGAATGTGCCGCGCGGCCACGCTTCGCCCCCCGCCTCGAACGCACGATCGCCAACCGCCACGCGAAATCCGCGCGCAAGCAGGTGATAGGCCAGCGCTCGTGAGCCCGTCTGCTCGGATGTGAACAGATAGGCACTGCGCGCGCGTGCACCGCCGGCGATGC
>JBBQNT010000320.1:0-4268 GCA_038330215.1 Gemmatimonadales bacterium
ACCCCGTACTGGGGCAAGTACGTCGCGCATGACAACAACCGCGATGGCATGGGACAGTTCCTGCAACTCACGCAGCATGTGCGCAACACCAATCTCGAGTGGCGTCCGGTGGTGATGCACGACCTGCACGAGCAGGCCACGCTGCTGTACGTCTCCACCGGCACTGGCCCGTACAACGAGCAGATTGATCCGATCACCATAAACGAATGGTGGTGGATGGCGGAGAACGAGGTCATGGAAATGACCAAGCGCGGCGTGCCGGGTGTGTGGACGTATGGCTTCTACGACGGTTGGGTGCCCAACTACATGTTCTTCATGGCGCACACCGTGAATGCGATCGGCCGCTTCTACGAAGTGCAGAGCTATGGATCGGGGTGCGACGGACAGCTGGCCGGCGGACGTGGTGGCGGCGGCGCGGCCGGTCGCACGCCTACGCCCGATGATGAACTCACGCGCGTGCTCGGCGGCACGAACTACAACCAGAGCCGCGAGTGGTTCCGTCCCAATCCCACGCCCAACGACATCAAGTGGGGACCGCGCGCGAACACCAACATTCAGCAGTCTGCCGTGATTCTGTCGCTGTGGAACATGGGCAAGGAACGCGATCGCTTTCTCGAGAACTACTGGATCAAGAACAAGAATGCGATCAACCGTGGCAAGCTCGGTCCGATCAAGGGCTGGGTGATTCCCGCGTCGCAGCACCACAAGCAGAATGCCGCCGAAGCGGTGAACGCGCTCATGGATCAGGGGTTGGAGTTCCATGTCGCCGACGGCGATGTCACGCTTGATTCCGTGCGCGTACAGAAAGGCGACTGGATCATTCGCGGTGACCAGCCCATGCGCACGATCGCGGACATGTACTTCGCGGTGCAGAACTATCCAACCACGAATCCGTCGCCGTACGACGACACCGGCTGGACGTTTCCGATGATGCGCAACATCATCGTGCGCGAGGTGAAAGATGCAAAGCTGTTCACCTCGCCGATGACACAGGCCACAGCGCACGTCACCGCAGCGGGCGGCGTGAGTGGCACGGGCAATACGATCATCGTCGAGCACTCGGGAGACAACAACCTCGTACGCTTCCGCTATCGGTTGCGTGACGTGTCCATGTTGGCCGCCGAGGATTCGTTCTCGGCGGGCGGGCGTTCATTCGGCGCCGGCGCGTTCATCATCCGGAACGCCGATCGCTCGCGCATCGAACCGCTGCTGACTGAGCTCGGCCTCTCTGGCTACGCCGTGAGCGGCGTGCCGATGGTGAAGACGCACGAGCTCGACCTGCCGCGCATCGGCTACATCCACAGCTGGACAAATACGCAGAACGAAGGCTGGGTGCGGGCCGCGCTCGATCACTACGGCGTGCCGTACACGTACTTCGGTGAAAACGAAGTGCGCAAGATGGGATCGCTTCGGCAGCGCTTCGATGTCATCATGTGGCCGCATGGCGGCAGCGTGGGGCAGGGGGCACCGACGAGTGGAACGCCCATTCCGTACAAGCGCACGGCGGAGTATCCGGACATCGGCTACCCCGATTCCACGGATGATGTGCGCGGCGGCCTTGGCACCGACGGACTCGCGATGCTGCACGAGTTCGTACAGCAGGGCGGCACGATCATCACCGAAGGCAATACGTCGGCGATCTTCCCGAGCTACAGCCTGACGCCCGGGCTGCGCACGACGAGCGCGCCGGGACTGGTCAACCGCGGCACGCTGCTTCGTGGTGTGATTGCCGATATGAAGAGTCCGCTCGTGTACGGCTACACGGTGAACCAGCTGCCGATCTACTTCAGTGGTGGCACGCTGCTCGACGCGGGTGCGCCCACAATGGCCGATGCGAAGCCGGTGAGCGAGGTCGATGTGTTCCGGCCCGGCAGTTCGGCCGCGCTCTCGGGCGCGGCAGCGGGTGGTGGTGGCATTGGTCCGGCGGCGCGGCGCAACAGCGTGTACCAGAACACGACGCCGATGGCGACGTGGGTTGAGCACTCACGCTGGAATCCCACGCAGCAGTGGCCAGCGAACGCGATCGCTCGTGCAGGCGCCGAGGCGACACCGATGGCGCGCTTTGGTGGTGGCGGCGCGGAGGCCGTGACGACGCTGCCGGGCATGGCACCACGCGTCGTGGTGCAGTTCCCGGCCAGCCCGCGTGACATGTTGCTGTCGGGCGTGCTGGAGGGCGGTGAACATCTGTCCAACCGCCCCACGGTGATGAGTCAGAAGCTTGGTGAGGGCAGCGTGGTGATGTTCACCACGCGACCGTTCTGGCGCTGGCAGACGCAGGGCACGTTCATGATGGGCTTCAACGCCATCATGCACTGGAACGACCTGGGCGCGGGCGCGCCCTGATCAGTCGGTCACGCCGGCATCGCGCAACAGTTGTACGAGCTGTGCCTTGGGCACGGCTCCCATCTGTTGCGCGACCTGCTTGCCGCCGCGGAACGCGATGATTGTCGGGATGCTGCGGATGTTGAACGCCTGCGACGTATGCGGTGCGAGGTCGGTGTTGAGCTTGGCCACCAGAGCGCGTCCGGCGTACTCGGCGGCGACCGCGTCGAATGTGGGCGCCATCACCTTGCACGGCCCGCACCAATCCGCATAGAAGTCCACGAGCACGGGCACGTCGGCGTTCGCGATCACGTCGGCGAACGTTTCGTCGCTTAGCGGCAGCGGGCGATCGAGCAGGATCGGCCGACCGCACTCCGGCTTGCGGCACTTGGGACGATGTGCGACGCGCGCCATGTTCACCTTGTTGCGCGTGCCGCAGAACTGGCACGGTACCGTGACATAAGTTTCCGCCATCATGCTTCCTCTCACTTCGGTAGCGAGATCAGGTATCTTGCGTCTGCAGCGCTCCTGCCTCGAAGCCCGCTCGAGCCGATCGCTCATCTGAAATCAGCGCAGCTCACCGAAGCTTCGCAACCTCCGAACTCACTCGTCTGTGACACCGCCACGCATGTCCGGTCGCATTCACCAGCTGTCGCGCTCACCCGGCGGCGTGCCCAAGCGCGCTGTCGATGACGTCATGCTGCTGGTCAGCGGACTCGAAGGCGACTGGCAGCGCAATCGCAAATATCACGGTGGACCGGATCGGGCGGTGTGCCTGTTTCCGCGAGAGCTGCTCACCAGTCTTCGCGCCGACGGACACCCGATATCGCCTGGCAGCGCCGGCGAGAACATCACTACGGAGGGCGTCGACTGGTCGATGATCGTTCCGGGGGTTCAGCTGGAGCTCGGCGACACGGCGGTGATCGAGATCGTCAGCTACACGGCCCCGTGCCGAACCATACGCGCCGCGTTCGCGGACGAGGACTTCACGCGCATCTCGCAGAAGCTGCATCCCGGAAACTCGCGGGTGTACGCACGTGTCCTGACTGAAGGCACGGTGCATCGCGGTGCCGAGATCCGGCTGCGCTGAGATTTCCTGATGTGCGCTGCTGCGTACGTGGGACTCACACTGTCAACATCTGCCGACCATGTCCGAAGAACGTGAGTATGTGTTGGGCACGCACGACGATGAGCTGCATCGGCTCGGCTTCCAGCATCAGGTCTGGGCGCCGCAGACGACACGTCTCTGGGAGCTCGCGCGATTTGCACCGGAGGCGCGACTGCTTGATCTCGGCTCCGGCCCCGGCTACGCAACGGCTGATTTGGCGCAACTTGTCGGGTCGGAAGGTCACGTGTCAGCGGTCGATGTATCGCGGCGCTTCCTGACGTCGCTCGAGCAACTGATTGCGGCCCGCGCGCTGCACAACGTCTCGTGGCACGAAGCGGACGCGGCCACTCTGCCGCTCGACTCCAACTCACTCGATGGTGCATTCGCCCGATGGCTGCTGTGCTTCACGCCCGACGCGCCTGCCGTTGTGCGCGAAGTGGCGCGCGTGCTCAAGCCGGGCGGCCGTTTCGCTATCCTGGACTATGCGAACTACGAGGCGCTCAGCATGGCGCCGCCCAGCGAGGCGATCGACCATGTGATTCGCGCGACCGGGCAGTCGGTCAGGCAGCGCGGCGGTTCATTCGGCATTGCACGCGAGTTGCCGTCCATGTTGTACGAGGCGGGGTTCGAGGTGGAGCACATCGAGCCGATGGTGCGCGTCGCCCGACCGTCAAGCGCGCTCTGGCACTGGCCCACAAGTTTCTTTCGTAACTACCTGCCCACGCTCGTGTCGCTCGGGCTCATCACTGAGCATGAACGTGATGCGTTCGTGCGCGTGTGGGACGAACGCTCGCGCGATCCTGCCGCGTATCTCATCACGCCCACCATGGTGGGGATC
>JBBQNT010000321.1:0-4247 GCA_038330215.1 Gemmatimonadales bacterium
GGTCCCTGATGCTTGAACCAGAGCATGTTCACCGGGATTGGCTGTCGCTCGCCGCGATCCTCCATCCAGACGCGAATGTCGAGCGCCTTCCCGACCGCGACGGTGAGCGGACCCGTGGTGACACCTTCGCGCCCGTTGGAAGCAGCGCCGTCCGGCGCGAATCGCACAACCGGCATCATCGATCCCGCGGCTTGCGGCGTGTAGGAGAGCTTGTAGTGTTCGCTGGTCGCGCGGCCCGGCACCGAATAGGTCACGCCATTGTGCGTTAGCGTCCAGACCACGTCGTCCCTGTGTCCCTTGGGCACTGTGATCGCGAAGGCGCCGCGCTCGCGCGTGCCCCCGAACGCGGCGTAGCGCACAACTGGGAAGTGCGTTGGCTGCATGCCGTTGAACTGCGACGGTTCGATCGCGTTGTTGGGGCCGATCGGGATCTCCACCGCACCGCTCCCGTTTCGGTTCATGAATCCGAACGACAGCGTGATGCTCCCGTCCGGATTCGCGTACCATCCGTCGAAATACGGGGCCACGCCCGCGCCGTTTGGCGCGATCGGCCCCAACGGGTATCGCGTACTTGGCTGCTGCGCCGCAGCCGGGACCGTGACGCAGAGCGCGAGCAGCACGCCACGCACCATCAGACCCCCGGCGGCGCGCCCACTCACTTCTTCGTCCGCTGCGCGAGTAGCCGCTGGTACGCCGCCTCGTCGAGCTGTGTGACGGCCATCCACGCGTGACTCATCTCGTCCGTTGTGCGATCGCCAATGCCGACCCATTGGTCCGGATCGGGATTGTAGAAGTTCTTCCCGGTGTTGTCGTACCACGCGGTGTTGATGATGACGGAGCCCGCCGGCAGGAGCGGCGCGGCTGACTCCTCATACACGTGGCTGTGGTGCCAACCGGGATTCCAGTTCGACACCATGCTCAGCGTCTCGCGTCGGCCGTCGGGATAGAGCACTTCGAGCCGCTTCGCAACGAGCCGCAAGTGCCCGTGTGGTTGCCACGAGTCGATCCGCACCGGTGTGGTGAATCGATGGAAGCCCTGCGTCAACAGCGTTCCGTGCGGCTCGATCTCGAAGTCGCCCGAGCCGCTCTGCAGCCCATAAAGCCCGAGGGTCTGGCGATGGCGCGTCTGCGGCGTCACCTCGGGACCGTGGAACCAGATGCCGATCTCGAGCTGGTCGTCCACGATCTCCTTGCCGTTCGGGAAGTAGTGGATGTCGAAGAGCACGTTCGAGCCGGCGGGCGCGATTCGACACGCATCGGCCGGGACCACCTCGCCGATCTTGCCGAGCGCGTATTCGGAGAGCCGCACGCTCCCCGGGCCGCCTCCACCGACCGCATCAGGCCCCGCCGTCGACGTGCCCGGCACGAAGATCGAGTTCGCATGGTGCGTCACCGCGCGCCCGGCAATACTTGGCTTTGTCTCAACGGCCTTGATGCACCGGTCGGTGGTGATGCCGCTCGGAACCGAGGGCCTCCACCAACGGTCCTGGCCGATCGCGGGCACTGTGTACTTCGAGGCCTTCACGATGAGGTCGGGCGGCCCGTAGTTCTCGGCGAGCCGGTACGCCGATGCGTCAGGGAGCTTTGGCGCCGGCGGCATCTCGGCCGGATCGCCCTCGGGCATGCCACCGTCCACCCACTGCACGATCGTCTCGATGTCCTTCTCGGAAAGGCGCCAGTCGTGCTGGAGCTCCTGAATGCCGATGTGCGCGTCGTACTGGTACGGCGGCATTTCGCGCGCCTGCACCATTTGCTTGATCAGCGGACCATCACGCCGAGCGTGCTCGTAGGTGATCAGCGGCATCGGCCCGATCCCGCCGGGCGAGTGGCAGAGCTGGCAGTTCTTCTGAATGATCGGCGCGACGTCGCGGGAGAAGGTGATGGCGGTCGAGTCTGTGACCCGATGTGGCAAGTAGGGCGAGTCGGAGGCGGCGCCAGCGGCCGGCGTGACACCGCGAACTGCGGTCATGACAACGACCGCAACGCCCGAGAGCACGAGGGAAAGTTGCCAGCGTCGCTGGAGCGCATGGGTGGGGTGCATCACGATCCTCCATGGGGCGGATTGCGGGGCGCGTCGCGCGTGTGGCCCCGTGGGACAGAATATGGAGGTTGCGGCGAAGGTGCGCTATCCTGTGACTGGTGGGCTCGTACGCGCACGCGTTGCGCGCAGGGTACCAGGTTGTTTGTCGCCTACAGCTACGCGGGCGTGTTTGTGTGAGGGCCCCACGACGATCCGCAGTGAGCCATCACCGGACCGCTACGCTTGCTGGTGAGCCGCCGTAAGACGCTCGCCCCAACCTTCCGCACACGGTGTGCAACCTGCCAGCTGTGGTGTGGGAGCGGGCATGCGTGGGCCGTTTGTCGCCGTGCCAATCCTGATCACACGCCGCCGCGCGCCATGCTACCGCTCAACCCGATACCGCACCGCACTCGGCGACCCTGACGCCTAGGGCGCGTGAGTAATTTGAAGACATGGTACACCCCACCCCCACCCTTGCCCAGTCAAGTCGCCACCCGGACGCGGTACGTCAGGCATGATAAGCTCCGTGAACTACAATCACCTGCGCTACTTCTGGACCGTAGCGCGTGTCGGCAGCGCCACGAACGCCGCGCGCTTACTCAATCTCACGCAGCCCACTGTGAGTTCGCAGTTGCGGCTGTTTGAACGCACGATCGGTGCCGCGCTCTTTGTTGGTGAGGGGCGTGAGCGGCAGCTGACGGAAGCTGGTCACCTCATGTTCCGCTTTGCGGAGGAAGTGTTCTCCCTCGAGCGTGAAGTGCACGATGCGTTCGCGGGTCTTCCGACTGGACGCACGGCATCACTGCGCGTGGGCGTGACCGATGGCATTCCCAAGTTGCTGGTGCACCGCTTTCTGCTACCGGCGCTGCAGCTCCCGACGGCGCCGTACCTTGTGGTACGCGAAGGTCCATCGGACTCGCTGCTTGCCCTGCTCGACGATCACGCGCTGGACGTGGTGCTGCTTGATGCGCCTGCAACCGGGCGCATGACCGGTCGAGCGCACGCGCTGGGGGAATCAGAGGTCGCGCTCTTTGCCAGTCCGGAGCTGGCCCGCACCTACAAGCGTGGCTTTCCGGGTTCGCTGCTGGACGCACCGATGTTGATGCCGCCGCAGGGCACGGTGATGCGGCAGGCTCTCGACGCGTGGCTCGCCGTGGAGGGGCTGCGGCCACGTATCGTCGCCGAGGTGGATGACAGTGCGCTTTAAAAGAGATGGGACGATCGGGGCTCGGACTTTTTGCGTTGCCGGTAACCGTGGGGGCGGAGGTGCGTGCCCGCTATGGGGTGCGGCAGGTGGGCGTCGTGGAAGGTGCACGCGTGATGTATTACGCAATTGTGCTGGGACGAAAAATCGAGAACTCGACATCCCAGCTGATCGACCTCATTACCCGACAGCCACTCGCCCCCTGAGAACTACGCGGCTGGTTAGAGCGCTGTTCGCAGGTAGTAGTGCGCCTGCTCCGCGCGCCCGACCGCCGCAAACAACCGCGCCAGACGCACCCGCACGTGCACGCTACTCCCGGTGCGGAGCGCATCCCCAGCCTCGGCTAGCTCTCGGCAGCATTCGTCGTGCGCGCGGGAGAGCATCGCGATGGCGTGAACGTTGTCCCGACGGACTTCCGCGGACAGCGACTCAAGCAGCCGTTCGAATTCGCGCGTCGCGCTTGTGAGCTGCTCTACGATTCGGTCAAGGACGGATTGCATTTCCGATGCGTCGCGGTCGAGCTGGCCGCGGACCGGTTCCACCCGAGGCGCGGTGACCGCCTCATGCGCAAGGCGCGCGACGGCCATATGGTAGTCGTCAATGCGCTCGTGAGGCGCATGCACGGGGTACGACGTCCTCGTCGGTGGCCGCAGGAGCATTTCACGGGAAGTTCGGTTCGGGTAGCGGGCGCGCATCTGTTCTCCGTCAGCGACAGTGTTGAGTAGCAAGGCAGTGCCGTGCCTCCAACCTGTCGGGCTCCGGTGCTGTCGCCAAATCGAACTACTCTTGGTTTGACGGAGAAAAAATCATGGGCTCGCACATCCATGACTTCTCCTGCAGCCTGGTTGCCGGCCCATGCGGGCACGGTACGTGGGTCAAAACCCCTGCTGCACTCGCAGCAAGAGCGCGTGCTCGCGCACCGAGCGCCCAGGGGGCGTCACCGTCAACTCGTAGGCCATGGACAGGCGTGTGAGCGACGTGGGAATCCAGCCCACGGCCACACCACCGCTCGTGGCGCGCGTC
>JBBQNT010000322.1:0-4208 GCA_038330215.1 Gemmatimonadales bacterium
GACGAGTACAAGAACTCCGAGGGTGACGCGAACATCAAGGCGCGTCGTCGAGCGATCGCTCGCGACCGCATTCGCAAGCAGATGTTTACCGACGTGCCCTCGGCCGATGTGGTGATCGTCAACCCGACGCACATCGCGATCGCTCTCAAGTACGACCCGGACCTGGCACCGGCGCCGTTCGTCATCGCGCTCGGCCAGCGCAAGATCGCCGAGAAGATCAAGGCGATCGCGTTCGAGGCCGGCGTGCCGGTGATCGAGAACAAGCCGCTTGCGCGCGCGCTCATCAAGCTCGCGCGCGTGGGCTCCATGATTCCCGTCGACTTCTATCTCGCTGTTGCCGAAGTCCTTGCCTTCGTTGTCCGCCAGCGCCAGCGCTACGGAAAGACGTGGCGCGGCAACGCGGCCGCCTGACGCCCATGACCAGCGCCGCTCTTCCCGTCCCGATCGAAGGCCTCGCCGGCCGCCGCATCGCCGAGCTCGGTCTCGCGCTGGCGGTGGTGTTCGTCATCGCACTCATCGTGCTGCCGCTGCCGCCGGTGCTGCTCGATCTGTGCCTGGCGCTCAGCATTGGACTGTCGCTTGTGGTGTTGCTCGTTGCGCTCTACAACACCAACCCGCTCGACTTCAGCTCGTTCCCGTCGCTGCTGCTGTTGCTCACGCTCTTCCGTATCGGCCTCAACGTCTCGAGTACGCGACTCATTCTCTCGCGCGGTGAGGCGGGTGAAGTCATCGAGGCGTTCGGCGCGTTCGTCATTGGCGGCAACTACGCGGTTGGCGTGGTCATCTTCCTGATTCTCGTCGGCATCAACTTCATCGTCATTACGAAGGGTGCCGGCCGTATCGCCGAAGTCGCCGCGCGTTTCACGCTCGACGCGATGCCCGGCAAGCAGATGGCCATCGACGCCGACCTGTCGGCCGGCCTGATCGACGAGAAGGAAGCACGCCGTCGCCGCGACGAGATCTCGCGCACGGCCGACTTCTACGGCGCGATGGATGGCGCCTCGAAGTACGTGAAGGGCGATGCGATCCTCGGCATTCTGGTCGTCATCGTCAACATTCTCGGCGGCATCTTTATCGGTGTGGTGCAGCGCGGCATGGACTTCTCGCAGGCCGCATCCACCTACACGATCCTCACGGTCGGCGACGGCCTCGTCTCGCAGATTCCGGGCCTGATCATCTCGACCGCGGCCGGCATCATGGTGACCGCCGCGACGGGCACCGATCGCATCGGTGTGGTGATCGGCGCGCAGCTCGGTGCGCATCCTCGTGCACTGTGGGTAGTGAGCGGATTGCTCGGTGCGTTTGCACTCGTGCCCGGATTGCCGGTACTCCCGTTCCTTGCACTGTCAGGTGGCACAGCATTGTTGGCGCGCGCGAGTGGCAAGCAGGAAGTGCGTCGTGAGGAGCTCGCATTGCTCGGCCCCGCGCCGGAGCCGGAAGAGCCGCAGCAATCCGACCCGATGCGCGACCTGCTGCAGATCGATCCGATCGAACTCGAAGTCGGTTACGCGCTCATTCCAATGGTGGACGAAGGACAGGGCGGCGACCTGCTCGAGCGCATTTCGCTGCTACGGAAACAAGCGGCGATCGAACTCGGCATTCTCGTGCCGCCCATTCGCATTCGCGACGACATTCGCCTGCCGGCCAACGAATACCTCATCAAGTTGCGCGGCTCTGAAGTGGCGCGCGGTGAAGTGATGCCGCGTTTCCTCATGGCGCTCGATACCGGGGGTGTCGCAGGCGACATCGACGGCATGGAAACCGTCGACCCGTCGTTCGGCATGCCGGCGCGCTGGATCGCCACGCAGCGCCGCACCGAAGCGGAAGCGATGGGCTTCGTGGTGGTCGAGCCAACCACCGTTGTGGCCACGCATCTGATGGAAACACTCAAGGGCAACGCGGCAGAGCTGCTCGGACGTCAGGAGGTTCAGGGCATGATCGAGACGCTCAAGAAGTCGCACCCGGCGCTCGTCGAAGAGATCGTGCCGGGCAAGGTGTCGCTCAGCACGCTGCACCGTGTGCTGCAGCGCCTGTTGCGCGAGCGTGTACCGATTCGCGACCTCGTCACGATTCTCGAAGCGCTGGGCGATGGCGCCGAGTCCACGAAGGATCCGGAAGTGCTCACTGAGTGCGCGCGTCGTGCGCTCACGAATGTCATCGCACGCTTGTTTGCGGACGCCACCGGCACCGTGCGCGGTGTAACCATCGGCCCGCGTCTCGAAAGCGCGCTCACCGGCTTGTTCTCGCCGCGTGTGGCGCAGCAGGGCGTGCCGTTGCTGACGCCCGACTCACTCGCCGGTCTGTTGCGAACGCTCAACCAGCTCGCGACAACGCATGCGGTGGACGGACGTCCATTGCCGCTCATCACACCGCCATCGCTTCGCGTGGGCGTGCGTCGCCTGATCGAACCGGTATTGCCGTCACTGCCCGTCGTATCGCTGGGCGAACTGCCAGCCTCCATCACGCTGACCAGCGTCGCCACCTGGGAGATGAACCATGCAGCTTGAGTGCTTTCGCGGTGCGGACTTCAGTCAGGTGTCCGCGCGTGCGCGCCGAACGCTCGGCGAAGACGCCATGATTCTTCACACGCGCACCGTGCGCGACGATGGCGTGCCGCGCGTCGAAGTACTCGCCGCGCCGGCGAGCGCGCTCGAGCACGTAAAGTTGCGATTGACACCGTCGCCGTTGCCCGACCCGCTGCGCCGCGCGAACGGTCGGCCGTATGTGATCGCGCTCGTGGGCCCGACGGGCGCCGGCAAGACCACAACCGCCGCGAAGCTCGCGGTGCGACCTGGCACGTTCGGCATCGGCCGCACCGGCCTGCTCACGATCGACACATATCGCGTGGGTGGCATGGACCAGCTCGCAACGTACGCCGAGCTGGCAAATGTGCCGTTCGATGTGGTGTACGATGCCGCCGAGATCACTGATGCATTTGCGCGACTGCGCGACTGCGATGTGGTGATCGTGGATACGCCAGGTCGTTCGCCGGCTGCTGCAGATGTCACCGATCGCTGGCGTTCACTGCTCGACGCGATCGCGCCGGATGAAGTGCACCTGGTACTGCCGGCCACGATACGTCCCGATCTCGCGCAGGGCGCAGAGCGTGCGTATCGCACGTCTCGAGCGCACGTGGGCGCAACGCATCTCATGCTCTCCAAGCTCGACGAAGTGCCCGCCGAACGCGGCGTGGCCGATCTTGCGCTGTCGATGGCGTTGCCGGCGCGCTGGATCACCGACGGACAGGATGTGCCGGCAGACCTTGCCCCTGCTGTGCCACGCCTGCTGCGCTCGCTCGGTCTCACTGTCGACGCCGACGAATCGTGGACGGCGGCCTGATGACGGCGCTGCTTGCAACGCCCGGTCGCGGCTCACAGCTTGACGGCCTGCGCAACGCGCTCGCCGGCCGTGATCGCACGTCGGTGGCGCGTCATGCGGAGTCGCACGGACCCACGGTGCTCGTATGCGCGAGTGGTCGTGGTGGCAGCGGTACGTCGCTGGTTTCGGCTCTGCTCGCGCTGTCAGCGGCAGGCGACGGACATCGCACGCTACTCATCGACGGCGATGATCTCGTCGGTCCACACGCGCTGCTGCTCGGCGTGACGCCGACGGTGCGCTGGCCGGCCCTGCTTGGCGGTGGCGTGAGCGCCGCGCAGTTGCCGCTCGCGATCGCGCCCACGTTGTCACTCGTGGCTGGTGGCCGGTCCGCGTCTGAGGCGTCGCCCCTCACCACGGCCGAGCGCCGCGCGTGCTTTGCACGCCTGCATACACTCGCCGAGTCGCATGCGCTCGTGGTAATCGATGCGGGCAGCCGGCTCGACAGCGTGCTCGCCGCGATCGACAGCGATCGCATCGATGCGCGACTCGTCATCGTGACTGCCGGTCACGACCCCATCGCGATGGCGTCGTCGTTTGCGCTGCTCAAAGCTGCCAACGCGCGACGTCCGCACATCGACGCAGACGTGCTCTGCAACCGCCTCGACGACAGCACGGCCACGCGCGTAGCGGATACGCTTGCGCACGGCGCTGAACAGTTCCTCGCGCGACCGCTCTCGTTCGCGGGTGCTCTCCCGTACGACACCGCTCTCGATGCCGCGCTGCGTGCCGGCATGCCCTTTCTGGACGCCGTGACCGGTTCGCCGGTCGCGGTCGCTGCCCACGACACCGTGCTTCGCATGATGCCCGCTGTTGCCACCACTCGCTCCGGT
>JBBQNT010000323.1:0-4206 GCA_038330215.1 Gemmatimonadales bacterium
GGGCAACGCTGGTTCGCGTACCGGGAGTGGGGCACTTGCTACCGGAGGAGTCCCCGGAAACGGCAGTAAACGCGATCCGGCGCTCGCTGAGTTGAGTGGACCTACCACACCGGCGGCATAGAGAAAGATGAACGCGTTCACCAGCAGCAGGACCACCGCGGGCATCGTCTGCACCAGCCCATCGCGGACGCGGATCCGCGTGGCCGTTCCAAGCAGCATCAGCACTGCCAGGCCGCCCGACGCCACGAGTGTCATGCCTGGCAGCACGTAGCCGGCGATCAGGCCGAGGGCACCGAGAATCTCCAGGCTGCCGGTGAGACGGCGGTATCGGCTGAGTCCATATCGCGCGAATTCGTCGACCATGCCGTCGAAGAACAGGCAGGCGAATCCGTAGAACAGGAACAATCCGACCGAAAGAACTGTCGATAGATGATAGGCGAGCGTCATCGGCGTTCGTGCAACCGCGCGGTACGCGCGACCCTTCCAGCCTCATAGCCGCCGGAGTACCGATCGCAACCATGCCATTCCTCGCGACCACCCTGCAGGTCATCATCGGCTTGGGCCTGCTGAATGTGTGGCTCCTGCGCGCGGGCTCGCCCTCGGCCTACCGGGGCGGCGACGCGCGCACACTCAAGGAGGAATTCGAGATGTACGGCCTCCCCAACGTGATGTTCTATATCGTGGGCGCCCTCAAGATCGGGGCCAGCTTGGTGCTGCTGGCCGGCGTCTTCGTCCCGCTGCCCGTTGAAGCGGCGGCCGGCACCGTGGCCGCGCTGATGATTGGGTCGATCGCCATGCATGTGAAGGTGAAGGATCCGGCGATCAAATCGGTGCCCGCGGTGATCATGCTGGTGCTGTGCGTCTGCTTCGTCCTGCTGCACGCGCGTGGAGCGGCGGCGGTGGGCTGACCGATCGAAGCGCACGTCGCCATCTCTCGGACCGCATGAAGCAGCGTGTCGTGCGTCTGGCCAACGCTACCCTCGTCGGTATTTTGGTGATGTCACGGTGCAGGAGCTTCCTGCACGAACAGTGAGTGAACCTGCGCAAGCGCAGTGATTCCCGGAATTCCGCGAGGGCTGGATGACCAATAGTTGCGAGCGCGGGCTTCGCGCGAGTCGCCGCTCGCCGGCTCGACGCGACGCGCGTTTGACATTGACAGCGTTGCTGCTGGCAAGCGCGTGTACCGTATCAGACCAGAATGCGACGAGCGCAGGTGACCGTTCGCCCGACGCGGTCGCCACGTCTGAGGCGCTCCGGGTGTTCGATGCGCTGTCGGCACAGGAAATCAGCACCGCAATCGCCGCCACGCGTGCGGATGCCAGAGTTCCCCGCGATTCACGCATCGTCTCGGTGACGCTGGAAGAACCAGCGAAAGCCAAAGTCCTGGCCGCTGAAGCAATCGCGCGCACGGCGCGTGTGGTCACCTACCTGGCGCCGAGCGAAGCACTCTTCGAGACGCTTGTCGAAATAGAGGCGCAGCGGGTGCGCTCAACGCGCCGAGTGTCGGGTCGACAGCCCTTGCTTGGAGTCGCCGACTCACGTGCCGCAGACGCGATCGTCAGTGGTGATGCGCGATGGAAAGCGGCGCTGGCGCGACGCGGTATTACGGATATGAAGCGCGTGGTTGCCGGTGCCTGGAGCGCCGGATACTTCGGCGACTCCACGGAAACTGGTCGACTGGTGCGCGTGGTACCCTATTTGCGCGAGGGGCGCAACGATCTACCGTTTCTGCGTCCCATAGAGGGCATGATGGCGACGGTCAATCTCACCAGCGACACCGTGACCGAGTTCGTCGATGACGGCGTGGTACCGGTGTCACCAGTACGCAAGGTTCAGGTCGACGGCAACGCACCGGCAGTTGTCCGCAATGAGGTGCGGAGTGCGTCGATCAAGGTACAGAACGGCACGGTGCACTGGCGCAACTGGCGGTTGCATGTGGCGCCCCACGCGCGCGAGGGCGTAGTGCTGCATCGTGTGACCTTCATGGACGGAGGGCAGGAACGTTCAATGCTCTATCGCGCGTCGGTGTCGGAAATGGTGGTGCCGTACGGAGACCCTGACCGCGGCTGGTTTGTGCGCAATGCGCTCGACGCTGGCGAACTTGGACTCGGCCAGTTTGTGATTCCGCTGCGCGAAGGTGTTGATGTGCCGCACGGTGTGAAGTTCTTGCCGGCCGTCGTTGCAGACGAAGCCGGTGTACCGGTGGCACGTCCGCGTGCGATTGCATTGTACGAGCGGGACGCTGGCCTCAGCTGGCGCTACCTGAATGTGGCGCGACGCGCGCGCGAGCTGGTGGTCGAATGGATCTCCACCGTGGGTAACTATGAGTACGCGTTCGCGTGGATGTTTCACGAGGACGGAACCATCACGCAGCGCACCTCGCTCACGGGCATCATGTCCGTGAAAGGTTCTGCCGCCTCTGACGGCACCGGTGATGCTTCACCTGCGCACGGCGAGCGATTATCGCATGTGTTGGTGGCGCCGCATCATCAGCATTTTTTTGTGTTTCGACTGGACATGGATGTCGATGGGGCGACAGGCCAGACCGTGCTAGAGGTGGAGGGGCGTTCTACGCAGGAAGGCGACGCGCTCAACAGTCACGCGGCGATGACCGCTGGGGTGGATACGCTGCGCAGTGAGTTGGGTGCACGTCGGTTCACGCAAGGAAGCAGCGCTCGACGGTGGGTGGTGCAGAACAACAGTGCAGGTGCAAGCGGGCGCGCGAACACGGCACTCAGTCTCATGCCGGGTGAGAATTCGGTGGCGCTGGCTGACACCGCCGCGTGGATTCGTAAACGCGCCGGATTTCTTGACGCACAGCTGTGGGTTACACCGTATCGCGAAGGTGAACTGTACGCGGCTGGCGAATATCCCAATCAGAGCCGCGGCGGTGATGGATTGCCGGCGTTCACGCGTGGTGATGCGAACGTGATGAATACCGACGTGGTGCTGTGGTATGTCATGGGTATCACGCACTTGCCACGCACGGAAGATTGGCCGGTGATGCCAAGTCACGTGGCGGGCTTTCGCTTGGTGCCGACCGGATTTTTCCCCAGCAATCCACTGCTGCAGGTAGACAGCACGCCGTGACCGCGGCAATAGCCGAGTCTGCCGCCGTCACATATTGCGCGTCTTGCGGGGTCGCGCGGGAAATCGTATCGTCGGATTCTGAGTGAACCGGCTTCGATCACCATTCTCGTGAGGAAATCATGAAACAGCTCTCGATTGCAGTTGCTCTGCTTGTGTTGTCCGCTGGTCCGGCTTGGGCCGGCTTGACTCCCGTACTCGTCCCCGAACCCGCCACCCTCGGCCTCGTCGCAGGCGGCGCTATCATGCTCGGCGCGGTTGCATTGTTTCGCCGCAAGAAGGACTGAGCGAAACGGCATGCCGTCGTGGAAGAGTCTTGGCGTTCTCCCACGACGGCGGCGCGGGCCGTGCGTATACCGGCTTGCTCCGCCCGCCTGGAACTTGACTACCGTGCGCTCGGGATCGTGAGCGCTTGCAGTTCCATGGTGAGCGTCGCGATGCTCACCTTGGCGCGCACCCTGAGCGGGATGTGTCGCGCGTCGTCGGAGAACCAGATCTCGGCCTCGCCGCCTTCGCTGAAGAGCCCCTTCGTGCGGATGATTGGCTTCACCACGACCGCATTGAAGCTGCCGGCGGGCACCGTGATGCGTTCCCGGCGCAGCACGCGCACCGTGACGGGGTTCCCGTGCTTCTTGAAGTAGCGCGCCGCGGTGTATTCATCGCCCACCTTCAGCGGCAGCGTGCGGATAAAGTAGATGAACGACACGTCGTCGAGCGGTAGCGCCGAGGCGAGCGTGCCGCTGTCGGACGGATGGTCCACGCTCATATATCGCATCTCCTCAGGCAGGAACTCGTAGGTTCGGTCCCTCGAGTATCCCGTCTGATCGAGCTTCTGTTCGAAGCGATGCGAGAACAGCTCGCGCGCGTCGAGCCACGAGCGCTGCAGGTCGTTGATCTTGAATACCGTGATGCCGCCTTTCGTGCGGAACTCCAGACGGTACGCCGGGTTGCCGCGCACGGTATCCAGGCCTTCGACCGACATCGAAGCCGAGCCGCCGCCGCTGATCAGGAACCACTTGGCCTGCAGGCGGAACTCGAACGTCTCGCCGACGGCAAAGGGCACGGGTGCGAAGCCGTCACGCTCGGCGCTGGCGGTGCGCGCTACGCTGGCGCCCTGCG
>JBBQNT010000324.1:0-4203 GCA_038330215.1 Gemmatimonadales bacterium
CAAGGCGGCGGTGTTGTCCTTGAGCCTCGACTGCACATCGGTCCATTCGATGCCCTTGTGACGCTGCATGTGCTTCTCGAAGCGTGTCCTGAGCGTGTCGAGCAGTTCGTCGCGTTCTTTGGCCTTCATCGGGATGCGTCAAGACAGGAGGAGTCGTGTGCGCGGCGTGGTTGATCTCGATCCAGTGACGTGCGGGGTCTGGCGCTTCGGAGGCGGCCGGGTGTGTAGCCGTAAGGCGGCTACGGCATCAACCGCGCCCACTGCTCCGAGTCCGTGTACTGCTGAAACGACACAATCCGGTCGCCATCGAAGCGGTAGACATGGCAGAACGGCGCGTCCAGCGTGGCGCCGCTGTGCTTCATTGTGCCGCCGTAGCGGCCGAGCACGATTACGTCGTCACCGCCGTCCACGAAGCGATCAGGCACCGCGCTGAAGCTGTCAATGGCCGCGAGCAACCTGCCGAAGACGCCTTCGCCAATCGCTTGCGCGCCAACGTACGGATTGCGGTCGGCCAGCGGGTTGCCTTGGGCCTCGTGCCAGTGGATGTCGGGCGCCATCGCGCCGAACAGCACGAGGGATCGTTATTCGCGAAGGCGGCATAGCCCGCCTGAATGGTCTCGACACTCGACATCGGCGGCTCCGGCGCGGGATAGAAGATGCGATCGTGGCTCGGAATGTTTAACGTCAGCTTGCTCGTCCGGTAAGGGCGGCGGGCGCAGAGCGTGTCCGGTTATCATTCTGTGAGCGAATCATCCGCTGCTCTCCACGCAGGTGAGCTGGGCTTCGCGCCGTTTTCATGGGTAGGGGACATATGCGCCGTTTGCTCGCCCCTGATCGCCGCCTCGCCGCGCCCGTGCACCGCAGCTCGTTGACTGCCGCGCCGCTCATGCTGCTCGCGCTGCTCGTCAGCGTGGCCGCATGCTCGGGTCTCGGGGATTCCGGCGCGCCGCTCACCGAGCCTGAATCGCCGCTGCCGGTCCCCGGTGAACCGTTGCCGCCCGCCGCCCGGGCCGGGGAGCCACTCCAGACCGACTCACTGTCCTACACGGCGGTGCACCGGTTCGGCACGGGGAGCTACCGCACGTACGGCTTCCGTGTGATCGCCCGATTCACCAACCGCAAGGCTGCGCCGGTGTACCTCGCAAGTTGCCGCCCGGAGAGCACCAGCCCCGCATTCGGCGTGGTCCTCGTTGGCCGCTCCGACGCCGCAGGGTCGTGGGGCTCGATCTTTAACCGCGCCTGGGCGTGCGTCGGCCACGACCGCCAGCTCGAAGTGCTACCTGGGGCCACGCGGACCGACACGCTCGAGCTGCTCGGGCCGAATGCCTTCGACGGGTTCACCGGCCAGCCGTTCGGCACGTTCGACGCGCGGATACGTCTTGGCTATCGAGTGCAAACGTGTCGTGGCGACGGCGGGTGCATGCTGCAATTCGACGAGGGTACGTCGAACGCGGTCGACGTGAAGGTCGCGCGATGAGCGTGGATCACAACCGCAGTCGACGCCGGTTTGTCGGGGACGCCGGAAAGCTCGCGTCCCTCGCCCTGATCACACCGGCGGCCATGGGTGCGCTGCACGCGCCGAGTCCTGTGCCGGACTATGTCATGCCCACGTTGCAGGACTTCGTCGACGGGGGCGCCTTCTGTCGTCTGCGACCTTGCGCTCGGTCACTTGGCTCGACGCCTGGCCACGAAGCGTGGCACCGACCAGGCGAGCGTTCACCTTGCCCTCCGAGAGGGCATGCTGCCGCACAGCTACGCAGTGCCGTCCGGCAATGGACAACATGCTTCGCTATACCAGTTGCCATACTCGGTCTGCATGCGACCGCTCTGGCGCGGCGGCGCTGAACATCCGCGCCTACGCACAGTTTAATCGTGTTGCCACAGATGCCGATCGCAACTGCGCAGTAGTTACGCGCCGTTGCTGATCAGTCCCTGAGCCGCCGATGCAGTAGCGTCCGCCACTCCGACGGATCTCGGCCCTCCTCCGGCCCGACGCTGTACACTTCCCAGAAATCGCCAGCGGGCGTTCGTCCCTGTTCCGCTAGCCAGGCGTCAAGTGCCTTCCAGCTCTCGGCGATGCTGTCGTACTCGCCCTTGTGCACGGCCACCGCGACAGTGCCCGCCGGCACCGTGCTCGCGACCACTCGACCCGTAGGCGTCAGCGCACCGGACACTGGAAACGCCACTTCGAAATCGAACAGCTCCGGCTCCGGACGTCGGTGATACGCGACGAGCGGTCCTGATGGCGCGAGCCCCTGTGCCGCGAGTGTTGCGAGCAGTTCGTGCACGGCCGAGCCAAAGCTGGCCATCATTTCAGCGCGCGGAATGCGGAGCGGGATCGCCGCCGTGGCGTACGTCTCGCTTCGCTCTATGACAGGTGAATGGGGCATGGGCAAACACTCCTTGGTTGCAGGCGCTGCTGAGAGCAGGGACGGTCGTGTCCTGTCTCGGCGAGCTACCGTACACCAGTAGTCGAACGGTGCGATGCGATTTCGACTGAGCGAGAGCGTGCTTCGTGCAGCCGGGCCGGGATGCATACTTTGTGGCAGAAGTCTTCAAACTATGCACCGCTTCGACCAATCACGCATGAAGAGCGCAAGAACGTGCCGTTGACGCTTGACGACCTGCGCCGACATGCGGTGTCACGCAGCCTGTTCACCGCGCCCTCACTGTCGAAAGCCCTGACACGCTTCGGCTTCGTGCAGGCAGATCCCATACGCGCCCCGGCGCGCGCGCAGGACCTGACGCTGCGCCACCGCGTGATCGGTTACCGCGCGGGCGACCTCGAGGCGCGCTACCCGACGCTGGCGATCGAAGAGGACGTGTTCATCAACTACGGCTTCATGCCGCGCGAGTTGGCGTCGCTGATGCACCCGCGCACGCCGACGACAGAGTGGCCGAAGGCGCGATGGGCACAGGCCCACGCGGTGCTCGACTTTGTTCGCGAGCGCGGCGTCGTACATCCGCGCGAGGTGGACGAGGCATTCAATCACGGCCGATCGAAGAACTGGTTCGGCGGGAACAGCCGCGCCAGCACGCAACTGCTTGACAGTATGCACTTCCGCGGCCTGGTGCGTACCGCCTCGCGCGAGAGCGGCGTGCGTTTGTACTCAGCGCGCGAGGTGCATGAGCCGCCGGTCGACGCTGATGCCGCGCTGGACCGGTTGGCCGACGTGGTGGTCAATCTGTACGCGCCGCTGCCGGCGAGCAGCCTGTCGATGCTTGTGCGTCGTATCCGCTATGGCGCACCACAGTTCAACGGGCACATGAACGCGCTGCTCGCGCGCACCAAGGCGCGTCTGCCGAGCGCGACGGTGGAAGGTCTGCTCTGGTACTGGCCCGACGGCGAGAACCCGAAGCACCGGCGCCATGCCGCGGTCGACGACGACGACACGCTGCGACTGCTGGCGCCTTTCGATCCGATCGTTTGGGACCGACTGCGTTTCGAAGCGTTGTGGGGTTGGCCGTACCGCTTTGAGGCGTATACACCGGCGCACAAACGCATTCGTGGTTACTACGCGTTGCCGATGTTTTGGCGCGGACAAGTGATCGGCTGGGCCAATGCGTCGATGGCCGGCGGTGATCTGTGTGTGGAGCCGGGTTTCGTGAGCGGAAAGCCACCGCGCGACACGGCGTTCAAGCGGGCGTGGGGCGACGAGGTAAGGCGGCTTGCCACGTTTCTTGAGCGGCGGGAGTGAAAGACGCACATTTCGCGAGGTCTCGCATAGCTGGTGAAGCTCCAGTGCAGAGCTCGCTGCACGAACGCCGGGCGCCGGAAATATCTGGTGAGGTGCAGCTATCCGTGAAGCTCGCGTTGCTTCAGGGAGAAACAGCCTGCGAAGAGACAGTGCAAACCTCTTTCCGCTCGCAACGGCAACAGCGCCTGCTCAACGCAGAGCCGCAGAGGTCGCAGCGGTCGCAGCGAGTATTTCGCGAGGCAGTCGTAAAGGCTCCGCGTCTCAGCGGCTCTGCGTTTAAAGCAGTTGTGCGCCTGCTACTCCTCCGGAAACGGCACGTCCTCGAGACCGGGACCCGCGGCCGAACGGACGACCACGGCCGCCGCACTCGCGACTGAGCCTCCGGGCCACGTCACCGCACTGATCGCACAGTCCGACAGCGAGAGCGGGGGAATCGGGGCGTCCTGCCGGAGGGTGGTGAGTTGCAGCATGAGACGCACGTGCAGCTGCTGGCCGGCGAGCCGCG
>JBBQNT010000325.1:0-4196 GCA_038330215.1 Gemmatimonadales bacterium
TACCGCCCCGCGTCCGATATGCTGCGATTCACCGGCACCGACACGGTCGACGTCATGATCGAGCGTATTTCGCCCGAGCTCGACACCGTGAAGGTGCAGGCGCGCGCCGACGCGCAGTGGGAGCGCGATATGCGGCGCTACGAGTTCGCGATCGACGCCTCGCGGTTCGGCACGGTGATTACGGACGAGGACATCCAGCGTCGTTCGCCCATCTGGACCAGCGACATGCTGCAGAATCAGGCTGGATTCCGCGTGATCGGTACCGGCTCGCGCGCGCGCCTCATCGGCTCGAGAGCGAGCTGCCCACCGGTGGTGTTTCTCGATGGCATGCCCGTCCCCGGATACAACATCAACGACATCTCGCCGCAATTCATCAAGCTGATCGTTGCGTATCGCAGCGCGTCGTCGGTGCCCGCGCAGTTGCAGACTGCGCGCGGGAATCCGAACTGCGGGACGGTGGCCATCTTCACCATGTAGGGTCGCAGCACACCGCACGCAAAAGCTGAGGCGCGGCCCGGTGGCCCCATCGCCCGCCACCGTGCATTTTCCGGGGATCGTAGTGCGTCCGACGTCTCGTGGCGTCAGGCACGCGCCTCCCGCCCGCGGCCGAACGCCGCGGCCATCCCCAGCGCCCCAGTTTCTCATGGCCAAGATCAAGGTTGCAAACCCCGTCGTCGAAATGGACGGCGACGAAATGACGCGCATCATCTGGGCGTTCATCAAGGACAAGCTCGTGCTGCCGTACCTCGACATCGAACTCGAGTACTACGACCTTGGCATCGAACACCGCGACGCGACTGACGATCAGGTCACCATCGACTCCGCACACGCCACGAAAAAACACGGCGTGGCCGTCAAGTGCGCCACCATCACGCCGGACGAAGCGCGCGTGAAGGAGTTCGGTCTCAAGAAGATGTGGCGCAGCCCCAACGGCACCATTCGCAACATCCTCGGCGGCGTCATCTTCCGCGAGCCCATCATCATGTCGAACATCCCGAAGCTCGTACCGGGATGGACCAAGCCCATTGTTGTCGGCCGTCATGCCCATGGCGATCAGTACAAGGCCACCGACTTCAAGGTGGACGGGCCCGGCACGCTCACCATCACGTACACGCCCGACGATGGCAGCGCGCCGATGGAGTTCGAGGTTGCAAAGTTCGGTGCTGACGGTGGTGTCGCGATGGGCATGTACAACTACAACGATTCCATCCGCGATTTTGCGCGCGCCAGCTTCCGGTACGGCCTGCAGCGCAACATGCCCGTGTACCTCAGCACCAAGAACACCATTCTCAAGGCGTACGACGGCGCGTTCAAGGACCTGTTCGAGCACGTGTTCGAAAGCGAGTTCAAGGCGCAGTTCGATGCGAAGGGGCTCACCTACGAACACCGCCTCATCGACGACATGGTGGCCGCTGCGCTCAAGTGGGAAGGCGGCTACGTGTGGGCGTGCAAGAACTACGACGGCGATGTGCAGTCGGACATTGTGGCGCAGGGCTTCGGTTCACTCGGCCTCATGACGAGTGTGCTGCTCACGCCGGACGGCCGCACCATGGAAGCCGAAGCAGCGCACGGTACGGTGACGCGCCACTACCGCGAGCACCAGAAGGGCAACAAGACGTCCACCAACCCGATTGCATCCATCTTCGCGTGGACGCGAGGCCTGGCGCATCGCGGACGTTTGGACAATACGCCGGATGTGGTGAAGTTCGCGGAGGCGCTCGAGGCCGTGTGCATCGAGGCGGTGGAAGCGGGCGAAATGACGAAGGACCTGTCGCTGCTGATCAGTCGCGATGCGCCGTACCTGAATACCGAGGAGTTCCTCGACACGCTGGACCGGCGGCTGCAAGCGAAGATGGCATAGTGTCGCCGCCCAAGCTGAGCATTCTGGTGAATCGCCTCGTACGGGCGATGTGTCTCATCGGTTTGTTCACACTCATCGCGCCCGGCGCGTCGGCGCAGCTTACCCTGCGTCCCGTCGGACTCGATCTGGGAGCGGGTTTATTCTCAGGCAGCCAATCGGGCCCGTCCAGGTCATCCAGCGGCCCGATGGTGAACGCTCTCTTTGCCTGGCGTGTGGACTCACTCGGTAGTGGCGCGCTGCTCACGGCCTTCACAGCGAGCACGCAGGCGTCCCTTGGCAGCGACTGTCTGGTGCTAGACGGCGGCGGCTGCGCCGACGACTTTCCCAACCTGCGTGTGCTGTCAGTACTGGCCGGTTGGGGCTATCAAGAGGCGAGAGGGGGCCCGGCGCTGCGAGCGATGCTCGGCCCCGCTCTTGTGCGAGCGGAGCAGGAAAACGCATTCGGCCTGCAAACCCGAGTTGACCTGTCCAGCGCGGCTTTGGGCCGAGTGTCGTTGGTTGGGTGGCTGCAGTTCCTGCTGATGCCGGACCTGCTTGGTGAACGTGCGCGTGCGCAGGCGTTTGGAATTGGGCTGCGGGTGCAGTGAGCGCCTCGCTTGCACCGGAGCTGCGAAAGCACCGTTCGCCTGGTATACACGTTCGAGTGTGGCAATCGCATCGAAGCTGCGATCGAAACTCATGATGCGCTCCACACCTCGGCGCTGCATCACCGCCGCCGGCTCGTCGCGCCGCGCCGCGCGCAACGCTTCTCTCACCCATGCCGCCACCGTCATATGATGACGCCGCGCGATGCGCTTTATCTCCGCCAGCTCCGCGTCGTCGAGCGGGACCTGCAGCCGCTGTGTCATGAGTTGAGTCCGGTTGACTCATGTGCATGAGTCAAAGTCATCACTGCGCGCGAAAGGGCGGACTGCTGGCATGGGCGCCGTCACGCACGCTCCGGATCCGGCCGTTGGTGGCCGTGTACGAACGTGTATGGACTCGTTCATCTTGTGTAAGGAGCGACTGATGCAACAACGAAATCGGGGAACACGTAGCCGGTGCGCCGAGCGCGAACGTTCGTGCAACAACGTTCTGAAGGGTTGGTGGCTCGCGTGGATTCTGGCAGTTCTGGCGACGATGCTCGCCACTTCGCTGTCCGCACAAGACGCGCGCGGCCTGTTCGGCATGATCGTCGACGACGTGGGACGTCCGATCGCGGGTGTGGATATCACACTGCGTGATGAGTCGGGCACCACGAACACCACCACCACCGACGCGAACGGTCAGTATCGCATTCCGAACGTGCCAACCGACATGTTCTCCGTGGCGGTGCGGCAGGCGGGATTCGTTCCCGACGCGCGTTTGCTGCGCGAGGCACCGGCCGGCTCTTTCGACTTTGCACTGCTGCCGGTGGAAGACTCCACGGTGCAGCGTGACGTGGACGCCAACTGGCGCCGCGATTTGGAGTTGTTCGACCGTGCGATGCTGGTGGCCGATCCGATCAACGTGCTCACGCGCGCCGATCTCGAAGAAGGCAAGTTCTCCTTTACCGGTGACCTGCTGAACCTGCTGCCCGGTGTGCCCAAGGCGCCGCTGCGCACGGCGGCGCGCTGCACGCAGTTTTTGCTGAACGACTTTCCCGAGCGCTCATCGATCGGTGACGCCGGTGCGTCCATCGCCAACATCCCAACGGATCAGCTAAAGATCGTGATGGTGCGAACGCCGGGGAATCCGATGCCGGAGGTGTGGCTTCCGTTTGCCTACAACTCGGGCTGCACGGTGGTCGCGGCGTACACAATGTAGGCCGCGCGGACTGCTGGGAGGAGTACGCCTTCGCATATGCACAAGCCGCCCGCAATTCCGCTGCCGCCGCCTGAGCCGGACCCGGTAATCGAGGCGTACAAGGCGGATATCGATCGCACGCTGCTAAGGGAGAACCTGCGCCGGACCCCCACGGAACGTGTGCAGCGTCTTCAGGATGCGGTGCGCACCGTGCGTGCCTTGCAGCAGGCTCGCCGCGTCGAGCGCTGAGGGCGTATGCCCGATCCCGCGTAACGGACTTCGGCGGAGTGTTGGCGCTGATGGCCCGTAGTGGTGTCGAATGCATCCTGATAGGTGGGCTGGCCGGCGCGGTGCACGGGTCCGCCCATGTCACCTATGACGTCGACTTTTGCTACCGTCGCACGCCAGAGAATCTCCAGCTCCTCGCGACGACTCTGGCGCCACATCACCCCTATCTTGCTTCGCGTGGACGCGAGGCCTCGCGCACCGTGGACGACTCGGCAGCTCTCCGGATGTGGTGAAGTTTCTGCTGATCAGCCGTGATGCCCATAACTGAAATCGGCAGATTTCA
>JBBQNT010000326.1:0-4160 GCA_038330215.1 Gemmatimonadales bacterium
TGCACAAAGTCCGCGTGTCCCTTCGGCAGGTTCGACGCAATCGACTTGAACGTGCGACCGTAGTCCGTGGTCATGTAGACGTACGGCGTGTAGTTGTCGCGACGATGATCGTCGAACGTGACATAGAACGTGCCTTCCGACGTGTTCGAACCTTCCAAGCGCGAGACATACGCACCCGCCGCCACGCCCGGAATGTTCTTCGTCACTTCTTCCCAGCTGCCGCCGTCATTCTTGGTCACCCACACGCGGCCATCGTCCGTGCCGGCGAACAGCACACCGGGGCGTACCGGCGACTCGTTGAGCGACACCACCGTGCCAAACGTCTCCGCGCCCGTCACGTCGGGCGTGATGCCGCCGGTCGTGCGCAGCGCCACGCGCAGCTTGGCCGTGTCGGCATACGACAGCTCAGGCGAAATCGGAAACATGCTCGACCCACGATTGATGCTCTTGAGCACCCGGTTCGCGCCATAATACAGCGTCATCGGGTTGTGCTTCGAGATGAAGAACGGCGTGTTCCAGTTCCAGCGCAGTTGCAGATCGAGCGAGTCCTGCTTCTGCTTCGTGCGCACCTCGGCGATGCGGCGCTTCATGTCTGACGTCTCGGGACGGCTCTCGTCGCCGCGAATCACCGCGATGGTATCGTTCCACGCCGCGTAGCTCTCACGCCAATTCGGCCGGCGTACAGGGATGCGCGTGCCGGTGGCATAGTCGAGCCGTCCAAGCGAGCCGCCCTGCGATTCGGAGTAGATGATATTCGGGTCAGTCGGATCCTGCGCCGTCACGAAGCCATCGCCGCCGCCGATGTTGTGCCACATCGCGTTGGTGATCGGACCATTGCGCCGACGGCTGGGTCCGCACCACGAACCGTTGTCCTGCAGACCGCCGCACACGCGGTACGGCACCTGCATGTCGTACGAGACCGCGTAGAACTGGCCGAGCGCAAACGTGTTCGGAAACTCCCAGGTGCCGCCGCCATCGAGCGTGATACCGAGTCCACCATCGTTGCCCACGATGATACGGTTCGGATCCTTGGGGTCAAACCACATCGCGTGATGGTCCACGTGCAGGCCGACCGTGCTATTGCCCGCCGTCTTGCCACCGTCACGCGAATACTTGACCGGCGTCGACGACCAGTACACGACATCCGCGTCGGTGGGATGCACGCGCACCTGCGAGTAGTAGAACGGGCGCGTGTTGTTGGGGTTGCGATACTCCCACGTCGCGCCGCCATCGGCCGAGCGATACAGGCCGCTGGGGCGACGCTGCGCGGGTGTGCCGCGCGTCGGCTTTGCGTTCGGCGCCGTGTCCGCTTCCACCATCGTGTACATCACGCTCGGGTTGCTGCTACTTATCGCAATCTCGATACGTCCCTTCATTGTTTCCGGGAAACCGCCGCCCTTCACTTCATTCCACGTCTCACCGCCGTCGGTGCTCTTCCAAAGCGCCGAACCCGGTCCGCCCGAGTTCAGGAAGTACGGGCCGCGCACGCGCTGGTAGCTCGACGCAAAGAGCACGTCCGGATTGGTGGGATGCACCTGCACGTCCACGAAGCCTGTCTTGTCATCGATGAACTTCTTGAGCGCCCACGTTTTGCCGCCATCGATTGTTTTGTAGAGACCGCGTTCCGGGTTGGGTCCCCACGCGTGTCCGAGCGCCGCCACCCACACGATGTTCGGGTTCGTGGGGTGTACCTGCACGCGTCCGATGTGGCGCGTTTCCTCGAGGCCCAGGAACGTCCACGACTTGCCACCGTCGGTGGTCTTGTAAATGCCGCCGCCCGGCGAGATCGAGTTGCGCGTGTTCGGTTCGCCCGTGCCCCAGTAGACCGTATTGGTATCCGAAGGCGCGATCGCCAGGTCACCGCCCGATGCCACGCGCGCCGTGTCCAGCACCGGGAAGAACGTCGTGCCGCCGTTGATGGTCTTCCACACGCCGCCGGCGGCCGTGGAGGCGTAGAACGTGCGGGAAGGCGACGGAATGCCTTCGACGTCCACGATGCGGCCCGCCATGTTGGCCGGTCCAATGTTGCGCCAGCGCAGGGCGTTGATGGCCGAAGACATCGAGTCGGAGGGCGCAGGGCCCTGGGCGCCGACGGGTGCGGTCAGGGCGCTGCCCGCCGCCGTAAGGCCGAGGGCGAGCAGGGTGAGTCGGGAAGAACGTCGCATGGGGCGTGGAGGGTGCGGAAAGAGTGTGTGTGCGCGCCGGGAATCCGTCGCGCGACCAACCTGTGGCTACGCTGAGGGTTGCGCCAGTGTTGGGGGGCGAACGAGGAGTTGGGTGCGGATGAGGTGGCGATGCGTTGCCCGGGCGCCCCGGTTCGCCGGGCACGATTCGCGCGGCTACATTCCATCTCTATCACCTCAGCGGAGCGTTGCACGTGTCGAACCTGCCGAATCCCTTGATCAGCAGCTCGCCGGAACGGCTCGGTGGCACCGCGGTGTTCGCCGGCACGCGCGTTCCAGTGCAGTCACTGATCGACTATCTCGAGGCTGGTCATCCGCTCGATCATTTTCTCGACGAGTTTCCGGATGTCACGCGGGAGCACGCGATCGGGGTGCTTGAGCTGGCGAAGCACGCCCTGATTTCTCCAGCGGCCTGACCGAAGGCGCGTATTGCTCGACAGCAACTTGCCGCGATTCGCGGCACTGCTTGCAACTGCTTGCGCGTCAACGCGAACCACCCCGTCCGCACACTCCGCAGCCGACCTCGACGCATTCGCGCGCACGCTCGATTCGCTGCGCATCGCCGCGCAGATCCCCGGCATGTCCGCCGTCGTCGTCAAAAACGGCCAGGTCATCTTCACACGCGGCTTCGGATTCGCCAGCGTCGAACGACAGATCCGCGCCACACCGGAAACGCCCTACAACATCGCGTCCGTCACCAAGCCCATCTCGGCCGTGGTCGCGCTCCGCCTCGCGGAGCTGGGTGTGCTCGATCTGGACCGTCCGATGGCGCAGTACAGCCAATGGGCAGACTTCTGTCGCGACTTCAGCCGACAGCCGTCGATCTTTGCGCGCGGACTGCGCTGCGATCCGCCGCAGCAATCGCTGCGTCATCTGCTCACGCACACCGCCATCGGCGCACCGGGCGTGCGCTTCTCGTACAACCCCGTGCTGTACTCGTGGGCCTCACGCCCCATGCGCGACGCGTCGGGCACGCCGTTCTCGGAACTGACATCGAAGTATGTGTTGCAGCCGGCCGGCATGACGCAGTCTGCGAGACAGCATCGTGGTCTTCCACTCCGTGCCGACCTGGCGGACGCGCTCGCCATCCCGTACCGCACTGACAGTACCGGCAGGCTTGTGCGGTCGGACGAGCTGGACGCGCAGGGAGATGGGGCAGCCGGTGGCGTGATCGCCAGTGCGCTCGATCTGGCGCGTTTTGATGTAGCGCTGGAGCGTGGGGAGCTGATAACTGCTGGGTCGTACACCATGATGATGCAACCCGGGCAATCAATCGGCGAAGATGCACGTGGAGGCGATGCGCGGGTGGGCTCTCCACATCACTACGCACTCGGCTGGTTCGCCCAGTGCTACGAGGGTCACGAGCTCCGCTGGCACTCCGGCTGGTGGGAGGATGCGTACTCGGCGCTGTACCTCAAAGTGCTCAATCAGGAGCTCACGCTTATTCTGCTTGCGAATAGTGAAGGACTGTGGTGGGACAATCCGCTTGATGCGGCGCAGGTTCATCGGTCGGTGTTTGCGCAGGCGTTCTTTCGTGCGTTCCGGTAGCGCCCACCGAGAACAGGCCGGCCCGAAACTGGTGAGCTACCTGTCGGCCTCGAGAAAGGTGGAAATCGCTTAGACAGCACCCTGATCGCAGGTTGTGGGATGGCAACGGAAGCCGAATCGCCAAGGTGTTGTACAGGTATCCTGTGCCGGCAGGCGGATCGGCGAACGCTGGCCGCGTCTTCGCCGATTGCCGATGGCTCGACTGGACGCCACCGCGATCACGCCGGTTCGTCTGCACGTTTTCGAGGCCTGTGCACTCGCTTCTGCTCGCCCATACAACGGTAATGCACTGGCGATCACAGCGAATGCAGAGGTGAGGCCGTACAGTTGGGACACGACCAGTGGCGCAGGATGTCGGCGAGAGCGGAGAACGCTGCTCGATCGTCTCCTGTTTCCGCGCGTCTTGCCTTGTCGGCCCGGTCGGGCGCG
>JBBQNT010000327.1:0-4123 GCA_038330215.1 Gemmatimonadales bacterium
GAACGCCCACGCCGCCCCACCCAGCATCAGTGCCAGCACGACGGCCGATGCGGCAAGGAGCCTCGGGCGCCGCCGGCGCCCCGCGAGCGTGGTCCGCTCCTCGCCCGTGATCCCCGGCGCTACGCCGTCGAGTGCCTCGAGCACGGCACCCGCACTTGCCGGGCGCTCGCTCGGGTCCTTGGCCAAACAGCGCGCCGCGAGCGCGGCGAGCGCAGGCGGCACCGGCGGCACCGGCAGCGGCGCGGGCACCTCGCCGAAGTGCGCCGCCATTAGCGCCTGCGGCGTGGTGCGCTCGGCGAACGGGTGCCGGCCGGCGAGCAGCTCGTAGGCCACAACGCCCCACGCATACAAGTCCGCTCGGTGATCAGTGGCCGGGTCGCCAGCGGCCTGCTCCGGGGCCATGTAGGCCGGCGTGCCGAGCGAGGTGCCGCGCTGCGTGAGCGCGCCGGTGGGCATCATGCTAGCCGGCCGGCTGGGCGCCTCGGTCTTGGCCGCGGAGAGCGCCTTGGCGATACCGAAGTCGGTGACGACCGCCGTGCGGCCGCTCAGCAGCACGTTCTCTGGCTTGATGTCGCGATGCACCACGCCCTGCCCGTGCGCGTACTCCAGTGCCTCAGCGACGGCGTGAAGGATCGCGACCGCTTCGGCCAGCGGCACCGCGCCCTTGGCCAGCCGGGCGCGGAGCGACTCGCCGCGCACGTAAGGCATTGTGTACCACGGCAGCCCTGAAGCCATCACGCCGGCCGCGAGCACGGGCACGATGTGCGGCTCCTGCAGCGCAGCGGCGAGCTTGATCTCGCGGGCGAACCGCTCGGCGGACAATCCCTCCGCCAGCTCCGGGGCGAGGACCTTGACCACGACGTCGCGCCCGAGCGCCTCCTCGCGCGCAACGTACACGCGTGACATGCCGCCCCCGCCGAGCTCGCGCCCGAGCGTGTACGTCGCACCGAGCGTGGTCTGAAGCTGGTCGTGGAGCGAGGTGGTCGTCACGGCGGCTGATGAGGGGACTGACATCCTCGGCATTCCTAATATATGGCTCGAGCGACCCGCGGCAAAGCGGCTCCGCGCGAGTGCGCCGTCTCCAGAAGCGAGCTCGAAATCGACGCACTCCGATAACGCGCCACCGATCCTCACCCCCTTTGACGTCACGTCACGTTGGCATGCTCAAACTGAGGAAACCCGAGGCAAGACAAACGAGGGCCCCGGGAAATGTCCGGTGGCCCTCGTGTGCGTCCGCTATCCCAAATGTTGTCAACGACTTACACCTAACGCTGAATCCGATTGTCGAAGCAACTTGAGAAACTGTCGATAGAGCGTGAGAAAACCTGTCGATAGAGCGTGAGAGCGTACAGTACGTCTGTCGGTCGACAACTGCCTCTACTGCACCGCATTCACCATGTCGAAGATCGGGAGGTACATGGCCACGATCATGCCACCAACCACTACGCCAAGAAATACGATCATGATGGGCTCGAGCAGGCTGAGCAACCCGCTGACCGCCGCATCAACTTCATCGTCGTAAAAGTCCGCGATCTTCGTCAGCATCTCATCCAGGCCGCCGGTCTGTTCGCCGACGCTGATCATGCTGATCACCATGGGCGGGAACACCTTGGACTTCTGGAGCGGTGCGGCGATGCTCTCACCGCCGGCGATGCTGGCGCGCGACTCCATGATGGCATCCTGAATGACGCGGTTGCCGGAGGTCTTGGCGGTGATCTCGAGGCCGTCGAGGATGCTCACACCGGACGAGATGAGCGTGCCGAGCGTGCGCGTGAAGCGGGAGACGGCGGACTTGCGCAGCACGTCGCCGAGCACGGGAACGCGCAGCATGAGCTTGTCGATCAGGAGCTGGCCGCTGGAGGTGCCGTACGCAGTCTTGATGCCCCACGCGGTCGCAGCGGTGCCGATGATCAGTGCCCACCAGTAGGCGTTGAGGAAGGCAGAGAGCATGATGACGAACTTGGTCGGCCCGGGAAGCTCCATGTTCACGCTGGCGAACATGCTCTGGAACACGGGGATGACCTTCCACAGCAGCACGACGATCGCAATGACAGCCACGCCCATGATGACGGACGGATAGATCATCGCGCCCTTCACCTTGCGCACGAGGGCGTCATTCTTTTCGAGGAAAACGGCGAGGCGGCCAAGGATGGTATCGAGGATACCGCCCTTCTCGCCGGCGTCCACCATGTTCGTGTATAGGTCACTGAACGCCTTGGGATGCTTGCGCATCGCGTCGGCGACGGTGTGTCCGCTTTCCACTTCGAACACCACTTCGCGCACGGTTTGCGCGAGCGTCTGGTTCTCACTCTGACGGGCCAGGATGTCAAGGGCCTGCACGAGCGGCAGGCCGGCGTTGATCATGGTGGAGAACTGGCGCGTGAAGATCACGATGTCGCGCATCTTGATCGAGCCGCGCGCCTTCTTGGGGCGATGCTCGTCGACCTTGACGATGGTCAGGCGCTGGCGGCGCAGCTGGTTGACGGCATCGTCTCGTGACGTGGCATCAATCGTGGACGACTTGAGTTCGCCACCAGAGGTGCGCGCGGTATACATGAACGTGGGCATGCGGGACTACCTCGTGGAGGATCAGCGGCGACCGTTGGAGCCGGCGAGCGCCGCTCCGTTGTTCGCCCGGGCGAGCGGTGATGTGCCGTCTTCGGACTTGCCAATCATGCGCAGGAACTCGTTCTGGTCGCCCGACGCGCGAACGCACTCGTCGGCGCTGACCTGACGCGAGACGTACAACTGGTAGAGCGCGTCGTTCAGCGTCTGCATACCGAACTTCTTGCCGGACTGCATGAGCGAGTAGATCTGGTGCACCTTGTCGTCACGAATGAGCGCGCGGATCGCGGGCGTGACCACGAGGATCTCCGCCGCCATCGCTCGGCCCCGCCCCGAAAGCTTGGGCAACAACGCCTGCGTGACGATGCCCTCGAGCACGAACGCGAGCTGCGCCCGCACCTGGCTCTGCTGATGACTGGGGAAGACGTCGATGATGCGGTTGATCGCTTCGGCGGCACTGTTGGTGTGCAGCGTGGCGAAGACGAGATGGCCCGTTTCGGCGATCGTGAGCGCCGCCTGAATCGTCTCCAGGTCGCGCATTTCGCCAATGAGGATGACATCGGGATCTTCACGCAGCGCGTACTTGAGCGCCGTCGCGAAGCTCTTGGTGTCGGCACCGACTTCACGCTGATTGATGATGCAGGTGCGGTGCCGGTGAATGAACTCGATCGGATCTTCGACGGTGATGATATGTCCGCGCCGCTCGCTGTTGATCTTGTCGATCATGGCGGCGAGGGTCGTGGACTTGCCGGAACCGGTCGGCCCGGTCACGAGCACCATGCCACGCGGTTTCTCGGCCATCTGCGCGATCACCCCGGGCAGTTGCAACTCGTCGAACGTCTTGATCTGGAACGGGATCTGACGGATGACCATGCTGACGCAGCCGCGCTGGCGAAACACGTTGCCGCGAAAGCGTGAGAGGTTCTGGATGCCGAACGAGAAGTCGAGCTCGTCCTCCATCTCGAAGCGCTTCTTCTGGTTTTCCGTGAGCACGGAGTACGCGAGCTGCAGCGTGTCGCGCGGCTGCAGCACGTGCTCGACCGACGAATTGATGATGTCGCCGTCCACGCGGAGCTTGGGACGATCGCCGGCCGTGATGTGCAGGTCGGAGGCGTCGCGCTCGATCATTTCATCGAGCAGCATGCGAAGTGAGACAACGGGAGCGGACGTCGGTGCGGTCATGGGCGTCGAGGGGCGGCGGGCGTGTGCCCGCAAGTGTGTTTCCAGGCCAAGGACGAACCGCGCTGAGCGGGGAAACCGCCGCAACGAGCGTATCGCACTCGGCGTGATACGGTTGGCCACACACGTGACGGCGACGAGCACCCGTCACGATGGCGACCGTGGGCAGCGGTCAGGCGCTCGTCTCGCGAATCACCTGTTCGAGCGTGGTCAGTCCCTTCAGCACCTTGAGCCAACCATCCATTCGCAGCGTCAGCATGCCTTCGCTGATGGCTTCGTCGCGGAGAACCTGCGAGTCGGCGTTCTGCACGACGAGTTTCTTGAGGTGGTTGGTCATGAACATCACTTCATACAAGCCCTGCCGTCCGCGCAGGCCGGT
>JBBQNT010000328.1:0-4122 GCA_038330215.1 Gemmatimonadales bacterium
ATGCGTTCGGTCAGATGGCCGGCTATGCGCTTGGAGCTGGCCGGAGTCTCAACGTGCTCACGCGCTACGAACTGGATCGTATGCAGCACATCACGCGCGCCGAGCGACAGCGATTCGAGGAGCCGCGCGGGTGAGCGAGGCGTGAAGGAGCACGAGGCGGCAGATGCGAAGGCGACGTTCGCGTGGCCCGTGCTGTTGGTGCTCGTGCCCGTAGTGTGCAATGCCGTGTGGCTGTGGCCGGAGCTTGTTGGCGCCCCCAGTCAGGCGGATACGGCGTTTCACGCGCTGATGATCGAGCGGGCCAGCGAGGCGTTGGCCAGCGGCCGCAGTCCGGTGGATTTCTGGATTCCGCAGCTCGAGTTCGGCTTCCCGCAGTTTCTGTACTATCAACACCTGCCGCACCTGTTCGTCGTGGGCGTGCATCGAGTGCTCGGTGGCAGCGTCGAGCTGCTCTCGATCTTTCATGCGGTTCGTTGGCTGCTGCTGGTGACGTTTCCGTTCACCGTCTATTGGTCGGCGCGCCGACTCGGTTGGACACTGCGCGAGGCGGCGGTAGCGGGCGCCGCGGCATCGCTGCTCTCCGGCGACGCACGATTCGGTCTCGAGTACAACAGCTACGTGTGGCGCGGCTTCGGCATGTACACACAGCTCTGGGCGGTGCACCTGTCGTTCGTATCGCTGGCGCTGCTGCACCGGCTGCTGCGCGAAGGCCGGGGCTACGCAGCAACGATCGTGTGTCTCGCCGTACTCGCGCTTTCTCAGCTGCTTTATGCGTACATGGCCGCGGTAACAGCGATGCTCGTGCTCGCGACGGGCGCGTCGGCACGGGAGATGGCGGTGCGGGCGACGAGGCTCGTGGTGGCCGGCGCGACTTCCGTGGCGGCGACGCTGTACATGATCGTGCCGTTCCTGCAGAACAAGCCGTTCCTCAGCACGTTTCCGTCGCTGCCGGGTGCGTCGGGCGTGAAAGCGTACGAGGCACCCTTTCTCAGCACGAGCATTCTCGATCACGAACGCTTGCCGGTGCTCACGCTCCTGCTGGTGTTGGGCTTGGTGATTGCATCAGGCCTGGCCGTACGCCAGCGTGACCAGCGCGCGCGACTCGCACTCGCTGGCTTCGCGATGTGGGCGCTGCTGTGTTTCGCTGGTGACAAGCTCGGTCCCGTGTCGCTCTTGCTCGGGACGTACGGCGCCGACGTCAAGTACCGCTTCATCGGTGCGATGGAGATGTTTGCGATCTTGCTCATGGGTTTGGGCGGTGGCTGGCTGTGGGAACGCATCGCCGGGTCGCACGCGCCGATCGCCCATGCTGCGCCGGCGCAGCGCTTCAACGTGCGTGCGCTGCTGGGCGCCGCCGCTGTGCTGCTCTGGCTGACTCCCGCCTGCGTCGAACGTGCGTCGTTCTACGCCACCAACTCCCGCTGGATTCGGGAAACGGCCGCCGCCATCGAGAGCGACGCCGATCTGCGCGGCGTGCTCGCGTTGCTCGACGGCGCGCGTGCCGGACGCACGTACGCCGGTCGGCCCGACAACTTCAGTAACGCCATGATGGTGGGCCCGATCCTGCGCGTGACCGACGTGATCAAGGCGCGCGCATCGCCCGGACTGGTGCCGCCATATCAGGGCCTGTCACTCAATACCGAGATGATATGGCAGTTCGACGACGCTGAACTTTCGCAGTACGACCTGTTCAACGTACAACAGGTGGTTGTGCCGGCCGAGGCGCAGGTGCCGCCGTTCTACCAGCCGTTCGTGCAGTCGACGCGATATCACGCCTACCGGGTGAATACGAGCGGCATGACACGCTGGATCGCCGCCGACGAGCGACGCACTGTGACATCACAGCTGGAGCTGCTGCGCGGCAATCTTGGTTGGCTCGAGAGTGACTTGCCGGCGGCGCGTGTGCATGTGCGGTGGGACTATCCCTCCGAGCCGGTCGATCGCGCCCCGGCAACGCCGACGCAGCGCTGCGTCGATATCGGGCAATCGTTCGATGTGTTCGTTGGAGTCGACTCGATCGTCGCTGACGTGCGCTGCGGAGAGGCCGGCGTGCTGCTCTTCAAGATGAGTTATCACCCGAACTGGCGCGTCGAGGCTGACGGTGTGCGTGTGGAGTCGTTCCTGGTGTCTCCCGCGTTCCTCGCGGCAGCGATTCCGACCGGTGCCAGGCGTGTGCAGGCGGTCTACACGGTGACTCCCGGCAAGCATGCTCTGCTCGTGTTCGGTGCAGTAGTGGTGCTCGCCGTGCTGGTGCTGCGCGACCGGCTCGAGCTGCCCGCGTCAGCCGCTGCGAAGCGACTCGGCCTGGCCACGCCCTGATTTGAGCGCGGTCACGCGCACCGCATCGCCGACACGAAGCGTGCCGGGCACGGCGTGCGTGACATTCATGCCGAACATCACACCGCCGCCGTCGCCGCGACGGTACTCTGCGAGCGTACGCAGCGGTTCGACGCTCTTTGCGAGTGTTCCGACGTCGATCGTGGTTACCACGCATCGTGGACAGGGAGATCCGACACCAATGTCCACCTCGCCGATCTCCACGTGTGCCCACGAGTCCTCGTCATGCGCGTTTGTGCCCGCAAGCAGCACATTCGGTCGGAAGCGGTCGACGGTGAGTACTGACTCACCCTTGGCACGAAGGCGATCGTTGAGCGCGTTCAGGCTCGACTCGCCCAGCAACAATAGCGGTGCGCCGTCCGTGACGGTTACCTCGCGCGTGGCGTGCGGAATTTCGCCCGCGTATTTCGGCTGCAACGGTCGGTGTGAGTCCGGCACCATGTGCACCAGGCGGCACGGTGTTGCCAGCGCATTGCTGCACCACCTGGCCGCAGCATCGCCTGCGTCGGCCATGATCAGCGTGTCATCCCAGCATCGCACCTCGCGGCGAGCGCCGTCTGACGCGAGTGCGATACTGATGGCAGGCAGTCCGTTTGCGCTCAGCGTGAGCGGACCGTCGGCTGCAATCGCGCGATCGTTGCGCAGGGGCAACGACGCGATGAGTTGCGCAAGCCGCGGCACGTCGCGCGGCGTAATCGCGATGTTCGAGTCGTCCACGAGCATCCAGCGCCGATCGCCCACGGCGCCGAGTTCGTCGAGCGGCATGACGGGTACGGCAACCGGTCGCGCGCCCTTGAGCGGATGCACATACAGCGCGGAGACGCGCGGCGAAGCCGGTATCATGAGCTCAGCGTGAACGGGCGAGGGCGGCCTGCACACTCACGAACTCGCCGACGTTCTCCATGGTGAGCAGTCCGACCAGCGCACCGCGGGAGAGCACGGGCATGGTGCGATGTGATGATCCCTGCATGCGCTGCAGCGCGCCATCCAGCATTTCCTGCACATCCGCGTGTGGTACATCGCGCTGCATGACATCCACCACGCGATAGCCATCGCGGGGGCGGGCTAGCGCCGTCAGCAGCGCCTGGCGGGTGAGCACGCCGACCACCTGCGTACCGTGCGTAACGGGGAAGTCCTGCTGACTGCCGGCGAGCAGCAACTCAACGGCATGTGAGAGCGCATCCTCTGGCTCGAGCGTGCGGAAGTCGGTGATCATTGCGTCCGCTACAGGAATGCCGTCCAACGTGCCCCTCATTTGCGCCGCCAGCGACTCCTGCGATGCGCCGATCCAGACGAAGAGCGCAATGAGCATCAGGAACGGATTGGTGAAGAACCCGACAACGGCGAAGAGCGCTGCAAACAGCTTGCCCACGTTCGCCGCGGTGGCCGTCGCGCGCGCGTAGTTCATTCGCATGGCCAACAGCGCGCGCAGCACGCGACCACCATCCATCGGGAACGCAGGCAACATGTTGAACGCCACCAACATTACGTTGACGGCCAGCAGCCGTTCGAGCGCGCCGGGCCCCGTGAGCCCAGAACCCGCCGCCGTCAACGATTCGGACGAGAGCGGGCGACCCATGCCCGCCAGGAGCGCGGCAATCACCACCACGATCACCACGTTGACGGCCGGCCCGGCGAGCGCCACGAGCAGTTCCTGTGACGGCTTCTCCGGCATGCGCTCGAGGCGCGCCACGCCGCCAATGGGAAGCAGCGTGATATCGCGTGTGCGCACGCCGAACCGGCGCGCCATGAGCGCGTGTCCGAACTCGTGCAGCAGCACGCACA
>JBBQNT010000329.1:0-4087 GCA_038330215.1 Gemmatimonadales bacterium
GAGCACGTACAGTCCGCGCCCACCTGGCTCGACACCGAACTCCTGCTACCGCGACGCAACGAACGACAGCGCATCGTGGTGCAGCGTGATGCGCACAACGAATCCAACCTCGAGCGCTGGGACATCGCGCGCGGACGCGAGCACTGGCGCGTCTTCTCTACCGCCGATTCCCTCTACGTCACCAACGGCGACATGATCGGCGTGCCCGTCACCATGCACGCCCTCGCCGCACCACCCGGCACCCGCGCCTGGCACGACGCATCAACCGCACTGCTCGAACAACGCGTGCTGGCATGGCACCACGATGGGCGGAACACGCTGCGCGCACCGGTCGTGGCGCTCCCGTGGTCCGAGAACATTCGCGACGTCACCATCACCGCACTCGGCGCCGACTCCGCACTCGCGCGCACCACCGACGGTGAGTGGCGACTGGCCGTTGACGTCACCGGCCACGTGCTCGGCGGCGCCGCACCCGGTCGCCGGCTGCGCATCGAGCGCTTCGCGTGGCAACCAGACTCCGCGGCTACGGCATCGCCCGCCACTGCGGCATCGCCCGCCGCTACGGCATCGCCCGCCCGTCCCTACATCGCCGACGACATCATCGTCATCGCGCACGACGGCGTCTCCCTCGCCGGCACGTTCACGCGCCCGCCAGGCACTGCGCAAAAATCACCCGCCGTGCTGCTCATCAGCGGCGCCGGCCCGCAGGACCGCAATCTGTCCGTGCCTGCACTGCCCAACTACCGCCTGTTCGAAGCGCTCGCCGACACACTCACGCGGCGCGGTTTCGCCGTACTTCGCCTCGACGACCGCGGCGCCGCACGTTCCGGCGGTGTCGCCTACTCCGCCACACCCGCCGACGAAGTGCTGGACGCGCGCGCTGCAATTCACTGGCTGCGAGCGCGCCCCGACGTGCGCGCTGACCGCATTGCACTCGTCGGTCACAGCGACGGTGGACTCACCGCGCTCGACGCCGCCGAGCGAAATGACGTGTCATCACTCGTGCTGCTGGGCGCACCCGCGCGATCCGGACGCGAACTCGCGCGTGAGCAACGCCGTGTTTACGTGACGGATCGTGCACAAAAGTTTTCGAAAATCGAACGCGAGCAGTTGCTGGCGCAGCTCGAGCGGGACGCCGAGCGTGTGGCGCGTGTGGACCCCTGGCTGCGGGCGTGGCTGGCGCACGATCCGTCGGCCCGCGAATGGACGCACGACGCACCCACGCTGCTCGTACACGGACTGCGCGACCGGCAGGTGGACCCCGTGCATGCACGCGAGCTGTCCCGTCTGCTCAGAGGAGAAAGCTCACGAATTGTTGCTGTGCACATGGAGCCCGGCGTCAATCACCTGCTCGTGGCCGACACGCTTGGCGACCCACGCGGGTATGCGTCGCTGCGCTCGCACGCCCCGGTGAAACGTGTGCTCGGCGTCATCACCGAATGGCTCATCACGCACCTCGCTGACGCCCCTGACGAGCAGCAAAGCGCGCAGCCCAGCGCGCGACGCGAACGCTGAGGGTAAAAAAAGCGCGTTCCCAGAGGGGAAAATCGTGAAATGCCCTATTGCGCGCCGTACCGCGCTCTATAGCTTGTGGCGCGTCACGCAAGTTGTGCGCGATACGACTGGCACCCCACTCTGGAGATTCCATGGCCCCTGCGAAGAAGTCTGCGAAGAAGGCGGCGAAGAAGGCTGCCCCGAAGAAAGCCGCCGCCAAGAAGGCGGCCCCGAAGAAGGCAGCTGCGAAGAAGGCAGCTCCCAACACTGCAGCCAAGAAGGCGGCGCCCAAGACGGCCGCCCCCAAGAAGGCCGCCGCCAAGAAGCGCACGCCGAATGCGGCGTTCATGAAGCCCATGACCCCCTCCGCCGAACTCGGCGCCGTGATCGGCAGCAAGCCGCTTGCGCGCACTGAAGCGACGAAGAAAATCTGGGATTACATCAAGAAGAACAACCTGCAGGACGCCAAGAATCGTCGTCAGATCAACGCCGACGACAAGCTCAAGGCCGTCTTCGGTGGCAAGAAGTCGGTCAGCATGTTCGAGATGACGGCGCTGGTCAGCAAGCACCTCTCCTGACCATCTTTACGTAACGCGTGATAAGGGGGCGTGACCCACACGGGCGCGCCCCATTGTCGTTTGAGCCTGTCGTCTCCTGCTCCTCCTGCCGTGGCCCGTTCGTCCAAGTCCAAGTCCGACGCCCCCGTGAACTCGGTGGCCGCCCTGCGTGCCGGTGGCAAGTCGAAGCAATCCTCAGGCAGCGCACCCAAAGGCAGCGCGCCCAGGGGACAGGCCTGGGAGAACGTAAAGGCGGTCCTGTGGACGCTCGCGATTTTCCTCGTGATTCGCACGTTCTTCTTCGAGGCATACCGCATTCCGTCCGGCAGCATGATCCCCACGCTGCTCGTGGGTGACTGGCTGTTCGTGAACAAGCTCGCGTACGGGCCGCACGTGCCGTTCACGAACATCAACCTGCCGGGTTACGACGAACCAGCGCGCGGCGATGTGATCGTGTTCAAGTCACCGTATCAGTTTGACCAGCCCGAAGACCCGCATCCCACGCTCGTGAAGCGACTGGTCGCGGTGGCCGGTGATACGGTGCACATGCGCGGCGGACTCTTTCACCTCAACGGCTTACCGCAGCCGCAGCCCGACGCCATGCGCGAGAATCCGCGCGCCGACGGTTCGTTCTCCGCGCCGCTCTTCGAATGGCAGGCCGCGCACGAGATTCGCGGCAGCCGCATCGGCGACCCGCCGACCGTGCGCACGCTCGACGACTGGGGCCCGCTCGTCATTCCCGCCGGTCATCTCTTCATGCTCGGCGACAACCGCTACGACTCCAAGGACGGCCGCTACTGGGGCATCGTGCCGCGCGAAAACGTGCGTGGCCGCCCCGCGTTCGTGTACTACTCGTACAACGCGCAGGACAGCGACAGCGCGCTACCGTTCCTCACCGACATTCGCTGGTCGCGCATCGGTACCAACATCAAGTGATCCGCTTTCCATTCGACCCCGACGTCACGCGCGCGGAAACACCTCCCGCGCGGTTGTACACCGATCCCGTCTGGCTCGAACTCGAAAGCGATCGCATCTTCGCGCGCACGTGGCAGCTTGTGGGTCGCACCGAGCTCGCCGCGTCGCATGGTTCGTTCTTCACGGCTGATATCGGCCGCGAGTCCATTGTGATTGTGCGCGATGGCGACGCGTTGCGCGGCTTTCACAACGTGTGTCTGCATCGAGCCGGGCCCGTAGCCTACGGCACCGGCTGCCGCAAAACCATGCAGTGCAAGTATCACGGCTGGACGTACGCGCTCAACGGCCAGCTCCTGCATGCGCCCGAGATGGAAGGCACGAACAACTTCGACACAGCGAACTTCCGGTTGCAGCCCGTGCAGGTGGCCACGTGGGGCCCGCTGGTGTTCGCCAACCTCGATCCCAAGGCGCCGCCGTTCGCCGCCGTGCTCGAAGACATTCCCGCCCGCGCGGCACGTTTCGCGCCCGAACGCATGCGGTGGGTGATGCGACGCGACTACGACATTGCGTGCAACTGGAAAGTGTACGTGGACAACTACCTCGAGGGTTATCACATCCCCGTGGTGCATCCCACGTTGCACAAGGAAATCGACTACGAGCAGTATCAGGTGGAGCCGCGCCGGTACTACTCGCTGCAGCACGCGCCGCTGCGTCCGCTGCCGCCATCAACGGGCAGTGCGCAGGGCAACGCGAGCGATCGCAAATACACACCTGCGAGCGCCGACGACCAGGCGCAGTACTACTGGCTGTTCCCCAATACGATGCTCAACATCTATCAGGGACAGATGCAAACCAACGTCATCATCCCGCTCGGCCCGGACCGCACGCGCACCGTGTTCGAGTGGTACGCCACCGAGCCGCCGGCCAACGTCGACACCGATGCGCGCTGGCAGGAGCTCGTGAAGTTCAGCGACGACATCCAGCAGGAAGACGTGGAGATCTGCGAGGTGGTGCAGAAGAACCTGCACTCGCGTGTGTACGATCGCGGGCGGTACTCGGCGAGACGGGAGAATGGCGTGCACCATTTTCATGCGTTGTTGCATGAGTTTTTGACGTAAGGC
>JBBQNT010000330.1:0-4086 GCA_038330215.1 Gemmatimonadales bacterium
GAGCACCTTTGCCGAGCCGCGGCTGGCGCTGAGGGCCGACGGTGAGTCGGAGCTGCTCGGACCGTGGGCGTGGCGCATTGGCGCGGGCGTGTACCGCCAGTTCGTGAATCAGTTCGACGTCGCCACGTCGAATCCCACGGCTTTGGTGCCGAGTGTGCGCTTCTGGTTGCCCACCGACGGCGCTGACGGCGTGGCGACGGCATACCACCTCACCGGCGAGGCGGTGATCACCCCGCTTGGCCGCTGGCAGCTGCGCACTGAGTGGTACGCGAAGTATCAGCCCACAATCATGGCGTTTGACTACGCGATACTGCTCAATCGCGACAACGATCGACCCGCGATGGTTCCGCCGAGTACTTATGTGGCCGAGGCAACCGGTTACGCATACGGTGCCGGGCTCCGCGCGACTCGCGATGGTTACATGGGTTGGACAGGCTGGTCCGATAAATCGGCTGGCCTGCCTCTGCGAGTGGAGGCGGGGTACGACTATGGGGTGTCGCGGCGCTCCTTCCCTTCGCGTTTTGGAGGCGAGACGCAGCCGACACCGTGGAATGAGCCGCATCGGGCGCTGATTTCGGTCGAAGCGAGGCCCGGTGGCGGGTTTGTGCTGGCGGCGCGCTCGCGCGGCACCTGGGGCCGCTCGTGGGGGCTGCGACAGTCGTACTACGACCTGCTCACCCTCGGAAATCTGGGAGCTGGCCTGCCCATTACGCAGCCCGGCGACGCGCCGCGTCCCGCCATCCTCGAGACCGACCTGGGCATCACCTGGACCACGCGGGTGGGCCCATGGCGCGCCGAGGTGGGCGCGGCGGTGCAGAACGCGTTTAACCGCCGCAACGTGCTGGACTACAGCCTGATCCAGGTCGCCAACACCAACAGCCCCGACGACTACGAGCAGACGCCGCGCTACCTGCCCGGCGCGCTCCCGTCTATCAGCCTGCGGGTGATTCCGTAGCGGGCAGCACCAATCAGGCGTCAGGGAAGCGGGCGATCGACCTCGCGGTGCGCGGTGTCGTCGTCATCCCGCTTCACGATCTCTCCATCGTCGCGTAGGGTAGCACAGAGGCTGGGACCAGTTGACCCTGCGACGCTGGTCGGGGTACGTCGAATTGCCTCGCACTCCGTTACATGCGCTTCTCCGCGTCTGTTGGCGTGGACGGCGCGGCGATTGGCCGCCCGATGCGTAAAAATCCACCTTGGCGTTCGGATCCTGTCACCCGTTTGGAGCACCGTCGTGCGACTCGCTGATTTTATCTCGCAGCACTCGGAACGCATTCTCGTGGAGTGGGTCGCCTTTGCGAAAACCTGTGGACCGGCCGGGCACGCCATGGATCGGCTTGAACTCCGCGACCATGCGGCGGCGATGCTGCGCGACATCGTAGCCGATCTGCGCACGTCGCAGTCGCCGGTTGATGAGGATGCCAAGAGCAAGGGGAAAGCCGCGCCCGATGGCGCCGTGCCCGATACCGCCGCAGGGGAGCACGGCGCGGGCCGGGCCGAGAGTGGCTTCACGATGGGCGAGATGATCGCCGAGTTTCGAGCGCTCCGGGCCAGCGTCCTGCGCCTCTGGCTGGCAGATGCCGGGACGCTCGACGGCGACCACCTCGAGGACCTCATGCGCTTCAACGAGGCCATCGACCAGGCGCTTGCGGAGTCGGTGTCGCGCTTCTCCAAAGATCTGGACCGCTCGCGCGAAATGTTTGTCGCGATCCTGGGACACGACCTCCGGAATCCGCTCAACACGGTCCTGACGGCGTCACAATACCTGCTCAAGACCGGCGCCCTCGCGGAACCGCAGGCCACGATGACCGAGCGCATCGTGCGGAGCGCGAAGCGCATGAGTGCCATGACCGACGACCTGCTGGATTTCGCGCAGGGCCGCCTGGGCGCGGGCATGCCGATTCGCCGGCAACCGACGGATCTCGCGCAGGAAGCGGCACAGGCCATCGAGGAGATCACCGTCGCGCACCCCGCATACCCCGTGCAGCTTGAAACCAATGGCGACCTCCATGGCGAGTGGGATGGCGCGCGCCTGCGTCAACTGCTCTCCAACCTGCTCGGAAACGCCATCCAGTATGGGGCCAGGAATAGCGATATTCGCCTTACCCTGTCTGGCACCGAGGATCTGGTGACGCTCGCTGTGCACAATACCGGCGCGACGATCCCGAAGGCCGCCTTGCCCCGGCTCTTTGATCCATTCAAGCGTCTCTCGGCCAGCGGTACGGAACTGCGGAATGCGAGGGGTGTGGGGCTCGGGCTCTATATCGCCGAACAGATCGTGCACGCCCACGGCGGCACCATCGTCGTCACGTCGAGCCAGACAGACGGTACGATCTTTACCGCCTCGCTTCCGCGTGACGGAGGGGTCGGCGCCGAACCAGCGGTGGCGTCGCCGGACACAGAGCGCTCGGTCCAACCGGCTGCTATCGGCGCACGCTAGACACCCTCTGCGCGCCCGCGCGATCACGAGGGCGTCCGCGGCGACACGTCCACGCGTGTCCCTCGCGCCTTCGCGATTGTCCCTCATGCTCGCGCCGTGATAGTTTTGAGTCATGTTCAACGCATTTCAGGAAGACTCGGCCTCTGCGCACACGCGCTCGCTGCCACAAGGCGTTTCTCGACGAGTCTGGCTCCGCGGAGCCGCTGCCGCCGCAGCAGGGCTGGTCGCCGGCCCGTCGGTTTCGCGCCTTTGGGCGTCCGAGGCACAGTCCCAGCAGCTGCCTACCGCGATGACCGTCTTCAAGTCGCCCACCTGCGGTTGCTGCAAGGCCTGGGTGGATCACGTGACCAAGGCCGGCTTCAAGTGCACCGTGCGAGATGTGGCCGACCTGCGCGAAGTGAAGGCTACGTTTGGCATTCCGGCATCGCTCGAGTCGTGCCACACGGCCCAGATCGGCAGCTATCTGGTGGAGGGCCATGTGCCGGCTGACCTCATCATGAAGATGCTCAAGGAGAAGCCTGCCGGACGTGGACTGGCCGTGCCAGGCATGCCGATCGGTTCGCCCGGGATGGAAGGCGGAACGCCGGAGCGATATCAGATCCTGTTGTTCGACAAGGCGGGGCAGACGCGCGTGTTCGCCACCCGCTGATCGCGGGCGATCGTCGTTGGAGCAGTTGGATCAGTCGCGGCAGGCCGACACGCGGCATCCGCTACCGCGGGACAGTGCCGCCGCAACCCTGCGCGTCGAGCGCGCGCTGCTGCGTGACGTGCCACAGATCAGCGCGCTCAACAACCAGTTTGCGCCGGACGGACTGACGTTGTTGCGCGACGAGGCATTCGTGGAGAGTCATGTGGACAGCTACCGCATTATTCGTGCGGCAGATGGCAGTGTGCTGGGCTGCGTCGCGCTCGACGAATACTCGCCGAGTCTGGTCGAACTCGTCTCGCTTGCCGTGTTGCCCAAGGCGCAGCATCGCGGCGTTGGCAAGTTGTTGATCGACGCCGCGGCGACGCTCGCCAAGAAGCGGGGTTTTCCACAGATATTCGCGGTGTCGCTGGCCGACCAGTTATTCCTGAACATGGGCTTCGTGCAATCGGGGCTCGAGCACTACCCGGAGAAGATCGCGCGATACGCGAAGATCTCGCGCTCCGAACTCTCACTCAGCCGAAAGTTTCTGTTCAGCAAACATTTCGGCGGATAACTGCTTCTTTCCTCCACGGTACGCGCTCATGGGACCCGATCCGGATCTGATTGTCATCTTTCTCTTCAGCACGATCATGGTGATCGGTTTTCCGATTGCGCGCGCGCTGGCGAAGCGCATCACCGGAAAGGCCGAAGCAAGCGCACGTGAGTTGCCGTCCGATCTGAACGCGCGGCTGCAGCGCATCGAGCAGATCACCGAAGCCACGCAGATTGAAGTGGAGCGCTTGGCGGAAGGTCAGCGCTTCACCACGAAGCTGTTGTCAGAGCGCACGCCCGTACCGCGCGACAGCGGCAACCGCGGCTAGTGTAGTGTCGCCAAAGTAGCGTTGGCTTTGCCGACCTTCTTGAGAATCTGCCGCACGGTCGCGGTCCACACGACCGGCGTGGGGTTTGCGTTGCGCTGATCGATGTACTGCGTGATGGCGGCGATGAGTGCCTTCAC
>JBBQNT010000331.1:0-4078 GCA_038330215.1 Gemmatimonadales bacterium
AACACGACCGCGGCGCAAGCCGCGGCGAAGATGATCCGGGTTGTCACGCGGTTAGCGCTCCTTGGGGGCGGCTTTCGCACTGTCGGATCGAGCCGACATGTGTTCGAGAAGTTTGCGGAAGGCGACGCGCTGCGACTCGTCGAACCGAAGTTCCATAAGCGTGCGCGCGCTGTCTCGGGCTGAGTCCAGCGACGGACGAATGGGGAGCATGAGCTCGTTGTAGCGCCCCTTGCGCCACGTGAGCACCGAGTCGACACCCGCGGTCTGCTCGTCTGTAAGGCCGAGGTTGCGCTGCAGCTCGAGCACCGTTCCCTGCACGGTATACTCGCGCGAGGCCGTGAACTTGTCCTTCGTGGTCGTACCTGTGGTGCGGCCGGCGGCGAAGCCGAGCGTGCCGCCGGTAACGAATGCGCCCAGCAGAAATGCCAGCGCGACGGATTTCATTTTCGAGTTGGTCATGTATGCCTCCGAGCTCAGGGCTCGGCGGTAAACAGATACCGCGAAGCCGACGCGTCCTGGCCCAGCTTCGTGATCGGCACTGTGAACGCGATGCTCAAGTCATCGGAATCACCGTCGAACTCCGTCCATGCGGCCGCACCGGCGGCGAGTGTGTTGAGCTCGTGGTCGAGCCGGCTCTCCTTCCACAGCGCAGCGCCGGCCAAGGTCAGCATGAGGGCCGCCGCGACCAATCCGGCCGCGCGCCACTCCGCAAACACGCTCCACCATTCGCCCTGCTCCTCCGCCTGGCGGACGCGAGCCATGATGCGTCCTTCGAGCGAGGTCCAATAGCCGTCGTCCACCGGTGCGGCGTACAGCTCGCGCATCGCGGACGTAAGGTCTGAATCGCTGAGTGGGCCGTCCGCCGAAGCGCGCCCGTTGATGATCTTCATGAGTGTCTCCGCAGGTTGCCCAGCAAACGGCGCAGTGCTGCCCGCGCATGATGCAAGTCTGACCGGGCGGTGCCTTCGGGAATGCCGAGGGTCTGCCCGATCTCTGAATGTTTGTAGCCTTCCACGTCATGCAAAACCAACACGGAACGTTGTCGTTCCGGTAACTGCGAAATTGCCTCTCCCAACCGACTTCGAAGTTCGGCACGCACCGCCGGATCGTGAAACGGCGACGAGACCGACTCCGACAACTCATCCGCATCACGCACCTTCTTGCGTCGCGCGATATCGAGCGACGCATTGGCAACGATGCGGTGCAGCCACGCCCCGAACGCCTGCTCGGGACGGAACCGCTCCAGCGCCCGCCACGCGTGCAGAAAACCTTCCTGCACCGCATCCTCCGCGTCGTCGTGCGTCAGCACGATCGAGCGCGCGACCGCGTACGCCCGCCGTTGGTGACGGTGCACCAGTCCGGCAAACGCCACCTCGTCTCCAGCCTGCGCGGCCAGCACCAGCGAGCGTTCCGCCAGCACCTCCGCCGACGAACTGAACGCCAGACGCGCGTCGGCCGGACGCGCATCGGCCGGACGGTCCGTCACTTCGACCCCAATCGGCGACGCCGGCTCATCCACCTGCCGGTCCAATACTCGCCGTTCGGCACCGGCGCCGCGAATCTCGGCGCTGGCGCCACGCGGCGCGGTATTGGTCGGGAAGGGGAGGGTTGCGGTCGTCACAGGTTTGATTGGTGTCATCCCGCTTACGCGCCCCCCGCGGGCGGCGTTGAAGCGCCGGATTCACCCGTGCTGACTGCGAGACGGCCGTCAAGCCCCAGCTCGCCGGCGACGCCGCGAAGCGCCTCCAAGACGAAGGCGATGTGCTCGTCCAGGTCGACACCAAGCTCGGCCGCTCCGCCCACAATGTCCTCACGGCTCACCCCGCGCGCGAACGCCTTGTCCTTGAGTTTCTTGCGCACGCCGGGCACCTCCACGTCGTGCAGTGATTTCCCCGGCTTGACCAGCGCACAAGCCGTCAGCAGGCCACTGAGCTCGTCACACGCGAACAGCGCCCGGCCCAGCAACTGCTCCCGAGGCACGCCCGTGTAGTGCGCGTGTCCCAGAATCGCGGTACAGGCCTGCTCGTGCAATCCGATCGAGCGCAGGTACCGCACGCCCTCAGCGGGATGCTCCGCATCGGCCGCCTGATCGGCGTTGGGATAGCGCTCGTAGTCGAAGTCGTGCAACAGACCGGTGATACCCCATAGCTCCTCGTCCTCCCCAAACCGCTGCGCGTAAGCGCGCATGGCGGCCTCGACCGATAGCATGTGCTTGCGGAGCGACTCGCTCGCCGTCCAGGAGTGCATGAGGGCGAGCGCTTCTTCGCGAGTGGGGTTGGGCATACGGTGGGTGGACGGTGAGCGGGATGAATCGTTAAGCAAGCGCGGGCCGGAGCGGGGCTGTTCCTCACACCGACAACCGGTCGCAGTGGCGCACCGACAACCGTTCGCCGTAAACCGCAACCGTGAACCGTTCTGGGCGGGGCCCACCACGAGCTCGGCGCGGCGATCGGTCAACCGTTTACGGTGGCGGTGAAAGGTGGACAGTTGACGGTGGGTGCGTGGGGAGCGGCGGGGCGGAGGCGGCGATCGGCCAACCGTTTACGGTAACGGTGAACGGTTGACGGTTCACGGTGGGTGCGTGGCGAGCGGCGGGGCTGAGGCGGCGATCGGCCAACCGTTTACGGTAACGGTGAACGGTGAACTGTTCACGGTGGGTGCGTGGGGAGCGGCGGGGCTGAGGCGGCGGACCGTCAACCGTTAACAGTGGCGGTGAACGGTTGACTGTCAACGGTTTACCAGCGGTTCGGCGCTCGGCGGCGGTTCGAAACCGGCAACCCGTTCACCGGCCGCCCACCGCCACCGTCAAAGTCGGTTACCGGTCTCGGCCTACCGCACTAAGTCCCCCCAGCCCGCCGCTCCCCAGTGATCCTCGCCGGAATCTCGTACTCCGCCGTCCAGTGCCGCTGCCTCCCGATGCGCCCCAGGTGCGTGTCCTGGAACGCGCTCGGGTACTTGAGGCCGTACCCGAGCATGCGGTCGAACCCGATGTGCGCCAGCCAGATCAGCGCGATCGGCAGCAACCCGGCTTGCGCGGTCGCCTCGGCGGTGACCACCAGTGCCAGCGGCAACGCGTAGCTGTGCAGCACATTGTAGCCGGCTGCGCCCACGCGCGGGCCGGCGAGGTACGCCAAAAATGCCACGTCCGGCAGCAGGAAGAGCAGGGCAAACCGCAGCCAGCCGCCGTCGAGGCCCGCGTACGCGGCCACGGCCGCCGCCAGCAGCACGCCTCCTTCGAGACGCAGCCAGCCACGGACGGGACGTCCAACGACGTTCATGCGACCCGCCCCGGCTGCCTGAGCGCGAGGTCAGGTGCTGCGAACTTCGCTGGCCGTCGGGCGCGCGGCGTGCTCACCTTCCGCCTCATGGGCGTCGAAGCGGCTGTTTGTCCACACCACGAGTGCGTAGACCACGATCGCGATGAAAATCGCTCCGCCGGCCAGGCCGGCGAAGGCGGCTCCCTTGTCGGAGCCGTGTGAGGGGGCTTGACTCATGAGTCTGGAGTTCTCGAGAGGTGGATCAGTCCGCGTCGGTCACGCGAACGCTGTTCATCACGTCGTTCGGGCCGATCTGCTTGACGACATCGATGCCCTCGGTCACCAGACCGAAGACGGTATGCACGCCGTTCAGGTGGCGCGTATTCGCCTCGCTCAGCACCACGAAGAACTGGCTGCCGCCCGTGTCGCGGCCGGCGTGCGCCATGGACAGCGCGCCCAGCTTGTGCGTGTGCGGGTTGCCCGACGTCTCACACGGGATCTTGTAGCCCGGGCCGCCTGTGCCCACACGACGATCGCCTTCAGGCAGGTCGCGGGAGAGCGGGTCGCCGCCCTGGATGACGAAGTCGGGGATCACGCGATGAAACTTGACGCCGTCGTAGAACTTGTCGTTCGACAGCTTTTCGAAGTTGGCAACGGTCTTCGGGGCCTCGGCCGGGTACATCTCGGCGACGAAGGTCCCGCGATTGGTGTCAAAAGTGGCCAGTTTGGGCACGGCACGCTCGGGTCAGGGTGAAGCCGGAATAATACCAGCAGGAACGCAGTCGCGTGAAGCGCTGGGATTTCCCGCCGGGAGCGCGGCG
>JBBQNT010000332.1:0-4056 GCA_038330215.1 Gemmatimonadales bacterium
GTGCCCGCATCGCTCGAGGTCCTTCGGAGGGCGGCGTTCAACGTCTTTACGCACAATCGGGACGATCACGCGCGGAACTTCGCGTTCCTGATGGACGATGCGGGGCAGTGGTCGTTCTCACCGGCGTACGATCTCATGTACGGCGAGGGGCTGAACGGGCATCATACCACGAGCGTCGCCGACGAATCGCTCTCACCCGGGCGAAGGCAGCTCGAGCAGCTCGCCGACCGTCGAGACCTGCCCATGGGCGCCGTGCGCGCCGCGATCGATGAGGTGATCGATCAAGTCGGACAGTGGCGCACAGTGGCCGCGTCTCTCGAGATCGCTTCGCCTGTGATCGATCGGCTCGAGCAGGTGTTCACGCGCGTGCGCCGCACCAGTGAGGGGAGAGTGGCCTCAGCGCCGCGTGAGTCACGTCGTCGCTGATGGCGCTGATGGCGCTGATGGCGCTGATGGCGCTGACGGCGCAACAATATGGTTCTCTCCAAGTCGACGCACTCCGTTCGTTGCGACCAGCGACTACGAGAATAATCGCCGGGCCAGGAACGCAACCAGCAGCACCAGCGCAATACCTGCGGACAGGATCACTGTGCGTTCGATCAACCAGTAGCCTGGCGGGGAGTTTGAAAGTCTGGATCGCAGCAAGTTTTGAAGTATGAGTCCGAACGAACAGAGCACCCACAGCAGCAAATAGCGATTCCACCCAGTCGCGGCGGCCAGATGAGGCGAAATTACGTACGCGAACAGTGCGACGGGATACCAAAGCGCCTGAAGCCATGGCGGCTCGAACTCGGGGCCAGTAGTCGCGCGTGAGGCGTCAGGCATCGTTGTAGCCGGTTGGAGTTCGCCTGTAACGACCCCGCCTGGTGAGACAGCGGGGAAACGGCAAGCGACGACGGCAGGCCGCAGATTCGGTTCGCCGGATCACTGGAGAACCATAGCTGACGAGAGCGCTGCACCGTACACGTTACCCAGCAGAAGCTTTCGCCCAACATAGTCCGCCTGCCCACCTGTCCTTCGGAGCGCCTTCGGCCGGAATCAGCGCGACAGTGACGCGCTGCTGCTGGTAAGTATCATCCGCGAACCGTGACGGCGGGTACCAACCGCGCGTCTACGGGACACAACTGCCCGCTCGTGCTCGCGTGCCGGTTCGGATACATCGACCGGTCGCACTCATCTGGTGCTGGCGCCCGCGAAGACGCGGACGCTGCCGTGTCCCCAACGCATGACCCTTCCTGCCGCAGGCCCCGGGACTGCCCGACGTTCCGGTGCCTATCCATCGCTCGGTGGCCGAACGCCATCGCAAAGCGTGCCCGTGATCGCGGTGCCCGCTGCACCAACGCGCGCGGAAACATGGTTGCTCGCCGGACTGGTCGGGATGTCGGCGCTGCTCTCTACCTGGCTGGCCGCCAACGGCGACCGGCTTGACCCATCACATCCGCTTGTGGCACTCGCACCAGCGCTGCTGCAGATCGCCGCCGCCCTCATGGCATGGCACGTGGCGACAGCGTCGTTTCTGGAGGCGGGTACGCGGCGTTTCTGGGCATTCGTGTCTGCGAGTCAGGCGACGTTGGCCGTGGCCGCGCTGCTCGCGCTCATGGCCTGGCGTGCCGACAACGGCGCCATGGCGATGCGCGTGCTTTCCGGAGGCACGCTGCTCAGCCAGCCGCTGCTCGTTGCTGGGCTCCTGCAGCTGTCAGCGTCACCGCGCTCGGGACTCGATCGCACAAAGTACGGACTCGACATCGCCACGATCACTGGTGGTGGACTGCTCGTTATCTGGTACGATCTGCGCCGCCCACTCGTGGAAGGCGTCGCTGTGCTGCCGTTCGACTTGATCACCGCGCACGCCGCCGCGATCGGCGATCTCGTGCTGCTGCTGACCGCGTCCATCATCTGGCGGCGCACCACGATACACAGCCGCGCGAACGTGCTCATCGTGCTGGCGCTCGGCTTTGTGGTGCATTTTCTCGCGGACATCGCTGCGATCGTGGAGCTGCATCGCTTCGGCTCGCGTCCGCTGTGGTTGCTGGCCGTTGCACCCGCCGCCGCGTGTATGGTGGCCGGTGCTGCCTGGCTGCAGCGCACGACGGCGGCCGTGATCGAGCCGCGGAAAGCCGTCGCGATTCCCGGTACGCTGGCCGGCGTGAGCGTAATTCCGTTTGTCGCCGTGCTGCCTGGTTTTGGACTGCTGCTCAAGGCGGCCAGCGAAAGCGGCGTGCAACCACTCGCCGGACTCGTCGTCGGCTCGGTGGTCGTGACCGCGATTGCCTTCATGCGACAGCTCGCCTCCACCCGCGAGACCGTGCGCATTCTCGCTGAAGCGTCCGCACGCGAGAGCGAAGCGCGATTCCGCGCGCTCGTGCAGAACTCCAGCGACGTGATCTCCATTCTGGGCGCCGACAGCACCATCCAGTTTCTGTCACCGTCGGCACGTACCGTGTTTGGACATGAGCCGCGCAAGCTGGTGGGCGCGCGATTGCTCGACCTGCTGCACCCAGACGACGAACCCGGCGCGCGACAGTTTCTCGCCGAGCTCGCGTCGGCCGGTCCGTCAGGATCGCGCGGCTCGATCACACGCGAGTGGCGACTTTCGCACGCGAACGGCAGTTGGCTCACCGTGGACAACGTGGGCACGAACCTGCTCGACGAACCCACGGTGCAGGGGCTCGTGCTCAACACGCGTGACGTGACCGAGCGGCGCATCATGGAAGAGCAGTACATGCATCAGGCATTTCACGACCCGCTGACCGATCTCGCCAACCGCTCGCTGTTCCTGTATCAGGTGGGACACGCGCTCGCGCGAGGCGTGCGTCACGTGGAGCCGGTCACCGTGCTGTTCCTTGATCTCGACAACTTCAAGAACGTGAACGACTCGTTGGGCCACGCCGCGGGCGATCGCCTGCTGGTGGAAGCCGCGCGTCGGTTGTCGGCGTGCGTGCGCGACAGCGATCTGATTGCGCGATTGGGCGGCGACGAGTTCGCCGTGCTCATCGAGAGTACCGACTCGGTAGACGAAGTGCTGAATATGGCCGACCGTATCGTCTCCGCATTGGGACGTGCGTTCGTGTTGAGCGGCAAGGAAGTCTTCGTGAGCGCGTCCATTGGCATTGCGCGCACGGAAGACGGCGCTACATCGGATGAACTCGTGCGTAATGCCGACGTCGCGATGTACATCGCGAAAACGCGCGGAAAGGGCTGCTACGTGCTGTTCGAGCCACAAATGCACGCAGCCGCGCTCGAGCGCCTCGACCTCGAAGCCGACCTCCGGCGCGCCACGGAGCGCAACGAGTTCTTCCTGGAGTACCAGCCCATCGTCGCGCTCGATGGAGGTGAAGTGTGCGGCACAGAGGCGCTGGTGCGCTGGCGGCGGCAGGGTCGTGGTACGGTGCCCCCCATTGTCTTCATCCCGGTTGCGGAAGAGACTGGCCTTATCGTGGAGATCGGCCGCTGGGTGCTGCGTGAGGCGTGTCGGCAGGGGCAGCGCTGGACGCAGGAGCGTGGGGCGCCGGTGCGTGTGACGGTGAATCTGTCCGGGCGCCAGTTGCAGGAACCGGGCGTGGTGGCAGATGTGCGTGAGGCGCTCCGGATGTCGGGTTTCAGTGCGTCGTCCTTGGTGCTCGAGATCACCGAGAGTATCCTCATGCAGCACGTGGATGTCTCGCTCGAACGCCTCACGCAGCTCAAGGAGCTGGGTGTGTCGCTCGCGATCGACGACTTCGGCACGGGCTACTCCTCGCTCAGTTATCTGCAGCGCTATCCCATCGACATCCTCAAGATCGACAAGGCTTTCGTGGACACCATCGACAAGGGCGGCGACGGCGCGGTGCTCGCGAGTGCGATTGTCGCACTCGGCGAAACGCTGCGCCTCGACACCGTGGCCGAGGGGATCGAGACGGAAGCTCAACGGGGTATGCTCATGGAGCTTGGCTGCGCCTTCGGTCAGGGATTTCTGTTCGCGCCGCCGCTGAGCGCCGAAGATCTCAGCGGTCTGATGCGACTGCGCGGGACACCGGCCAGGGAGACGCTGCGTCGTCGGCATGGCGTCGTCGCCGC
>JBBQNT010000333.1:0-4029 GCA_038330215.1 Gemmatimonadales bacterium
GCCTTCATCGGAAGCGCCGTTGCCCTGCAGGAACGCGTAGCGACCGTCCGGCGTGAGCTTGAGCACCGACTCACCGGCGTCGTTGGTGGCCGTCATGAACGAACCCGGATCGGCGTAGCGATCCTCGGTGTTCTGCTCCCAAAGCATGCGCGGCTTGCTGCCTGGCTTGGTCGGATCGACCGCCCACATGCGCTCCGTGCGCGTGTTCCGCCAGCCTTCCTGTACAATGGCGAGATTGGGCCTGGCCCACTGCACACCCTGCGCCCGGAACTCCGTCGCCACGAGCGTGACCGGCTCACCGGCAAATGGCGCGGCCAGCATCTTTACCCGATCACGCACGCCGTCCACGGCTGTAGTGTCACCACGCGGTGCTTCCGACCACACCAGCGTCGCGTCTGCATCACTGCGCCAGCGAATGGAGCGCGGTCCCTCGGCGACAACGTCACCGCCCCACGGCACACGCTCGCGCAGCGGCAGCTCATTCACCTTGCGCACTTCGCGGCCATTCGCATCCCACACGGCAATCGTGGTCGGGAAGTAGTTCGCGGGCACAACATACGAGAACGGACGCGCCATGGTGGTCACCAGCGTGAAACGGCCGTCGGGGCTTGGGCTGGCGGACGCGTGAATGCCGGGAGCGCCCATTTCCGTCACCACACCCTCGAGGCTCAGACGCGCGAGCTGGCTCGTGGCGTAGTGCTGGAAGACTGCCTGATCGTACGGCGACTTGAGCAGGTCCTGATACGTGGCGACGCGATCGGCGCTGCCGCCTTCCGTCTCCTGAATGATCGGACCGTCGGGCGTGGTGGGTTCTCTGGGCGCGCTGCCGCGGCCATTCGGAATGAACTTGCACATCAGCGCCGGCTCACGGCCGATCCAGCTGCACGGCGCGCCGAGCACGCCGTTGAGCGGACGGTTGGACAACTGACGAGCGGTGGCGGTCGCAACGTCTGCGACAAACGGATAGATCGCGTCGTCCGTGGTGACGGTAAAGAAGATGCGGTCGCCCGTCGCGCTCCATCGTGTGTTGCTGATCGGTCCGCCCATCGTATCCGTACCACTCGGCCAAGGGATCGCGATCCGGCGCGCGTCACCGCCGCTGACCGGCAGCAGGGAAAGACTGCGCGAGCCCGATCCGCGCGACGGACCGTTGGAACGCGGATCGAATCGCATGCCGGCGAGCTTGTACTCGGGCGCGGCGACTTCGGCGATGGACGGATAGCCCGAGCGCTCGCTCAGCAGCAGCACGCTGTTGTTCGGGCTGGTGCTCACACCTGGCGTCTGCGGCGCGTTCAGAATGGCGGCGATGGCCGGCGGCGGCTGTCGGTAGCCCTGCTGTGCGTCTGCGTGAACTGTCACGAGTGCTGAGAATGACAGCAGCATGGCAGTGGCGCTGCGAGGCCCGAATCCGGACCTGGAGACGAGCGGCGCCGCGAGCAAACGGCGGGACAGCGACAAGGCGAGTGGATGCGACGGCATCGGGTGACCTCCGGTGGGGGAACGACGATTATTCCAGATGAAGCCTACAGCCTCAGGGGCCCGCAGCGCGAGTTCGCGCCAAGCGGTGTGACGTTACGACAGTCAGCCGGGTCGGCGCGCCAGCTGATTAGCTTTGTGATTCGCCCCGAACCTGATTGCGCCCATGACTGCTGTTGGCACCGCTGAAAAGACCCTGCACCCGGAAATCGCGCGTCGTCGCACGTTCGCGATCATCTCGCACCCGGATGCCGGAAAAACTACGCTCACCGAGAAGCTGCTGCTGTACGGCGGCGCCCTGCACCTCGCGGGCACGGTCAAGGCGCGCCGCGCCGAACGGCACGCCACCTCCGACTGGCTCGCCATGGAAAAGGAGCGTGGCATCTCCGTGACCACGTCGGTGCTGCAGTTCAACTATCACGGCTTTCGCGTCAACCTGCTGGATACACCGGGTCACGAAGACTTCTCGGAGGACACGTACCGTACCCTCGTGGCGGCCGATTGTGCGATCATGCTGGTGGACAATCGCAAGGGTGTCGAGGAACGAACACGGCAGCTGTACGCGGTGTGCCGTCGTCGCCGATTGCCGATTTTCGCATTCGTGAACAAGTGCGACCGAGTGGGTCGGGATCCGCTCGAACTGCTGGGCTTGCTGGAGCAGGAGCTGGGCCTGCCGGTAGCGGCCGCCATGTGGCCGGTCATGCAGAACGACACGCTGCAGGCCGTGGTGGACCGCCGTCGCAAAGTTGTGCACTGGTTCCAGCGCGGCGGAGATCACGGAGCCTCTCGTGTCGCGGTGGAAACGTCACCGTTGTCCCACGAGGATATCGCGAAGCACACGAGTCTTTCGGTGGCCGATCGCACGTTCGAGGAACTCAACCTGCTCGAGGCGGCAGGCAACGAGCTGAACGATGAAGCGATCACGGCCGGTGAGCTCATCCCGCTTTATTTCGGTAGCGCACTCACCAACTTCGGCGTCGAACCCTTTCTCGACGATTTCCTGCGATTGGCTCCAGTGCCGGCCGCACGTGCGGTCGCCGGTGGTGTCGTGGAGCCGAGCGACGACGCGTTCACGGGTTTCGTGTTCAAGATCCAGGCGAACATGGACCCGAAGCACCGCGATCGCATTGCGTTTGTGCGTCTCTGTTCGGGGCATTTCGAGGCGGGACTGCAGGTGACACTGGGACGCACGGGCAAGAACCTGCGTCTCAACCTGCCGCAGCAGTTCCTCGCGCAGGAACGCACACACGTGGACGAAGCGTGGGCCGGTGACGTGATCGGCGTGCATGACCGCGGCAACCTGCGCATCGGCGACGCGCTGTACACCGGTAAGCCGGTGGTCTTCGATGACATCCCGCGCTTCCCACCCGAGCACTTCTCGCGCATCAGCGTGAAGGACCCGCTACGTCGTCCGCATCTCGACACGGGCCTCAGGCAACTCGCCGAAGAAGGCGCGATCCAGCTCTTTCGCGGCGATCCGCAGGCCACGGTGCCGGATATCGTGGGAGCGGTTGGACAGCTCCAGTTCGACGTGCTGCTGCACCGCCTCGAGCACGAATACGGGGTGCCGGCCAAGCTGGTCTCGCTCGGCATGTCACACGCGCGGTGGATCAGTGGTACGCCCGAGGCCATGCAGAAGGCGACGTCGATGCGCGACCGCATGGTGCTGTACGATCAGAAGGGGCAGACGGTGTTGCTGTTCGCGAATCAGTTTGCGATGCGGTGGGCGGAGCGGGAGAGTGAGGGGTTGGTGCTCAGAGAATTCCCGGATTAGCGGGGACTGCAACCGGGGGACCTGCAACCGATGGACCGCGGAGGCGCCGAGGCGCGGAGGACTGCAACAGACGTTGAAGGGGGGCGGTTTTCAAAAATCCTCCTCTGCGCCTTCGCGTCTCCGCGGTAAAGGCAGTTCCCCGACCTCAGCCTTCCGCGACTCGCACCGCCACTTTGCCCGCGACGCCGTTCCCGGCCAGAAGCGCGTGCGCCTTCGCGATCTCGTCCAAGGAGAACGTACGCTCGATGTTGGCGTCGATCTTCCCGGCCTCGAGCAGAGGTACGATGTCGCGTACGAAGGCATCGGTGAAGGCGATACGCTCCTCGAGACCTCGCGCACGGAGCACGGTACCGCGCAGGCTGAGGCGACGGGAGAGCACGCGCCGCAGGTCGAGTTCGGTGGTGGGGCCGGCGAGCAGACCGATCAGGACGAGACGTCCGCGTGGCGCCATGCATTTGATGCCTTCGGCGACATAGGCGCCGCCCACGAGATCGAGGATGACATCGACGCCGCGGCCGCCGGTGGCGCCGAGCATGGATTCGGAGAAGGCGGGCGAGCCATCGGCGTCCTGCTTTGGGACCCAACCCTCTTCAAGGCCGAACCCGCGGGCCGCTTCGATCTTGCTTGCGGAGCGAGCGGTCCCGTAGGGAATGCCGCCCAAGGCGCGCACGATCTGCACGGCGGCGAGGCCGACGCCGCTACCCACGGCGTGAATGAGGACCGACTCTCCGGCTACAAAGCCCGCCTGCTGCAGCGCGTCGTGGGCGGCAATACAGGCC
>JBBQNT010000334.1:0-4024 GCA_038330215.1 Gemmatimonadales bacterium
GTGGCAGCGGACGTTTCCACCGGCAATCCCGCGCGCAGCCACGCAAGTCTCGCGTGATTGAGTCCTTGCGACGCTTCCGGCATCGCGCAGCCCCATTGCACGTCGTCCACGATCGCGGGATCGACGCCGGCACGATTGAGCGCCTCCTGCATCACGGCGGCCGAGATGTCCACGGGATGTACCGTTGCCAACGCGCCATCGGCTTTGCCCCGCGCGACAGCGGTTCGTACACAACTGACGATCACGACTTCGGTCATGGATTCGTTCTCCCTGGTCGACATCAGTTGCGAAGCGGCTTGCCCGTCTTGAGCATGTGCTCGATGCGGGCCTGAGTTTCCTTCGTGCCGAGCAGCGACAGGAACTGCTCGCGCTCGAGGTCTAGCAGGTCCTGCTCGGAGACTTCACGCGGCGCGCCGTCACCACCGCACAGCACGTACGCCACGGCGCGTCCCACTCGCACATCGTGCGCGGACGCCTGTCCGGCTTCGGCGGCCGCCCACAGCGCGTACTGCAGGTTGCCGAATCCTTCGCGCCCAAGCGCGCGCATGCGCTTCTCGGTCGGCGGGACGTAATCCGGCGCAAGATCGAGCACACGCTGCCGTGCATCGGAGAGCAGCGTGTCGCGGTTCATGCTGATGCGATCGCCGGCCTGCAGAAACCCCATCGCTCGTGCTTCATGCGCGCTGGTGCTCGTGGCGGCAAACGCAATCAGCTTGAACGCACGCTTGAGCGCCTCGAACGGATCGGCCTCGTCATACGGCGCAAGCGCCTCGGAAAAGCGGAAGGCGAGCTCCTTGGTGCCACCGCCGCCCGGCAGCAGACCAACGCCGACTTCGACGAGTCCCATGTACAGCTCCGACGCCGCCTGCACACGGTCGGCGTGCAGTACGAACTCGCTGCCGCCGCCAAGCGTGAGTCCGTGCGGCGCGACAACGACGGGAAACGGCGCGCGCCGAATCGACATCACGCTCTGCTGAAAGCCGTGAATGCTTTCGCCGATTTCATCCCACGCGCCAGCGGCCACACCGAAGCTCACAGCGCCAAGATCTGCGCCCGCGCTGAACGTCCGCGCATCGTCGTTACCAATGACGAGTCCGACGTATCCGCCTTTCTCCACCTTGCGCAGGCTGGCGCTCAGTCCTTCGAGCAGCGCCTGCCCGAGCGAGTTCATCTTGGAGCGGAACTCGAAGCAGAGCACACCTTCGCCGAGATCGACCAGCCGCGCCGAACCGAAGTCTTCGATGGTGCGTCCGGCCGAGTGCTGCAGCGCCAGGTTGATGTTGCCCGGAATCGACGGAACCGGCTCGTACGTGCCGTCGAATGTGAGATACTCGCCGTCCTTGTAGAACGCACCGCTTGCCTGATCGAGCAGCGCCGGAATCGCGTCACCGCGCGCCGTGAACTGCTCGCGCAGCCAGGCGTGTCCAAGCGCATCCATCACATGGAACGGCCCGATTTCCCAGCCGTAGCCCCACTGCAACGCGCGATCGATCGACACGATGTCGTACGCAAGCGTTGGTGCGAGCGTAAGCGCGTAATGCGCGGCGTCGAGCAGATGATCGCGAAGAAAGTCACCGTGCTTCCCGCCAAGCCCACGCGCGCCGGCGAGTCGCGCGGCATGCGGCTGCCTGCTCAGCGCACCCACCTCGCCGCCGCTCATGCGTTCCTGCGGCACGTATGTGCTGTTCTTCCAGTCGTACGTGAGCACGCCATCCTTCTGCTTCTGGTAGAAGCCGCCGCCGGTCTTGTCACCGAGCTTACCCTGCTCGATGAGCGCGTGCACCCAGTCGGGTAGCGCGAGATCTTCACCTGTCTGTGCGGCGAGTCCCTTCGTGACGTGGCCGAGCACATCAAGGCCGGACAGGTCACCGGTGCGGAACGTCGCCGTCTTCGCGCGCCCCACGAGCAGTCCCGTGAGTCCATCCACTTCGTCGATGGAGAGGTCGTGCTGCATCATGCGGCGCATCGCGCTCACCATGCCGTATACGCCGAGCCGGTTGGCGATGAAGCCCGGCACGTCCCTGGCGATCACGGTGCCCTTGCCGAGAATGCGCTCGGCGAACGTGCGCATCGCCCCGATCACTGCCGGATCTGTCTCCGGCGTGGGGATGAGCTCGAGAAGGTGCATGTAGCGCGGCGGATTGAAGAAGTGCGTACCGAGGAAACGGCGACGAAACTTCTCCGAGCGTCCTTCGAGCAGCACCGACATGGGAATGCCAGAGGTGTTTGTGGTCACGATCGCGCTCGACTTGAGCAGCGGCTCCAGCTGCGCGAACAGCGCCTGCTTGGGCTCCGCGAGTTCGATGATCGCCTCGACAATCCAGTCGCACTCGGCGAGCCACTCGAGATGATCTTCCGTATTGCCGCATCGCACGCGCGCGGTCGCGCTGCTGTGCGTGAACGCGGCGGGCTTCGCCTTGATCGCCTTCTGCAGTCCGGCCTTGGCCGGTCCGCTGCGATCGGGGGAGCCGGGGACGTCGAGCAGCACGACGCGGAGGCCGGCCGAGGCAGCAAGGGCAGCGATTCCACTGCCCATTGCGCCGGCACCAACGACGCCGACGGTCGTAACGCGCATGAACGCTCCGGGGGGGCGCACACCAGCGGCGAATGCGTACCGGGTCAGGGGGACACCGGCGCGACACCGCTCGCGGTCTGCGCAAAGAGGACCCCTAAATGTTGAGCGCGGTGCCGGCTACCGGAAGGGGGCGGGCGCACAAAACACGACGTTCACGTCATGTTTGCGCGCGGCTCAGGCGCTCCCAGAACACCTTGCGGGCCTTGGCCACCTTGGGCGCGACCACGCCCAGGCAATACGGCGCGGACGGATTGTTCGTGAAGTAATCCTGGTGGACCGCTTCGGCCGTCCAGAATGTGGGGACCGGCGAAATCTCCGTGACGATCGGGTCGGGCCACATCGACTGTGCCGTGAGCTCGGCGATGTGCGCACGCGCCGCAGCGTCCTGCCCATCGCTGTGCGTGAAAATCACCGACCGATATTGCGTGCCTTGGTCGTAGCCTTGGCGATTGAGCGTGGTGGGATCGTGAATCACGAAGAACACGTCGAGCAGGTCGCGAAAACTGATCTCGCGCGGGTCGAACGTGACCTGCACCACTTCCGCGTGACCGGTCACACCGGAGCACACCTGTTCGTAGCTCGGATTTGCGCGCGCGCCGCCTGCGTAGCCGGAGACCACGCGGTGCACGCCGCGCAGTTCGCGATAGACCGCGTCGAGGCACCAGAAGCAGCCACCGCCAAGCGTGGCGGTTTCGAGCGTGGCGGTTTCACGCGTGGCGGTTTCACGCGCAGTGTTGTCTGGAGAATCGTCAGTCACTTGATCGCGTGTGAAAGTCAGGCCTGCAGTGCGGGATGGCGCCCGCTTACGTCATCGTAGACCGCCTTTATACGCGCGATGTCCACCGAAGGTTCAGCGTCGCGCTGCACCGCGAGCGTGGGGCCGAAGCGCACCGTCTTGCGCCCCCAGTCCATCGCCGCGCATACCACAGGAACGTCGGCGGCACGAGCGATGTGCCAGAAGCCTGACCGCCACCCCTGCACCTTGTGGCGCGTGCCCTCTGGCGCGAGCACGAATACCAGGCGCTCGCGTTTCGCGAACTCCGCCACCGAGCGATCCACCACGGCGTTCGCGGATTTCCGATTGATGGGCACGCCACCAACTGCGCGCATGAACCACCCGAGCGGCGGACGGAACAGCGTGTGTTTGCCAAGCCACCGCACATCGAGGCCGAGCGCCCACTTGGCCGCGAGCCCAATGATGAAGTCCCAGTTGGACGTGTGCGGAGCGACGACGATGACGAAGCGCGGGATGTCTGGGATGCTGCCGGTGAGGTCCCAGCCGGCAGCGCGCAGTATCACGCGCCCAATGAAACGGAAGAGTCGTCCGCGATGCTGCGGGACGGACGGGCCCAGCTGCGGGCGTTCGACACCGGCGGCGAGACGGCTGGCGAGAGGCGATGACATGCGGTTCATTTGAGCGATGACTGAGAAGATCCGCAAGAGCGACGA
>JBBQNT010000335.1:0-4018 GCA_038330215.1 Gemmatimonadales bacterium
CGCACCGGAGCGAACGCGGTATTCAAACCTGCGGATGAACTCGTGCCGAGCACCGCCTTGTAGAACTCGTTCTCGAAGATCTCGAGCGCGAGCGCAAAGTCGAGCACGTTCTTGATGGCGGTGGGCAATGCGCCCTGCGCATATACGTCGCGGCTGAGCGCGGCGAGCGCCACGGGAATCGATCCGAGCGCGAGAGCGGCCGTGAGCGCCGACGACGCTGACGCGCCCTCTGAGATCTCAGCGCCTCGAGCGGCCAGCGTGTCAACGATCTCGGGATCGATCGTATCGAGAATGGTAGGTGTTGTCATGCTATGTATTCTCCAAGTCGGGGATGATGATCAGGTCGGTACTGGCGCGGGCTGGTCGGGCGTGCGTCGGCTCTGATCCGGCGGCGTGCCAATCGCAAGCGGGCTGGTGACCACGTTCAGGCTGACCACCGCAGCGAGCACCGTGCTCGGTTCCGCCTTCACATCCAATCCAGCCGCATTCACCACATCGTCGCCGGCAAACAGGCGACCATTCGCACCGTCTCGGATATCGCGAATGGCAGCGGCATGCCGCGCTTCGACCGATACGATCTTCCCCGCGACCAGGAGGTTCGCGGCGCTGGTGAGATATTTTCCGGCGCCATTATACGCCGACACTCCGGTGTCTTCGAGCAGCTGTGACGTGCTCAGCAACACGGACCGATTCGCCGTCAGCGTTCCAACCGTCGTCGCGTTGAAGTTGATGGTCGGGATTGCCGCCGTGCCGAGGACCTGCTTGAAAAATTCGCGATGAATCACTTCGTGCTTTTGCAGATCGCTCAACACTTCCTTCTCAGCAGCGGAGAGCGCGGCGAAGCCAGGAGAGGTGAGGGCGGCCGTATAGTACGCGGCTTCGAGTTGCTCGAGCGCATACGCGTAGTTCAGGATGCCGACATCAGTTGACAGATCAAGCGTGTATGGCTTGTCGGCTGGATTGGTAATCCCATCTCCATCGTCGCCACATGCTGTGAAAACGGTTGGCATGAGGACGACTACGCCTCCCAGGCCCATCACCTGCAAAAAGGAACGTCGCGAGGTGCTCTGCAGCAGTTGATCACCGCGTGTGAAGAATATTCCGTGTTGGTTTGCCATCGTCGTCGCGCTCCCAGATGCAGGCTAGATAAGCGTCCCGCGCTGAGGGGCTGGTGATCATCAGCGTCGGTACGTGGAGTGTTACCATACATCTCCGTAATCGCGCTCCGGAATTGTCCAATCGAGCTACACCTTTCGGCTGAGCACGTGGCGAGTCTGGATCTATCGCATCATTTTTTCGTCGCTGCGATCGGCGCGTGCCACGCGATCCAACGGCTGTTCTGACACTTGTTTCACGCCTGCCGGAGTCATACCCGATGCGCTTTCTCCTGTTGTTGCTGACCGTGATCTCGGTCTCGCCCGCTTTCGCGCCCGCCTTCGCGCAGGTGGCCCCGGCGTCTGACCTGGTGCGGGCCATTGACGCCAGTCTCCCAGCCGTGATGCCCAAGGTGGTTGCCTGGCGCCGCGACCTGCATGCGCACCCGGAGCTCAGCTTCGAGGAGACACGCACCGCGGCGCTCGTGGCTGAACACCTGCGCGGTCTGGGTCTCGAGGTCCAGACAGGCGTCGGCCGGACGGGCGTGGTCGGCATCCTGCGCGGCGGCCGACCTGGTCCTGTGGTGGCCCTGCGCGCGGACATGGACGGCCTGCCGGTCACCGAGCAGGTCGACCTGCCGTTTCGTAGTCGGGCAACGGCGCAGTGGCAGGGCAACACGGTCGGCGTGATGCACGCCTGTGGCCACGACAATCACGTGGCCATTCTCATGGGCGTGGCTGAGGTGCTGGCGGGCATGAAGGCTTCGCTCCCTGGCACCGTGAAATTCATCTTCCAGCCCGCCGAAGAAGGTCTCGGCGGTGCCAAGGCCATGGTCGACGATGGTGTGCTGCGCGATCCCGTGCCCCACGCCGTGTTCGGTCTGCACGTCTGGCCATCACCCGTGGGATCGATCGGCTTGCGCGCCGGCCCGCTCATGGCGGCGGCCGGCAACTTCACCATCGTGGTCAAGGGTCGACAGACGCATGGCTCGCAGCCTTGGTCAGGTGTGGACCCGATCGTGGTGTCGTCGCAGGTGATCATGGGCTTGCAGACGATCGTCTCGCGTCAGGTAAACATCTCCACGCTGCCGGCGGTGCTGACGGTGGGGCAGATCCAGGGCGGCAATCGCAGCAACATCATTCCGGACAGTGTGGTGATGGTCGGCACGCTGCGCACCTTTGACGACGCCATGCGCCGCGACATCGCCGCGCGCATCACACGCACTGCGCAGGAGATTGCGCGCTCGGCCGGCGCGACGGCCACTGTGACGGTGGACCCGGGCGGCATGGTGCTGGCGAACGACACATCGCTTACCGAGCGAATGCTGCCCACGCTGCGCCGCGCGGCTGGCGACGCCGGCGTGCAGCTCATCAATCCCATTATGGCGTCGGAAGATTTTCCGGAGTTCACGCGCGACATTCCCGGCGTCTTCTTTTTCCTGGGCATCGTGCCCAAGGGACAGGATCCGGCCGCGGCGCCACCTAACCACTCACCGTTTTTCTTCGTCGACGAAGGTGCGCTCGAACCGGGCGTGCGCACGCTCGCCGAGCTCGCGGTGGACTTTTTGCGCGGCGCGGCCCGACCCTGAGCAGCGCCGTCGTGCGTCTTGCGGTCGGGTGCGGGCGAGCATGAGTCGCGCGGCACTCGCTACCGCAGGGGTCCAGTCGCGCACCGAGACGTCGCGCTTCGTGCCCTGCAGGCGACCCGTTCCGGCCCTTGCATTAACCTCCCAAGTCGGGTATTCTCAAGGTCTTGGCCTGAATCGGCTCCGTTTCGCACGGGGGCGACGCAGGTTGTCGTGCTGGCCCGCCAGCCACCATTCCCAGCACATGTGCGCGGGATCGTCGCGAATCCAGTCCTCACGGACCCGTTCGCACCAACGATGCATCACATGTGATCCACCGACGAACGGCCGCTTGCAACTCGGACGTTCGGCACGGCGCGTAAGCGTCGGGACGCGAGAGCGTCGAGGGGTATTCACGTGAAGGTTCGCAGCAGCGTCAAGCCGATCTGCGAGCACTGCAAGGTCGTCAAGCGACAGGGCGTGACTCGCATCATCTGCAAGCGCAATCCCAAGCACAAGCAGCGTCAAGGCTAAGGGAGCGCTTACTACATGGCACGTATTTCCGGCGTCGATCTCCCGCGCGACAAAAAGGTTGAGATCGGCCTTACCTACATTTTCGGCATCGGGCGCTCCATGGCCCAGCGCATTCTCGCCGCGGCTGGCGTCGATGCCAATCAGCGCGTGCGCGATCTGTCCGATGCAGACGTCAACAAGCTCCGCCAGGAGATCGAGCGCAACCATCGCGTCGAAGGTGCCCTGCGCACTGAAGTCGCGATGAATGTGAAGCGCCTCATGGACGTGGGTTCCTATCGTGGTTCGCGTCACCGTCGCGGCTTGCCCGTGCGTGGTCAGCGTACACACACCAACGCGCGCACCAAGAAGGGGCCGCGCCGCGCCATTGCGGGCAAGAAGAAGGTGACCAAGTAAACCATGGCTACCGCAAAGAAGAGCAAGCGCGTCGTCGAGGCCGAAGGCATCGCCCACGTCAGCGCCACGTTCAACAACACGACCATCACGATCACGGACATGCACGGCAACGCCGTGGCGTGGGGGTCCTCCGGCAAGGCCGGTTTCAAGGGTTCCAAGAAGTCCACACCGTTCGCCGCCACTGTGGCGGGCGAACAGTGCGCCCGCGAGGCCTTGTCGGCCGGCGTGCGCCGCGTGCATGTGCGCGTGCAGGGCCCGGGCAGTGGCCGCGAGTCGGCCATCCAGGCGCTCTCCACCGCCGGTCTTCAGGTCAAGTCCATTCGCGACGTCACGCCGATTCCGCATAACGGCTGCCGTCCGCCCAAGCGTCGGAGAGTCTGATCATGGCACGTTATACAGGGCCGTCGTGCCGTCAGTGCCGCCGCGAAGGCA
>JBBQNT010000336.1:0-3989 GCA_038330215.1 Gemmatimonadales bacterium
GCGTTCGGCCTTGAGGCGTTCGCCGAGCGCCACCGCATCTTCCTCCGCGCCGCCCACACCATAGATCGTACCCATCGTGGACACGAACACTTCGCGCGCGGCGAAGCTTGCCGCGATGGAAACGCCGATCTTCCAGTCGTAGCCGAGTGGCCGCACAACGGGCTCGATGATCTTGCCCACCTGTCCGAGCGCGCTCGACTCGAGCTGCAGCTCCTGCTGCGCCATTTCGGGAAGCGTTGGGTCCGGCGTGGTCTTGGGGTACGTTGCCATCGCCCACAGCACGATGGACAGCGCCATGATCACCGTACCGGCGCGCCTCACGAACAGCATGGCGCGCTGCCACACCGTCACGCCAAGCGTGCGAACGCTTGGCCAGCGATACGACGGCAGCTCGAGGATCATCGGACGCACGGGGCCTTTAAGCAGCGTGCGCTTGAAAATCGCCGCTACGGCCAGCGCCGTCAGTGTGCCGAGCAGATACATGCCCAGCAGCGTAAGGCCTTGCAATCCAAAGCCGAGTGGCAGCCCGACCGCGGGCACGAATGAGCCGATCAGCAGTGTGTAGACGGGCAGTCGCGCCGAACAACTCATGAGCGGCACGACCATCATGGTCGCGAGCCGGTCCTGCCGATTCTCGATCACGCGTGTGGCCATGATGCCCGGCACCGCGCACGCGTAGCCGGAGAGCATCGGAATGAAGCTCCGCCCATGCAGCCCGACGCGTCGCATGACGCGATCCATGAGGAACGCCGCGCGCGCCATGTAGCCGCTGTCTTCCAGTACGCCGATCACCAGGAACAGGATCGAGATCTGCGGCAGGAACACGAGCACGGAACCAACACCGGCGAACACGCCGTCCACCACGAGCGAGCGCAGATCGCCTTCGGGAATCCAACCGCCAACCAGCGAGCCCAGCGCTGCGATGCCACCCTCGATGGCGTCCTGCAGCGGCGTGGCCCACGAAAACACCGACTGGAAGACGATCGCCATCAGCGCAATGAACAGCACCGGCCCGAAGAAGCGGTGCAGCGCGACGGCATCGATGCGATCCGAGATGCTGCGCCCATGCTCTTCGCGCGTGACAACGCACTGCGCCATCACTTCGCCGATCCAACCGTAACGCGCGTCAGCTTCAACGCGCTGCGGGGCCACGCCGATCTGTGCGAGCAGCACGGCCGCGTGCTTGCGTGCGTCCTCGAGTCCTTCAACAGACTCGAGATGCGGCTCCGCGTGCTGCACCGACAACAATCGCAGCGCTTCGAGTCGCGCGGCAGAGTTGCCCAGCCCACTTGCCTCGAGTCGCTCGACCACCGGCGCAAGCGCGTCTTCCGCAACCGTGGGCAGCGAAAAGCGGCGCGACGGTGCCGGCAGCGTGATCGCCATCTCGCAGGCGCGGCCCAGCGCATCGAGACCGTGCGCTCGCTTGGCGATGATCGGAACGACGGGCACACCGAGCGCGTGGATCAGCTCGGGAACGTCGATGGAGATGCCCTTTGCCGCGGCCACGTCCATCTGATTGAGCGCGAGCACCACCGGCACCCCCAGCTCCATGACTTGGCTGGCGAGATACAGGTTGCGTTCCAGATGTGCCGCGTCGACGACGACGACGACAACGTCGGGACGCCAGCCGTCCCGCGCGCGACCGAGCAGCACTTCGAGCGCGATCTGTTCATCCGGCGAGGACGCGGACAGCGAATAGCTGCCCGGCAGGTCCAGGCACGACACGCGGGTGCCCGCCGACGTACGAAAGAAGCCCTCAACCCGCTCTACCGTGACGCCGGCGAAGTTGCCGACACGCTGACGCAGTCCCGTCAGCGCATTGAAGAGCGTGGTCTTGCCGGTGTTCGGGTTGCCGATGAGCGCGAGACGGAGGACCGAGGTATCGCTGGCCGGTGGCAGCGTCGGAGGCAATGGCTCGACGACGGAGACTGCGAGATCACTCACGGCCGGAGCCGGACCACCGGTGACGGGTTCAGCCGCGCGCCGGACGAGCGGCGGGCAGTAGCTGAACGGTGATGCCGGCGGTAAGCGCCGAGCCGAGCGCGAGGCGGGTGCCGCGCACATCGAGCACCATGGCGTGGCGCGAATCGATCACAGAGACCGAGGTGCCTTCACACAGGCCGAGCGCACGCAGGCGGCAGGCTTCGTCAGATCCACAGTTGTCGAGCCCGATCACCGTGGCTCGGCTGCCCGGACGACACTGCGAAAGCGTGCACGGCTGGGCGGAAGCAAGCAGCCCGACCGCGGGCGCCGATGTCGTGTCGAGAACAGGAAGCAGAGTGCTCACAGACCGATGTGTAAGAGATGAGAATGCTTCTCAATCGTTGCTATCGTACAATACAGTGCCGGCAGGCACGAATCAATGGGGAGAAATACCGTCAGGATTCGGCGGGCGCTTTCAACCGGGCTCCAGCGGTGGCGGTTGTCATTCTACGCCGTCTGCGGCCGCTGACGCAGCACCAGAAAAATGCCGCCCACACCTGCCACGGCCAAGGCGATGACCTGCGCGACGGTGAGACCGGCGATAAACCGATCGTCCTTGGCGCGGAAGAACTCCACCGCAAAGCGCTCCAGCCCGGCCAGGACGCAATAAACCCCAAACAGCCATCCCTCTGCCTTCCGGTGTTCTCTCAGCCGCCACAGCACGCCGAACATGAGCATGCCCAACGCGACCTCGTAGAGCTGCGTGGGGTGGACCGCGATCACCGTGTTCACTGGCACCCCCGGTGGAAACGACACGCCGAACTGTTCTTGCATGTTGAAGACGGTGCTCGGTGGCGCGCCCTCGGGAAATCGTACCGCCAGCGCGCCGCTCCACGGTCGGCCGTAATCGTCTCCCACCGCCCAGCATCCGGTTCGTCCCACCGCATAGCCGGCTGCAATCGCGATGCCCGCCACGTCGGCGATGCGCATGAAGCTGAGTCGCTTTCGCACGACCACCAGCCAACAGAGCAGCACGGCGCCGATGAAACCGCCCCAGAAGACGAAGCCACCGCGGCTGAAGAACGCCGACGAATCACCGGTGAGCATCACGTAGTAGGTCTTCGCGCCGATCAGCGTTCCGAGCAGCGCGGCCAGCACGATATCGGGGATGGCATCGGCTTCCACCACGTGACCGCGTCGCAGCAACTCACGCTGACAGATGATTTGCGCAATGACGAAGCCGAGCAGTACGGCCAGCCCGAATCCCGTGACTTCCAGCGGACCGATGGTGAAGATGGTTGGCAGGTGCGTGATGCCGTCGGTCGGTTGCATGGTGCAAGATAGCCTGCGGCAAACGTCGAACGACCCGCCGTAGGCATGCGGGACCAGCGCCAGGCAACGCGCAGGGTGGTCGAGAAACTTTCCCGTCCCGTGGTCGTGGTGTGGGCACCGCTCCCTCCTGCAACACCCCCCCCGACGAGGTCCTTCGTGCCGCTTCTGTCACTCGTGGACGTGCATCGCACCTACGACAATGGGGTGCACGCGCTGCGCGGCATCTCGCTGGAGATCGGCCCAGGTCTGTTCGGATTGCTCGGCCCCAATGGCGCCGGAAAGAGTTCACTGATGCGTACGATCGCGACGCTGCAGCACCCGGACCGTGGCACGGTATCGCTCGATGGACAGAACGTGTTCGATGATGTCGCGTCCCATCGTGCGCGGCTCGGATACCTGCCGCAGGATTTCGGCGTGTATCCCGGCCTGTCCGCGCTGGCGCTGCTCGATCATCTCGCCGTGTTGAAGGGGCTGACGCAGCGTGCACAACGGCGCGAGCAGGTGCACGCCTTGCTGCATCAGGTCAATCTCTGGGAAAATCGACATCGCGCGGTGAGTGGCTTTTCCGGCGGCAGGACGACGCGTGTCAATCACCATCGAGCGGCAAGGGTCCCCTTCGATCACCGTTGACGTGCCGGTGCAGCGGGGCTTCGCCGTGCTCGACACCGTTGTTGCCGGACCCGCGTCGGCGGTGATCGCGGTCGAGATAGACCGCGCGCTATCCCTGCTCGATC
>JBBQNT010000337.1:0-3937 GCA_038330215.1 Gemmatimonadales bacterium
AGAATGGACCTGTCACCGATATAAGCTCGTTATGCGAGAGAGCCGGGGCAACGGGCGACCGTGCGGGCCGCTGCATCCACTCCCCAACGGGACCGCCGGGCCGCTACAATTTCATATGCAGATTCGACTGTCCTTTTCCGAAATCCGAAGTGCCGGCCGCCCGATTGTGCGAGCCGCTGCGCTGCTCACCACATCCTTCCTGCTGATCGGCTGCTCCCGCGGAGTGGGCGGCGTGGGCGGAGCTGCGGCGATTGGCGAAGCCGGCGCGCCACCCGGCGAGCGCGTCGAAGTGCTCGTGGCCGCCACAACCGACGTGCACGGGCGACTGCGCGGATGGGACTACCAAGCCGGCCGACCGGATTCGGCGCGCGGGCTCGCTCGCGCGGCCACCGTCGTCGATTCGCTGCGCGACGCTCATGGCGGACGGGTGGTGCTGGTGGATGCGGGCGATCTCTTCCAGGGCAACCCGCTCACGTTCGTGGCGGCGCGCGTTTCGCCGCAGCCGGTGCATCCGGTGATCGCGGCGATGAACGTACTGCGGTACGACGCGGCCATTATCGGAAACCACGAGTTCAACTACGGCGTGCCCACCTGGGAGGCGGCCATGAAGCAGGCCAGCTTCCCGTTTCTCGCGGGCAACGTGCGCGCCCGCGACGGCTCGCCGCGCTATCCGGGCGTCAAGAGCGTGATTCGCGATGGTGTTCGGATCGCGATCGTTGGTGCGACCACGCCGGGTTCGATGGTGTGGGATCGCGCGAATCTCGCCGCGGCGGGCATCACGATTCGCGACATCATGCCGTTCGTGCGCGAGACCGTGTCGCAGGTACGTGCCGCGCACGATCTGGTAGTGGTTGTGGTACACAGCGGGCTGGGTGGACCCTCGAGCTACGATGAAGTCTCCACCGGTGTCGGGCGTGAGAACGTGGCGGGGCAGATTGCGTCCGAAGTCGACGGAGTGGATCTTGTCGTCCTCGGGCATTCGCACCGTGAGGTGATCGATTCGCTCGTGGGCAATACGCTCATCGTGCAGCCGCGCAATTGGGCCGGAAGTGTCGCGGTCGCGAAGTTCTCGATGGTGCGTGACGGTGCGCGCTATCGCGTGGAATCACGTCGCGGCGAGTCGGTGCGGCTGAACAATGTGCGAGAATCCCGTCACGTCATCGCGGCGACTCTCGCCGCGCACGAGCGCACGCTCGCCTGGGTGAACGCGCCGCTCGGCCGCACAGCGACCACCTGGCGCTCCGACAGCGCGCGCATCGCCGACGTCCCCATCATCGACTTCATGCTCGAAGTCATGCGACGGACCGCCAACGCCGACCTCGCGGCCACGGCGGCGTTTTCGCTGGACGCAGCGTTTGAGCCGGGCCCGATCACGATGGCGCAGCTCGCGCGCCTGTATCCCTACGACAACACACTGCGCGCCATTCGTGTGAGCGGCGCGCAGGTTCGCAGCTATCTCGAACACTCGTCGCGCTACTTTCGCACGATCGGAGCCAACGGTGTGGTGCCGCCCGATGGCATCGTCAACAGCGACGTGCCGGGGTACAACTTCGAGATTCTGTCCGGCGTGGAGTATGTGCTGGACCTGTCCCAACCACTCGGCGCACGGGTGACGACGCTGCGCTGGAAGGGGCGCGACGTGACGCCGAGCGATTCGTTCACGCTTGCGCTCAACAACTATCGTGCTGAAGGCGGCGGTGGCTTCAGCATGCTGGCTGGATCACGCGTGGTTTATGATGAAGGACGCGACATCCGCGAACTGCTCGTCGAGGAGATCCGTCGTGCCGGTGTAATCGAGCCTGGCGCGTACGCCACACGCAACTGGCGCCTGGAGCCGGCGTCGGTCGTGGGGCCGGTGTATGGGGAACTCAACAGATCGAGATCGGCCGAGGCGATCGGTACGGCGCCGGCGCCGGTGCCGGTGTCGCGCGCCGCGCCGGCGTCAGTGACTGCGAGTGCGACAGCGACAGCGACTGCCAGTGCGAGTGCGTTAGCGACAAACGCCGAGGGCAGGGGACTGGCCCGCGCCGCGCCGCGGGTGCCGAGCGGTACGCGCGTGTTGCGCGTCGTGTCTACGAACGATGTACACGGAACGCACAGGTCGCGCCCCGACGCTCAGGGCGTGCTTCGCGGCGGCGCCGTGCCACTTGCGGCGGCGATCGCAAAGGCGCGACGCGAATGCACCGATGGCTGTGAAGTGCTCTTGCTCGACGGCGGTGACATGTTCACCGGCACTCCGGGTTCGGACTGGCAATACGGACGGCCCATGGTGGAACTCATGAATACGCTGGGCTACACCGCCGCTGCACTCGGCAACCACGAGTTCGACTACGGCCGCGATACGATGTACGCGCGCTTCGAGGAGATGAACTTCTCCGTGCTCGGTGCGAACGTTCGCGGGCGCGACGGACGCCGTCCGTCATGGGCGGGTGCAGACACCATCGTGGAGCGTGCAGGCGTCAAGGTGGGCATCGTCGGTGCAGCCGGTACGCACACATCCGGGAGCACGAAGGCGATTCATGTGAACGACCTCACGTTCCTCGACCCGTCGCCGATCGTGAGCGAGCATGTGCGCTCGCTGCGTGCACGCGGTGCGCAGATCGTGGTGGCAGTCATTCACGATGGCGGACGATGCGAGCGGAACGCACCGGACAACTGCAGTGGTGGCGTCTTCGATTTTGTGCGCGGACTTACCGACAAGCCGGATCTCGTGGTGGCCGGGCACTCGCACACCATCTTCGATGCTCGCGTGAACGGCGTGCCGGTGGTGCAAGCGTCTTCGAGCGGACGCGCGATCACGGTCACCGACCTGCCGCTCGATGGCACGGACCGCGTGCCGCGCACGGCGGTGCGAGATGTCTTCGGTGACTCGCTGATTGGCGCGGATCCCGCCGTGGTTCGCATCGTGGAGCGCTCGCTCGCCACCGTAGGACCGCGACTCGCGCAGGAAGTGGCCACCATTGGCGCGGATTTGCGGCGCGAGGGCACCGAGTATGGACTGGGGCGCATCATCGCTGACGCGCTGCGACTGGTGGGCCGCGGTGACATCGCCATGTGGAACAACGGCGGCATTCGCGCGAACCTGCAGGCCGGCATCGCGACTATGGGTGCGCTGCATGAGATCGTGCCGTTCGCGAATCAGCTCGTGCGCACGCAGGTGCGCGGACGCGACCTCAAGCGGTTGCTGGACAACTCCACCTATCGCCGCGGACCGGACCTGCACCTGAGCGGACTGCTCATGACGTGGAGTGATGCACGCGCCGACGGCGACCTCGTTTCGCGTGTCACGCTCGCGAGTGGAGGTGCGATCGACCCCGATGCCGTCTATACTGTGATCATGAACGACTACATGTTTGGCGACCCCGCGACGATCGCGGGCGTTCCGTTTGTCAGCGGTGAAGTGCTGCCGATCCGCGATATCGATGCGCTCGCGCAGCATCTGCGGTCATTGCCGCAGCCGGTGCAGGCGCCCAGCGATCAGCGCATTCGCAAGGAGACGCCGTGAGTGATTCGTCGATGTCCGCGCCGTCCGGGCCGACGACGTTTCGCGCGTACGTGAACGAGCGTGGCGTGTCCGTCGCGTTGGGTGCGACCGTGCGCGACGCGGTGGCGGCGTTCGATCTGAGCGAGGCCGAAGCACTCGACCGCGGTGAGCGGCGTGTGACGGACAGTCGCGGCCTGCCCGTGGACGCCACTGTGCCCGTGCATGGCGGGGCGATCTTTCGCCTGCTGCCGATTCGCGCGGCGGCGACTTGATATCATGAGCCTCACCGCTGCGCAGTACGGGCTTCTGCAACGCATGCCGAAGGCCGAGTTGCACGTGCATCTGGATGGATCGCTTCGTCCGGCCACGTTGCTGGCGCTGGCCGCCGAGCGCGGTGTGGCGCTGCCGGAGTCGGACGTTGAATCGTTGGGCGCGTTCATGCGTGTCGACGAC
>JBBQNT010000338.1:0-3894 GCA_038330215.1 Gemmatimonadales bacterium
AACTGATGGCATCAGAGCCGTCCCTCGGTCCACTGTTTCGCCAACCGATCCTCCGGCCTGCTGCGGACGCGCGCGTGCTGACTGTTCCGGCGACGCAGCCAGAACGCGGCACGGATGCGGTAGAACGCATTGAGCTCGGGATACACGAGCGACGAGATGTGCACGAAGTTCAGCAGATCATCGAAGAGCAGAAACATTCCTGCTCCTTCCTCGAGCAGTGCCTCCGGAAATGGCACGTGCTCCGGGTGAAAATCGATGTGGCCCGCGCGCACGCTGTCGATCACACGAATGAGTTCGCGCAGCGTCATGGTGCCGTTCGATGTAGGCGGCTCGAACGTGAATGTGCTGCCCTGTTCGTCCACCATGCGCAGTGCGCGTGGCACGTTCTTCGCATGCATCGTGGAGCGGCGTGTTGGATGCCGCGCGTGTTGCGGGCGGTCGGACCGCGCACGCAGGCTGTACACCACGGCAGGCGTCGTGCCGAGCACGATGCGTGCGATCTCCAGCTCGCCGGGCAGGTATGGCGGCAGGTATTCACCGGCAATGCGCCGCAGGGGATCGGCGGCAATGTGCGTCTCACGAGTATCGGAGAGCAGCACATCCTGCAGCAGACCGTCGCGCCGCCGTGACTGCAGCGCCGAGTTGCTCAGGAGCGTGAGCAAGCGCCTGCGACGCCATTCGCCGGTCACGTTCTGCACGCTCGCGGCGGTGCAGCACCATTCGGCGACGTATGTGTGGGGCCGGAACCGAAGGTTCACGGCAGTCTTGTCCGGAAACGAACTGCTCATAGCCACGGGCATTGCCGTCCTCCAGAAGTAAACGCCGGTGACCCAGATGATTGGTCGCCGGCGTTCGCCTCTGCGACTTAGACGGAAAGCGCGGAGCAGGGCTCCGGTGTGCGGCCCGTCAAGCCTGGGAAATCGCCGCACATGTGAACGTTACGCATTAGATGTCGCAAGCGCCAGCTCGGCAGGTCGTTTGCTCACGGCTACCATCATCGCGTCGGCCACACTCGTCACCGGCTCTCAGCTTTCGGCGCAGAGCAAGCCTCAGGTTCGTGAAGGATTCTGGATCACCGCAGGACTGGGCGGCGGAAGCGTCGGCTGCGATCTGTGCGACTCGCGCGAAACCGGAGCCACTGCGCAGATCGCCCTCGGCGGTACACTCTCACCGCGTCTGTAGCTCGGTGCGACGTCGAATGCGTGGTCGAAGAAGGTGCACGGCGTCACCGTCACGTGGAGCGCGCTCATGGTGCTGGTGAAGTTCTATCCGTCGGCGACGGGTGGCTTCTTCCTGCAGGGTGCCTCGGCGTCGGGCGCCTCGAAATCGGCGACGGAAACATCAGCATCGGCGAAGATGGCACGTCGGCAACATTCGGGCTTGGTTACGACTGGCGTGTTGGGACCAACTTCAGCATCACGCCATTTCTCAACGGCGTCGGCGGACCGTTCGACGGTGAAGGCGCGAACTTCAACCAGCTTGGGATTTCGCTGACGTGGCATTGACCGTTGATACGCGGCGCCACCGTCGCGATCGATACGACAGCCTGGCTGGCTAGTCGTACGAGTTGCCCAGCGAATCCGCAACGCGTCTCTCCACGAAGCCTTCATCAGGAGCTTCGCGGCACTGAGAGCAACCTTCAACGTGAGGCGTCAGCATGAGCGGCGACAAGGCAACGCTTTCGGGTGAGACACTCGACCGGATTTTCGATCTTGTGAGCGCGACGTGCGAGCCGCTCCTGCGCCGCGCTCGCCGTACCGATATCGGCGTCATTGAGGCTTGGGCAAAGGACGATGGATCATACGAACTCATCGACCCGGAGCCAACGATTTCCTGAACAGCGAACCGTCGTGGCGGCGCTGGAATGGCTCGGCGGGGACGGCAGCGTGTCGCTGCACGACCGGTGCTGGGAGGTGCGCGGTGGAAGTCCGTCAAGCTTCGTTGAAGCTCCTTCAGCGGTAGCACTGTCCTGCCTGCAGATTGTGCTCGACGAGGTGAAGACGGGTTTGCGCATCGAGCTCGCGCCATACTGACGGTAAGTCTATCGAGTATCGCATCCCGCCTATTTCCAAACTTATTCTCGCATGGATGTCTCGGTGGGCGCGCTTCTCGCGAGCCTACGATCATGATGCGCAGGCGACCACTGGCGAGACTTGGCAGGCCGAGGAACGGTTGTGATCTGCGACTTCAGCTTACCGTCCGTGCCCGCAGCATGAGCCCCAACCCTTCCCAGAACCGCGAGCTGGTTCCGTGCGCCACTGGATGCGGCACGGCGATCACCGGGCATACCTCACCGTCGCCAGCGTAGCATTTACGCCCCTCGACATCGATGGCCTGGAGCTGCGTACCGGCGAGCTCGGTCCACGCGCCGAGGTAGGAAAGTCCATAGCACACAACCGCCCGCGGTGCGCCCTTCCGCATCAGCGCACGCAACATGGTCAGGCGCTCGGCCTCGTACGCCTGGCGATACTGCAATCGGTCAGCCAGCGCAGGTATGTACTCCGCAAGCGAACCATAGGGCCACGCTTGTGTGTTGTTCGCGGGCAGCGGAAGCAGTTCGAGCAGCGTGGCCGCGCCGCCGTGCGCCCCAAGCTCGGTCATCTGCACGCGTCGCAATGTCGCATGGTCCATCGGCGCATGCCGCCACACCTGCAGCACACGAATGAGCGGCGCCCACGTGCGCTGCAGTGGAAACGGCTGTTCGAAGTGGCGCGACAGGCCGATCGCATGATGGTAGGAAGCAAGATCCTCGAGAGGTGAACGTCCCCGTGACGACCACGTCTCCACGCGGCGTGTCAGCTCCGCGACGTCGCGGCCACCACCCTCCTCCATGCCGACGAACCACAGCGGTGCGCGCAGGTCGCCGTAGCCGGCGAAGTGCGCAATGTAGGCCTGCAACGATTCGATCATCGGCGCTTAATCGAGGGTGAGCAGATCGGTCCAGCCACATGAGCACCTGCCAGTAACATCCCGCTGAGCGATGATATCGCCAGCCATGCGGCACCATTTGCGACAACCGATGCCAACTTCACCAGTATCGCAGTGGGAACTGACAGACAGCGCCCCCGGCGGTATGATCTCCCCATGCCCACCCCCGCTCAACACCTCGTCACCGTCTGGAACCCGCGCTACGCGGCCGACGCGATGGAAGCACATCTGCGCGTGCTGCTCGACTGGGACGCACGCTCCACGAGCGACGGCACCGACGGCGAAGAGGCGTACGTGTGGTGGGGCAAGGTGCGCTCCAACCAGCGCCAGCAGCCCATGCCGCATCTCGACGACATCGTGCAGCTTGGGCGCGACTCGGCCGATGTCGACCACGCGCGCGAAACGCATCTGTATCTCACGGACTTTCAGTCGCTCTACGTCGCGGATGTCACGGATATCGTCACACACGACCCGCGTGATTCTGACCCGGCCCATGTACCGGCGTACTACACGCAGCATTCGCTCAACTGCGACTGCTGGTTCGAGATTGCCGATATCCGTTTGCTGGTGAAGGACGACCTGCCGGGTGTTGTCGCCGAGCTCGCGAAGCTGCGCAACACACGATACGCCGATCGGCCGGTGTCATTGTACGGCGGCATGGTGGATCTGCCGCTCATCGTGTCGCGTCCCGACGGGCAGCGTTTCTTCGATGAACGCGAGTACAGCCAGTACGCGGATGGAAAGCTCTGGGCGCGATACGATTCGGAACGCGGCGGCGTGGGCGCGATCGAGGCAACACTGCGCGAAGACCACTTCGGTCCAGATAGCTGGATGTTGCTCGAGCCCGGTGCGCGTCGCTTCCTCTCAACGGCCGAGCGTGGGTTTCGCGACCATCGGCATGACCCGGGCAGTGATCTGGGTGCCGTGATCACGGACTACGGAAAGGCGCTGGAGCTGCAGACCAAT
>JBBQNT010000339.1:0-3893 GCA_038330215.1 Gemmatimonadales bacterium
ATCACCTACTTTCTCGAGAAGGCACGTGAGCGTGACGCCGGTGTGATGCAGAGCGGTGAGTTTATGTATCCCGGCCCGACGCCGCGCAGTATCGAGACCGCCATCTGCATGCTGGCCGACGGTGCCGAGGCGGCGACGCGCCTGTTGCCCGATCCGACGGAAGGCACGCTGCGTGAGACGGTCGAGAAGATCGTGAGAGCGCGCATCGAACAGGGGCAGTTGCGACACGCGCCCATTACCCTCAAGCAACTGGAAGAAGTGAAGAACGAGTTCGTGCGGGTTCTGATGGCGATGCGGCACGCGCGCATCGACTATCCCGGGCCGGACGGTGTGAGCGCCGGCGAACGACAAGCGCCCGCATCGCCAGCCGTGCGCGCCTCATGACCGCTCCGGCGAAGCGTTCCGGCAGTCGGAGGGTGCCCTTGGTCCGCAGCGCAACGCGCGAGCTCGCGCATGCAGTCGCAGTGTCGCGCGACGGCGTGACCCGTTCTCCCATTGCGCCCGCCCGCCTTGCCGATCTCGCGCGGCGCGTGCTCAAGGCGGAGCAGGTTCCGCGCGCGATGATCAGCATCGCGCTGGTCTCGTCGCGCGAGATGGCGCGGCTCAATCGAGAGCACCTGGGGCATCGCGGCGCAACGGACGTCATCACGTTCGCGCTTGGAGATGACGGGTCGGGCGTGCTGGTGGCGGACATCTACATCTGTCCGGATGTCGCGCGCACGCAGGCGAAGGAGTGGAAGGTGGGCGTGCGCGACGAGTTGGCGCGCCTGGTCGTGCACGGCGTGTTGCACGCCTGCGGCTGGGAACATCCCATCAACGACGATCGCGAAGCATCGCCCATGTGGCAGCGCCAGGAGCGCCTCATGGCGCGCTGGCGAGCGTCTCGCACGACGAACGCATGAGCCTGCTCGCGTGGACCGTTGCGGCTGCCAGTAGTGCAGTTGCGGCGGTAGCGGCCGTCGCGGACGGTGCGCTGCTCTCCGGGGTGCCCAGTCTCGCTACACCCGACGCCGACGCGTCCCCGCGCGGGAGCCTCCCAGCCAATAGACACACGATCGGACGCGTCCTGCCGGCGCGCGAGCGCGCCCATCGCGCACTCGCCTTCCTGCGCGTTGCTGCGCATGGGATCACCGGCGGAGCCGTCGCACTCGCGTTGTCATTCACCGATGGTATCTGGCCCGTTCGCATCGTCGCGCTCATCACAGCCGCAGCGCTCTCGGTGTTATTTGCCGAGGCCGCCGCGCGCGCGTTGGGCGACTTGCTTGGCGAGGGCGCGGCGCAGCGACTTGCGCCGCTCACGCAGTTCGTGGAGCGCCTGCTCGCGCCGGTTGTGTTTCTGGGTGGCTGGCTCGACGGCATCTTTGACGCGATCATCACGCCAGCGAACGACGCTCTCGAGTCCCGCGAGACGGCGGCCGAGCAGTTTCGACAGGTGGTGGAGGCGGAGCCGACCGTTTCTCTCGTCACGCGCGACCTGCTACTGGGCGTCTTCGAGTTCGGCGAGACCACGGTGAGCGACGTCATGGTGCCGCGCGTCGATATGGTGGCGGTCGATCGCGATACGCCGTGGAACGAAGTAGTGGACCGACTGCACAGCGCGCACCACTCGCGCGTGCCCGTCTACGTGGACACGGTCGATGATGTCGTGGGCATTCTCTATGCGAAGGATCTGCTGGCCGCGGTGATCGCCGATCAGGAGCCAGAGGGTGGATGGCCTGGCCTCATGCGCGAACCACGCTACATCCCGTCCACCAAGCGCATCGCCGACCAGTTGCGCGACTTCAAGGCATCGCGCACGCACATTGCAATTGTCGTGGACGAGTACGGCGGCACGGAAGGCATGGTCACAATCGAGGATATCCTCGAGGAACTGGTCGGCGAGATCCGGGACGAGTACGACGACGAGGAGCGGCAGATCAGCGAGGAGGACGGCGTTCGATACTGGGTGTCCGGACGCCTCACGCTCGATGACTTGTCCGACGCGCTCAATCACGATTTCCGACGCGACGAGGTGAGTACGATCGGCGGGCTGATATTCGAACTGCTCGGCCGCGTGCCGCGCGCTGGTGAGACGCTCGAGATCGACGGCTTCCGCGTGATTGTGGAGCGTGTGGTGCGCCGCAAGGTGGAGCGGGTTTTTCTCGAGCGACGCGACGCGCGGGAGCGCGACCCACGCAGTGACGACGCCCGAGACGGCGATGGGCGCGGTGCGCGTAGCGGTGAGCAGCGCGCATGAACCGGCGCATCTCATGCTGAACACCTCATGCTGACACGCACCATCATCATGCTCAGCACGGCGCTGGTGGTGGCACTGCTCACCGCAGGCGCGACCGCGGTGCGCGCGGTGAACCGCCTGTGGCTGCGATCATGGATCGAGCGCGACGAGGACGAGGACACTTTCAGTAACCAGCGCTTCGTCGAACATCCCAAACGCCTGCTGCTCACCGCCGGTACCGGAGTCGCGCTGGTCGTGTTTCTGGCCGGCGCCGGCCTCGCGCTACTCAACAGTGGTGAACCGTGGGCGCTGCTGCGTGATGCAGTCGTGCTGGCGCTGGTGGTGCTGACCTTCGGCCAGTTGCTGCCGCGAGCGATTGCCCGCCGGTGGGCACCGCGTCTGGTGCCGGTATTCGTGCCGATGCTGCGCGCCATCGCGCTTGTGCTCACACCGGTCCGACTCGCAGCGCGGCGCATCGCGCGATTCGTCGCGCGCCGTTTCGCACCCCTGAGCAGCGCACGTGCCGACGCCACCGATGCGTCCCGCGAAGGGCTCGAGGAACTGTTGCAGGACGGCACGCTCGAGGGACTCGATGCGAGCGAAGAGATCGCCATCATCTCCGGCGTGGTGCAGTTGAGCGGCAAGACGGCAGCCGACATCATGACTGTGCGCTCCGATGTGTTCGCGCTCGACGAGTCGCTGCCGGAGGACGAGATGGCGCGTCGTATCGCTGACTCCGGGTTCAGTCGGGTTCCCGTATATCGCGGCGCGCTCGATCATCCCGTCGGCATGCTGCACGCGTTCGACGTGTTCGTTGTGGCGGGTCAGGGACGTCCCACGTTGCGCCCAATTGCCGAAGCCGCTGCATCCAAGGCGGCCGGTGACTTGCTGTACGAGATGCTGAGAGCGCGTCGGCAGATGGCCATTGTTCGTGGCGACGACGGCGGCGTGGCCGGCCTGATCACGCTGGAAGACTTGTTGGAGGAACTGGTGGGAGAAATCAGGGACGAGCACGATGAACCCGCGTCGCCGACGGCGTCACCGGCGACATTGCCACCCGCGTCACCACCCCCGTCACCACTCGCGTCACCACTCGCGTCACCACCCGCGTCACGCAGCAGCGGAGACCCGCGTTGAGCGCCACGGCCTACGACACGGGCGTGCCCTCCATCGATCGCTTGCTGGTGGAGTTCGACAACGGGAAGCCCGCCGCGCTCGCCCGGGCGGTGTCGATCGTTGAGAACCACCGGCCAGGGTTCGATATGCTCGCGAGCACGCTGCATCCGCGACTCGGACACGCGCGGCGCATCGGCATCACGGGCCCGCCGGGTGCGGGCAAGAGCACGATCACCACGCAGCTCGTCCGGGCCTGGCGCGAAAGCGGCCGGACCGTGGGCGTTGTCGCCGTCGACCCCACCTCGCCATTCACCGGCGGCGCGCTCTTGGGCGATCGCATCCGCATGGAGGAGGTGGCGCTCGATCCGGGCGTGTTCATTCGCTCCATGGCCACGCGGGGCTCGCTGGGCGGGCTGGCCAGCGCCACGCGCGATGTGTGCGATGTGCTCGACGCGTTCGGTATGGACATCATCATCATCGAGACCGTCGGCGTCGGCCAGAGCGAACTCGACGTGGCGCGAACCGCCGATACCACGCTTGTGGTGCTCGTGCCGGAGTCGGG
>JBBQNT010000340.1:0-3828 GCA_038330215.1 Gemmatimonadales bacterium
CCACGGTCCCATCGTCGAGCGGGGCCTCGACTTGCTCGACGGCGGGTGTGGGTGACTGGTGCGCACGGGGCGCGTTTCGTACTCTGCGCATGGGTGGTGTCCTCGATATTGGCGAGCGAATCCTGGCTGGGATGAACACGCTCAGTATGGAGGCACCACCCGAATTTCAACTAGACCTGAGACAGACCCGGCGGATACTTTGGTCGCCGCACGCCGAGTAAGGCACCGTTCGACTCGAGTTACTCAGGATTCCCACGAAAGGATGGCACATGCCTACGCCCATGACCAGAACCGTCGCACTGCTACCGTCACTTGTTCTGGTGATGTGGGTTTCGGCGAGCGCTTCGGTCATCAGCCGCTTTTCATCGCAGCGGCAGTCCGTAACTCCGTGCGCCGGTCTACTTGAGGGAAACCTCGAACTCGCCGTCTCGCGGGCGCTGGGTGACGTTACCAATCCAGATTCACTAAGCGTAGAGTTTCGCGCGGATTTCGGCCTGCAACGTTGGCCAGCCGATAGTGTTGTCGCAACTTCAGATTCTGTGGTATGCGAGCACGTCGATTCGTTGATCGATGCTTGGCTCGCAACGCCGGCTGGCGCGGCTTCTGGCGTCCTGAAGAATGCAAACTGGGGCCCGACGGCCGTGGTCCGAATCAATCCCCGTACGTACTACGTATACCCTGGCATGAGGGAAGCTGATGGTTGGGAATACAACTTCTTCGTCGACTCTGTGAGTGGTGCCGTCCAGTTCTTCCGGGGCAACTAATAGCCAACCACACGAGGCTTGTTAGTTAAGCCTTGACCTGCCGAGGCGTCGGCGCGAGTCTCACGGCTGCAGGGCTTGAGGCCATTTCTCTCGCTAACGTCGGTATCCGTATGCTTACCCGATTGTGAAAGGGGGTTGGGCGAAAGCCCAGCCCTTTCTTCGCTGCGCGCTGGATTGTGGCCGCGTAGTCACGCACCTTCCAGTCGTGAACACGCCTTCCGAACATTCGCGCTCGAACATCTCGGCACCGCTCGGCGTGCTGCTCGTGACCACGGCTCTCGCGCTGGCGCTCGCGGCGTTTGCCGGACAGCGTATGGCCAGCTCGAACGTTGTGCCCACGCTCTCAGCGCTTGGCGTGATGTTCGCACTCAGGTTTTTCGTGGTGCGATACCTTTTCAGACGGTACGTGCTTGGTCCGCTCGAGCAGGCGCGCGATGCGAACCGCGCACTCATTCGCGCGGACAAGCTGGCCGCCACCGGCCGGCTTGCGGCGGGCATTGCGCACGAAGTAGGCAATCCGCTCAGCGCGATCGCCAACTACGCGCACCTCGTGCGGCAGCGAACGGAACACATCCCCAATGTGACCGAGCCGCTCGACGGCATCGAGCGGGAAGTGGAGCGTGTGGACCGCATCGTGCGCGGGCTGCTTGATTACGCCGGCCCGCGTCGCAGCACCCCCGCGCGCCGTGGTCGCCGACGACGTGATCCGCGACTCGCTGCAGTTGCTGCGCGACCAGGGCATTTTGCGCCGCATCGACGTGCAGGCCGCGCTCGAAAGGGAAGGCGCGGAAGTGTTCGCCGAGCAGCACGACCTGCAGCAGGTGTTCGTGAACCTGTTGCTGAACGCGGTGGACGCGATGTCAGGCGTTGGCCAGCTTAGCTTGCGCACGCGCCGACTGCCGCTGGAAGTGATGAAGGCGACCGCCGAGCGTCAGCGTGTTGACGATGATCCCGGAGAGCGCTTTCCGCATGAGCCGAACGTGCGCGCGCGGGCTTGGCTGGCGCAGCGGCAGTGGGATGGGCCCGTGCTGCAGGTGGTTGTTGCCGACTCCGGTCCCGGTGTGCCGCCGCAGGATATCGACCGCGTGTTCGATCCGTTTTACAGCACGAAGCGTGAAGGGCGGGGCACTGGGCTGGGGCTGGCGATCGTTGCACAAACGATTGACGGACTCGGCGGCACGGTGTGGGCGCAGCGCTCGCGAGAAGGTGGGGCGGCGTTTGTGCTGCTGTTGCCGTTGTCGTCGGGAAACTGAACCGGAAGTTTGCAGGAGTGGCACCGCGCGCAAGGAAATGGTGAAGGAATACGGCGCGTACGGCAGCATGTTGCGCCATGCTTCCCGCCTCTACTACCTCTCCGTGCCATGCATCGCGTAGCCGAACGCTTCGCAACGGCCGCGCACTCGTTGAACTGATCGTCGCGACGCTGCTGCTGGCCGTGGCGTCGTCGGCTGCGCTGTCGTTGCTGAACGTCACCTCCGCGGTCGGTGACCGCGTCGCACAGCATCATGCAGCCCGTGCGGTGCTGCGCGATATTGCCGAAACAGGCGTATCGCAGCCGTGCGCACTTGCGGCGGGCTCGCGCAGTGGCGCGCGGTTCACCGCAAGCTGGTCGCCAATTGGTGCCGCCCCGGCTGTCTCGGTGCAGCTCCACGTCACGCTGCTCGCGCATCCAACGGCCGCGTCCGCGCCGCGTTCGCTGCATGCTGTGCTCGCGGGATGGTGTGCATGAACCGCCGCGGCAGCGCCGTACTCGAACTGCTCGTCGCCCTCCCACTTGCCCTGCTCATCACAGGCGCGGCCGTGCAGCTGTTCGTCACGCAGCTGCGCGTCACCTCCCGAATCGAATCCAGGCTCCGCAACACGCGCGAGCTCGAGCACGTGGGCATCGTGCTCGCCGCCGACCTGCGCGGCGCGTCGGCGTCGGCGCTCGAATCATGGACCGATTCCAGCATCGTACTGCACGCCTCCGTACTTGTCGGCGTTGTGTGCGCCACACCGGCACCCAACGTGGTCGACATCGTCAGCGGTGATTCGCAGCACGCGCTGCGCGCCGCTTTCAGTGCCGATCCGCGCGCGGGAGACCAACTCGCGTTCGCACCGCCCGATTCATCCAACGTCGGTGCCTCCCTTACCGATCTTGATAGCGCCACGCAGCACACCAACATCGTTGGCGCCGCACCCGAATCCTCCGCCTGCGCAAACTCGCCACTGCGGGGCAGCGCGCCCGAATCCCCGTGGCGCATCACACTCGCCGCATCGTCGGCGCTGGCGCCCGATGTCGGTTCCTTCGTCACGGTACGCCGCCGCACCGAATGGCGTGCGTATCGCGCCGCTACCAACGAATATTTTCTGGGCCGCCGTGAACACAACGGCACCGCGTGGAGCACCACGCAGCCGGTTGCCGGACCGCTCACGCCGACTGCTCTGGGCGGCTTCACACTCTCCGTGCTGCGAGGCGACCTCACGCCCGCCTCCGCTGCCGCAGGCGACGCCCGACTCGTGACAGCCCAGGTGCGCATCACGCGTCGACCTGCCGACGCTGCAATCCCGCACGATTCGATCACCGTGCAGTTGGCGCTGCGGGGAGGACGCTGACATGCGCAGCCAAGACTTCATCAACACGCAACCGCATCGAGCCTCTGGCGGCGTGGCAATCGAGCGTCGCGGCTTCTCGCTCGTGCTGGTGCTCGTCCTTACCAGCGCACTGCTGTTCATCGCCGTTGCATTCGCCGACGCGGTCCTGCGCTCGCTGCGCTCATCACGACTCGCCTGGCAAGGCGAACGCGCCACCCACGCCGCCGACGCTGCCCTGCTAAGCGCCATCGCCAGTTGGTCTCACAGCTCCGCCCTCGCGCTTCGTGTAGGCGAGACCGACACAATACCAGGCTCGCCCGATCCCACGCTGCCCTCCACCGTGGTTCGCACGCGCGTGCATGCGCGAGGTTTCACACTCGACGGCCTCGCCATTTCTCGCGACGGAGGCATACGAGAATCACAACGGCACATATGGCGCGCCGTACAACTCGACTGGCCGCTGCTCCCCGCCGATGCCGCACTCAACTCT
>JBBQNT010000341.1:0-3811 GCA_038330215.1 Gemmatimonadales bacterium
CGTGGGACCGCGCTGCAGAAGTGCAACGCATCATTGATCGCCAGCTGAGCAGCGGCACGCGCGGCTTTTCCGGCCAAGAGATCGTCGCAGGGTACGAGCGCAAGCTGTTCGACACGAACGGCAACGCGGTCGGCTTCGCGAAGGTGACTCGGTGAGCGCCCGGCCATGACCAACACCAGAAAAAACCTGCTCGAACGACGCGCCGGCGAGCTCGATCTCGTGCGGTTCCGGCCGAAGCCCGGCTGATCGGTTCCACGTGGAACAAGGGCCGCCCCGGCGGCCCTGAGCCCGGCCCCTGAGCCCGGCGGCCCCAGCGGGCCGCCCCAGCCGCCCCGGCGGCCCTGAGACCCCCCAGCCCCAGCCCAGCGGCCCCAGCCTCCAGCCCAGCGGCCCCAGCGCAGCCCCACGGGCCGCCCAGCCCCAGCGGCCACAGCCGCCCCAGCCGCCCCAGCGCGCGCTGGCGATCACTCAGGCGCTGGCAGCGCCGGCACTTCCTCGACCACGAGCTCGCCAGTGGCGATCATGTAATCGCCGCCCGCATGCTGGAAGCCCGGCAGCTGCAGGGCGATCCCAAAGATCGCGAACGCGTTGAGCGTGTCCTCGTCGTACACGCCGCCGACCTGATAGCGCGGGAACACCACGCACGTCTGGCCCCGGTCGATCTTCGCCATCGTTTCGTACAGGTCGTCGCCGCTCTTCAACTGGGTAACGCTGCGCGCGTCGAAGCGGAACCCCACGCGCCGGTACGGGATCGTCGTGCGCCGCCGGCCAGGCCGACTCGTGACGCTGCGGCTAACCTTGATCGGGTCAACGTCGGTGATGCTCCAGCCGGTCAGCATCTCGAGCTCGTCGGCGTCGCCGCTCCATATTTCACCGATCTCAAAGATGGACTCTGGCGCAATGGACGCGACGCCATCCACGTCGTTGTAGATCACGATCTCGGCCCCTTCGCCATCGGTAGGAGGGTCGTCGTTGAACACGAACACACCGCGCTGGCCGCGCGGCATCTGTCGCACTCGCGCCGAGATGTCCATGACGTACGAGAAGCCGAACGACACAAGGAAATTCACCAGCGTTCCAACTGGCAACGTGGTGCCGATCAGGCCCAGCACGCGAACAGGCTTGGCCTGATCGAAAACCGCCCTGAGCCGCAGGTAGCTGTCGAGAGCCTGAGCGTTGCCGCTCCACTGTATCCGGCACACGGTCTGCGGGTCGCCGTCATCGAGGTATTGATCGGTGCCGTTGAGGATCAGTGCGTCGTTGATTGGGCCTGCCGCGTCGTAGCTTGTGAGGAACCAAGTCTGCGGGGTGTCGGAGTGCGAGATCAGGATCATCAGTACCAGACTCCGATGCGTGCGCCGGTGCCGTCCAGATGCGGCTCGATGCTATGGATAAAGCACTTGCGTCCCGACGTGAATCCCCAGCGCTCGTAGGTCAACCGAAGCACTGAGCCAAGGTTGATCGTTGGGTCGCAGTCGATGACATCGAGGACCATGAAGTGACGCGGGACAGCGTACAACGCAAGGATGCGCGCGAGCTCGTCGCGAGCGAACTCGATGGAGTCGAACAGGCTCAGGAACGGCTCGGCGTTGCGCGCCTTTTCGTACATCCCGGCCAGCACTGCGGCGACGGCCGTTCGCAGCTGGCCCGGTGCTTTCAACGCTGCACGCATGGACGGCTCGACCGAAAAAGCGATCTGCGCGTCGGTGAACGTGCTCCAGTTTGGCCTCGCGTACACCTGAGTCGTCAGCGACGGCGCGCGGTCCAGCTTGGGAACAGGATCGCTTGCGAGGTCGGTGACGTTGAGATCGAGCACGAGATCAACGTCGGCACACTCTTCGGGATCGAACAGGCGGCAGAATCGGATGATGCCCAGCGTGTCCTCGTAGGCGCACGAGGCGAACGGGCGCAGAACTTTCTGCAGCGCCTGCAGGCAGGTGACTTGCTGGCGTCGGAAGTCCACACCGAACTCAGCCGGGAGCTGCGCGTAGATCGCGTCGGTGTCGGCGCTAGACCAGTCGCTCGCCGGCATCTTTGCCCGGCCCATGATGTCCCTGACCGACTCAGTGAGCGTGCAACCCTCAAGCGATGGCGCGGTGTACGACGTGAGCTCTTCCAAGATGACCTGATCGAACGTCACGCCCATGTAGCCGTGCGCGCCCATGTAGATTCGTCGCGCGCCGGGCACGGCTGGAATGTTGCGAACGAAAGTGCCGACAGTGTTGCCTTGGAATTGCGCGTTGTAGTGATCCGGCTGCGTTGCATCGACGCCCACGAACCACTTGTGTTGATTGGTCGTGTTGGTCAGTCGGTTGGCTTGCGAAACAACGACCGTCATGCGGTAAGCGGTGTCGGAAGCAACGAGCGCGGAAACTGTTCGAATGACGATGGGAGCAGCCGCGCCACTCCCACTCGTTGACTGCAGAGTTTGCGTGCCCGACGACCAAAACGGAGTGCCGAATCCGCCAGCGATGCCGCCAGTGTCCTCCCAGCCGTCTGCGATGGAGTTTGTATCTGCATCGAGCAGGAAGTCGCCCACGCCGCCAAGCGGGTCCACTGGTGGGATCACCACAATCGGCGTGCCAATGGAGCTCACGTCTGCAGTGATGCGCTCGCTGTTCGCGATGGCCGCAAGCACCGTGATGCCACGCGCGTCGTTGTTGAGCGTCCAGTCGGTGAGCGGTGTGAACACGTCGGCGTCGTTGTAGACGTACGCCACATTCGACAACGGCGAGTCGTGCAGCAGCAGAATCTCGCCGGTGTTGTCGAGAGGAATGCCGGCCACGTGGCGTGCTGCGCCAATGGCGATTGGCATCGGCGTCCACGGCTCAGGCGTCCATGGCGGCAGGATGCGGTGCTGCAGTGGCTTGTCGAGTTGCGAAAGCGCACCGCGCAGACTCACCCGCACCACGTCGCCCTGCAGAGCCTCCAGCGCCACGGCGATGCACGTCGCCAGTGACGTGCGCGTGCCGTACGAAGAATGACGTGGAGCCAACCAGAGCTCCACGACGCGGCCCACCACGTCCTCGTCGGTCAGGCTGTCGTACCGCCCGGCGTCGCTGAGCTCCTTGCGCGGAGAGTTGTCGAGCGTGAGGTCGCCGTAGCTGGACTGCGGATTCTCTTCGCCCCACGGCCAGAACCAGACGCGGCGTGTCACCAGTGTTTCGGTGCTCACCACAGCGTTGCGCCAGCACTCGTTCGCAGGCGTGTCGGTCGGTAACGATGTCCACGCGCCGCCAGCTGCGACTCGCAACGTGTCTGGCACGGCGGAATCTAGGAACCACCCACCGGACGCAAGGTTCGACTCGATGCCGGTGGCCCCGCTTTGCCAGTGCAGCTTCATGCTGCCGTCGGTTGGGCCGCACACGGACGCCGCCGGGTAAATATCCACGCCGATCACGCCGGCAGGAAGCGGGTCAGGTGCTCGCAGCGGATTGTCGTTGACCATCAGCCGGAAAGTCTGCGCGGTGAGGTCTATCTCGATAGAGCAATACTGCTCTTTCGTCACCAGAGGAAGCGCCGACAGGTAGTTCAAGCCGTTGTACCGCACAACGCCATCCGCAGGCTTCCACCCAATCGACGTGGTGCCGCTACCAAGCTCAGCGTTAACCGAAGCTGCGGCAGTCATCACGCCAAAGGCCCAGCGTCCTGCAGGTGTGTCAGCGTCGCTCGTGCCCTCTTCGTTGAACACCGCAGTCTCGATGCACACCACCGGATTCGGAGTCGGTGTTGCGGTGTTGCGAGGAACGGTGCCGCGCGCGACTCGCGCAAGCGAAGTGGACGTGCCGGTGTGCACTAGGACGGCGCCGCC
>JBBQNT010000342.1:0-3789 GCA_038330215.1 Gemmatimonadales bacterium
TTCACCGAGGCGGAAGCCCAGAGTGCCGCACGGGTGGCCGTGATCAACACGGTCATGGCCGAGCGTCTGTTCAATCAGATGGATCCGATGGATCGCGAGATCCAGGTCAACGGCACGCCGTTCCGCGTGATCGGCGTCTACAAGGACAACGCGTCGTTCCTGAGCGGCGGCACGCAGGCCAAGCTGGTGATGCCGGTGCAGTCAGCGGTGCGTCACGTCGGCGCACGCATGAACAATCTGGGACTCGCCGTCAAGCCACGTCCCGAGGTCGATCGCGATATCATGGTAGACCAGGTCACCGCCACGCTGCGCGGACTGCGCGGCCTGCGACCCGCCGAGCAGTCTGACTTCGCCATCATCACGCAGGACAAGCTGTTCGAGACGTACAACAGCATCTTCGGCGTGTTCTTTCTTGTGATGATCGCGCTGTCGGCCGTCGGGCTGTTGGTGGGTGGTGTGGGTGTGGTGGCAATCATGATGATCTCCGTGACCGAGCGGACCCGTGAGATCGGCGTGCGCAAGGCGCTCGGCGCAACGCGCGCCACGATCCTCTGGCAGTTCCTCGTCGAAGCCATCACGCTCACCGGTATCGGCGTGGTGATCGGACTCCTGGCGGGCTGGCTGGGCGCGATCGGCATCCGGTCGGCAACACCGATCGCCGCCTCGGTTCCCCCCCTCGCGGTCGTGGCCGCCCTTGCGGCCAGCGTGATTACAGGCGTGCTTTTTGGGATGCTGCCTGCCCTGCGCGCGTCCCGCCTCGATCCGGTGGTCGCGCTGCGTCACGAATAGCCCGACTGCGTGTCCTTTCTCGAAGCCGTCCGACTGGCGTTCAACCAGATTCGCGTCCAGAAGCTCAAGAGCGGCTTCACCCTGCTCGGCGTCACCATTGGCGTCATGTTCCTCATCGCGGTGGTCTCCATCGTGGAAGGAATGAGCAAGTATGTGGAAGAGGACTTCGCCGGACGCCTGATCGGCTCCAACACGTTCACTCTCCGACAGTTCGGCAACTTCGGGCCGCAGGGCCGGGGCAGTGATGTGCGCGCGAAGCTACGCCGCCCGCCGCTCATGCCGATCGACGCGGAAACAGTGCGCAATGCCCTGCCCGAGCATGTCAACGCGGCGATTGTCACCGAGCGCTTTCTCTACGCGAGCAACCCCGGCGCGCGGCCCCGGCAGGTGCAGGCCGTGGCCACCGATGCCGCCTACTTCGACATCAAGTCGTTCGTCGTGGATCAGGGGCGCGCATTCGTGGAGCAGGAAGTACGCGCCGGTGCGCGTGTCGTCGTCATCGGCGTCGAAGTGGCCAATCACTTTTTCAGTGGGCTCGATCCCATCGATCGCGAGCTGCGCATTGCCGGCACGCCCTATCGCGTAATCGGTGTCATTGAGGAGCAGGGCAGCGTGTTCGGCTTCTCGCTCGATCGCCTTGCGATCGCTCCGCGCACCACGCCGCTGCAGCGCGTCATGCAGCCGCGCGGCGATATCGGGAGTTTCGTGGTGCAGGCGGCCGGCACCAGCGAGCTCGCCGAATACATGGAAATGGCGCGTGAAGCGTTGCGCCCGCAGCGCCGACTCGGTCCGACGGATGAAGACGATTTCACGCTGGCCACGCAGGATGCCGCGCTCGCGTTCTTCGACGAGCTCAAGGGACGTCTCGTACTCTTCGGCACCGCGCTGCCGCTCATCAGCCTGGTGGTCGGGGCGATGGTGATCATGAACATCATGCTCGTGGCGGTCGCCGAACGCACGCGCGAGATCGGCGTGCGCAAGGCGCTGGGTGCGCGTCGCCGCGACATCATGTCGCAGTTCCTCGCCGAAGCGGCCACGCTCAGCGTCGCCGGTGCCGCCATCGGCATTCTGCTCGGCCTGGGTCTCGCCCAGGTCATTGCGGCCTTCACCCCACTGCCGGCCGCTGTGGCTCCGTGGGCGATTGCGGTGGCGCTCATCATGGGTGGCGGTGTCGGCATTGCTGCCGGTGCGTATCCCGCCAGTCGCGCGTCGCGTCTGGATCCCATCACGGCGCTGCGGCAGGAGTAGGTCGGCATGAAGCTCGCCACACAATTGCTCACCGCCTTCGAAGGCGTTGGCATTGCCTTCGAGTCCATTCGCGGCAACAAGGTGCGCGCCGCGCTCACCATCGGCGGCGTGGCCATCGGCGTGTTCGTGGTCGTGGCGATGGCGGCAACCGTGAACGGCATCAGGCAGTCATTTCAGGAAGACCTCAACAACATTGGCGCCAACACGTTTCAGGTCTTTCGGCGCGGTATTGGCTTCCAGGCCTGCGATGGCACCGACGACACCTGCCCTGACCGACGCAACCCGCCGCTGACATTTGGCGAGTGGCAGTTGCTGCGCCAGCTACCCAGCGTGGAGACGGTGGTTGGGACTATCGGCAGCAGTGGCACGTTCGAGTACCGTGACCAGCGACTGACCGGCATCGGCTTTGACGCGCAAAGTCCCGACTGGCTCACCATCTCGGCGGCGGAGATCGAACCCGGTCGTAACTTCACCGCCAACGAGCACGACGCCGGACGGCCGCTTGTGCTCATCAACGACACGTTGCGCGCGCAGCTGTTTGCACAGACGGATCCGATCGGCAAGCAGATTCGCATCAACGGGCGCCCGTTCACCGTGATCGGCCTCTACGAGAGCAAGGCCGGCTTCCTCCGCTCACTCGAGGGGCGCGGACCGGACACGCCGCGCGCGATTCTTCCGCTCAACTCCGCCATTCGCAATCTCGAACTGTTCCGTTCGGGATTGACGCTCAGCGTCCGGCCGCGCGCCGACCTGCCGCAGAGTATCGTGATGGACGACGTCGTTTCCTCGCTGCGCTCTCAGCGCGGACTCAAACCGGCCACACCCAACAACTTCGAGCTGATTCCGCAGGAACGGCTCATGGAAACCTTCGACCAGCTCTTCGGCGCGATCTTCGCGGTTGGCCTCGCGCTGTCGGCTGTCGCGCTGCTGGTGGGGGGGGTCGGCGTTGTGGGCATCATGATGATCTCCGTTACCGAGCGCACACGAGAAATCGGCGTGCGCAAGGCGTTGGGCGCAACGCGCGTGACCATCCTCTGGCAGTTTCTGGTGGAGGCCGCGACGCTCACGTTGGTCGGGGCGGCGTTGGGACTACTTGTAGGCGCCGGACTGACGTGGGCCATTCGGGCGCTGTCGCCGCTGCCCGCCGAGCTGCCGCTCAGCGCGGTGTTCCTGGCGCTGGGGGCGAGTGCGATCACCGGCGTGGCGTTCGGCATGCTGCCTGCGCTTCGCGCCTCCAAGCTCGATCCCGTGGAAGCGCTGCGTCACGAGTAGACGTTCGTGTAAATTGCAGGAATGATGCGAACCAACGACGTGCTGCGATCCGCCTTCGGACAGCTGCGCGCCAACCTGCTCCGTTCGTTCTTCACACTGCTCGGCATCATCGTCTCCGTCGGCTTTCTGGTCGCCGTCGTGGCGATCATCCAGGGCATGAATGCCTACGTGAAGGAGAACATCGCCGACGCGATGATCGGCATGAATGCATTTCAGGTTCGCAAGTCGCCGCTGTCCATCGGACTGTTCGATGACGAGGCGTTGCGGCGCACGCGCCGATTTCCGCGCATCACGCCAGACGACGCTGAGGCGGTGCGCAGCGCGCTCCCGGACGCCGTCGCCATCTCGCTGCAGAGCGGTTGGCCGACGCCCGTGTCCGATGTGATCTGGCGAAACCGCACACTGGGCGACGCGTCGGTGTTCGGCGTAACGGCCGACTTCCAGGTGGTGCAGGACTATCGGTTCTCGAGCGGTCGGCCG
>JBBQNT010000343.1:0-3778 GCA_038330215.1 Gemmatimonadales bacterium
CCGGCGAGCAGCGAGCCGAACACCTTGCTCGTTTCTGCGGCCGTGTTCAGGAAATCGGCCTGATTGCGAATCTCGAAGTCATCGGGCGTATCGCGCATGAGCTTGTGCTCTCGGCGCAGAATGCGCTGCACTTCCGCCATGGTCTGCGGAATCGAGTCTTCGGACGGCGCGAGCACCGAGATGGAACGCAGGCGATCGGTGCCCATCACGCGGAAGCGTGCCGTCTGCAGCGGAATGAGCACCTGATCGTCGGGGTTCTGCCATGGTGACGTCTGGCCCTTGGACACGAGCACGCCAATGACCGTGAACTGGATGCCGCGAATGCGGACCGGCTGGTCGATGACGGCGGCCGGATTCTCGATACCCAGATCCGCCAGCACCTTCGGGCCGAGCACGGCAAGCCGCTGCTTGCCCTCGGCCTCGCGCTCGGTGAACATGCGGCCGTACTGCAACTCGTACTTGCGGACATCGAGATAGTTGGCAGTGGTGCCGACGATCTGTGTGCTCGTGTTGCGGCTGAGGTACTGCACCTGCAGCTGCCGGTTCATTTCCGGCTGGATGGCGCGGGTGATCTTCGCGTTGGCCAGGAGCGCGTCGGCATCGCGCATGCGCAGCTGCGCGCGGTCGGTCTCGGACGACACACCGCGACTGGCCACACGACCTGGATTGATCGTAAGCAGCGTGGTGCCGAGCGCCGTGATGCGATCGTTGATGGCCTTCTGCGCGCCGCGTCCGATGCCGTCCATGGCGATCACCGCACCGACGCCGATCACGATGCCGAGCATTGTGAGCAGGCTGCGCAGCTTGTTGGCACGCAAGGCGCTGAACGCAATGCGTACCACCTCACCGCCCATCATGCTCACGGCCGTCCTCCCGTGGATGGCGTGGTCTTGGTCAGACCAGGAACGCCTCCCATCTGTCCGAAACGGGCGTTGCGCTCATCGCGCGCAGCCTGCAGCGCGGCCATGGCCAGCGAGGCGACCATCTCGCCTTCCTGCAGCCCACTGATGACTTCGGAGAAGTCGTAGTCGGAGACACCGAGTCGCACCATGCGCGGCTCGTACTGTCCGCTGTCCTTCACCACGAACACCACGCCCTGTCGCGACGGCGTCGGGTTTCGGCGAGACGCCACACCCGCTCCGGTGCGCGGCATCGCGCCGCTCGCGCCACCGCGTGCCCCTGATGCCGGCCGGCCACCGGCACCCGCGGCCGGCGCACCGCCCTGTGCAACGCGCGCCGCCGAGTCTCCGCCCATCGGAACGCTGCGTCCCGTAGTCGTGTCAGACGCCGCAGCGTTTGCCGCGCCCGGGCGATTCCCGCCGCGCAACGTCGCCATCACGACCTCGGGATCGAGGCCGAGCATGCCGGCCGCTGCGCCGGCATCACGCATGTTGCGCACAGCATCGTTCGGCACGGCGATCACATTCAGCTTGCTCTCCACATTCACGGACACTTCACCGTTCATGCCGGGCAACAGCAAACGCTCGTTGTTCGGCAGCGAGATGATCACGGGAAACATCGTCACGCTCTGCTGAATGACTGCCTGCGGTTCCACCTTCTCCACCATGCCGCGGAAGGTCCGGTCGGGGAAGGCATCCACGACCACACGTGCATCCTGACCGGCGCTGATCTTGCCGATATCCGTCTCGTTCATGAAGGCGCGCATCTGCACGCGCGAAAGATCGGCCATGGTCACGATCGTCGTACCGCCGCCCATGACGCTGGTCGCGGACTGAATCACCTGTCCAAGCGCGACGGTCTTTGCGATCACCGTACCCGCGACCGGCGCGGTGACGCGCGCTTCGTCGAGGCGCTGCTGCGCGATGTTGACGCTGGTGCGTACGCGAAAGACGTTGGCCTGGGCCTGGGTGTACGCGAGGTTGGCCTGCTCGTTTTCCTGCGCTGTGATGATGCGGGCGCGATAGAGTTCGTCAGAGCGTTCCTTCTGCGCCTTGGCGACTTCGAGCGACGCTTCGCTCGAGCGCAGATCGGCAGCGGCCTGGTCGAGCTGATTCTTGAGGTCGCGCGTGTCGATCTGCACGATCAGGTCACCGGGCTGCACGTTGGTGCCGGTCTCCACCGGCATCTGCAGCACAAGTCCCGACGCCTGCGACTTCACTTCCACGATTTCAATCGGCTCCACGGTGCCGGTGGCCTGCGCATCGACGATGATATCGCGTCGCTCGACGGCTACTTCGCCGATGGGGGCTTGCGTCACTTCGGGCTTGCCGCACGCGCCGAGCAAAGCGATCGCGCCCAGCGCGACAACGAACGAACGATTCACGATGCGGCGCTCCAGAAAGTCAGACCCGGATCGGGCCGGAGAAAATGTCGTGTTCACGGAAGGTCCTGACCGATCAGCGATTCGATCTGCGCCTTGGCGACTCGCGCGTCGAGCCGTGCCTGAATGAGTGCGATACGCGCCGCGTTGAGCTGCGTCTGCGAGGTGAGCAGGTCGAGTGAGGTGGACGCGCCGAGCTGATAGCGTTGCTGCTGCACGCGCAGATCTTCTTCGGCGGCTTCGATGGACGCGAGCTGAACCTGAACCCGCGCGGCGGCAGCCTGCAGCGCGTTGAGCTGCTGCGTGAGGTTCTGACGCGACGCGAGCAGTGCATCACGGGCCTGTGCCTGCGCATTGTCGAATGCAACGCCAGCATTCACCTGCTGCGCTTCACGACCGAAGTTGTTGAAGAGCGGAAACGACAGGTTGAAGTTGAATGTCTGCCGGTTGGCCGCCTGCTCCCCGAAGAGCAGCAGATTTCCGCCCGCGAATGCCTGGCTCGCTGCATTCAGGCCGTAGCCGAACGACATGGAGACAGTTGGCATGTACTGCGTGCGGGTCGCCCGACGACTAGCCTGCGCAGCCGCGACGCTGGCCTCGGCCGCCACCACTGCAGGTCCTCCCGCTGCCATTCGCTCAAGGGAGACGATGTCGGGCAGCGCGGCCTCATCGGGCACGCTCGCCGTGTCAGAGGGTTCCGCCGTCAACGGCACATCGGAGCCGACGAGGCGTGTCAGCGCGGCGTTGGCCACGCGCAGGTTGTTTTCGGCCGTGAGGATCGCGAGCCGCGCGTTGCCCACCTGAATGATCGAACGCAGCGAGTCCGACTTGGTGGCGGCTCCGGCACTGACACGCGCAATCGACGCCTGCAACTGCGCCTCGGCTTCCTCCAGCTGCGCCCGAGCGGCCGATTCCGACTCGCGCGCCGCGAGCACGGCATAGTACTGCTGCTTCACCTGCAACGAGATGTCGTAGCGCGTGGCAATCGCCGATACGTCTGCCGCGTCGAGCTGCGCCTCTGTGCGGCGCAGTTCATGCAATCGACGACCCCCGTCGAAGAGCTCGAGGCTCGAGTTCAGCCCGTTGCTGTAGTTCCACGGATTGTTGCCCAGCGGCACCAGGTTGCCCTGAAAGAACGTCGCGCCCTGCGTGTAACCTGTGCCCATGGACAAGGAAAGCGACGGCAGGAACGCGCCAATGGCGCTGCGCCGCGCCGCCGAGGCCGAACGCAGCGAGCCACGGGCCTGCACGGCCGTCGGCTGGTTGCGCTGGGCCGCCGAGACCGCGGACTCGAGGGCGATGGGACGCGCTTCCTGAGCGGCGCCTTGGGCGGCCAGCGGTGCTACAGGGTTGGAAAACACGACCGCGGCGCAAGCCGCGGCGAAGATGATCCGGGTTGTCACGCGGTTAGCGCTCCTTGGGGGCGGCTTTCGCACTGTCGGATCGAGCCGACATGTGTTCGAGAAGTTTGCGGAAGGCGACGCGCTGCGACTCGTC
>JBBQNT010000344.1:0-3765 GCA_038330215.1 Gemmatimonadales bacterium
GGGCGACCGGACTCGAACCGGCGACGTCCAGCTTGGGAAGCTGGCATTCTACCAACTGAATTACGCCCGCGAATCCACTTGCACCTGAGCGCGGAAGCTACGTCCGGCCGTCGAGCGAAGCAAGACGACCGGCCATACGCACAACCCGTCGACCACGGTGACCACGGTGACCACGGTGAACTTGGTGACCACGGTGAACACCACCGGCAACGCGCACTACCCGCCAATCACCATGAACGCCACTGTCCAACCCGGCGGTGCGTCCACCAGCACGGCAAACCAGCGCCCCTCATCGAACACCAACGCGCAGACGCCGCGGCTCTCCGTGGTGAAGCCGTCGCTCACAGGCTGCCAGAGTCCCTGACTGCGCACCTCTGCGATATAACACACCAGCAGCGGTGGCTCGGCGGGATTGGTGCCCAACGCGAGTGGCAGCGCCTGTTCGGCATAGCCCGCGGCAGAGATCGTCACGAAGTACGTCTGCCGCGTTGCGCCGGAAGGTCCCGTCGGCCCAGCTGGACCGTCCGGGCCCGGCGGTCCCGCCGGACCCTCGGCACCGGCGCATGCCGCGGAAAGTACGGCGCCCACCATCAGCAGACGCATCTGACGCCACGAACTTCGCATGAGCAGTCCTCCGTCGGCGCACGAACGCCGACGCCAAGAGTTGAATGGATGGGTGAAGAAATAACGGTCACGCATCGAGCGCTTCGCGAACCTCACGGACCAGGCGAAGCGGTTCGACCGGCTTGGTCAGGTATCCGTTGCACCCCGCCGCCACAGAGTGTTCGCGATCGCCGGGCAGCGCGTGTGCGGTATAGGCGAGCACCACGATGTCACGCGTCGCCGGGTCGGCCTTGAGGACGCGCGTGGCCTGCCATCCATCGATATCCGGCATGCCCACATCCATGAGGATCAATGCCGGGTGTTCCGATCGCGCCAGACGGATCGCCTCCGCGCCGGTCGTGGCCTCGATGACACGATAACCGGAATGACGGAGCATCGTGACGGCGATGATGCGATTGTCTTCGTTGTCCTCGGCGACCAGAATCAGCGGTGCGTCGCCGTTTTGAACGGAAGCGGTCACAGAAGCGGCGTTGGGGGAAACAAATCCAGCGAACTCGTCCTCAAATATCACCCCGCCACGGAGCGGAGGTTCGCCGAGCGCGGTACTTCGAGCTGCACGATGCGTTGCGCAGCATGCGGCACGGCCCGCAACTCGGCACCCATCGCGCGGCTGAGCGTCCGGGCGACTGGCAGCGCGAGCGAGCCGCCGGCGGAGTAGAGTGGGCGCCCCGCTCCATCGCGCGCGTAGGGCACAAATACGGACCCCGCGCTTTCCGCGACGATCGTCTCTCCGTCGCTGCTCACGGATATGCACAGCAGTCGATCGGTGTGCGTCATGCGCACGTGAATCTCGGAGTCGCGCGAACTGTGTACCAGCGCGTCCTGCAGCAGGGCATCGAGCACAGAGCGCAAAACGACTGCGTCAAGCTCCGCGACATCGCGCTCTCCGGCGGCCTCCTGCTCGTCGAATACGACGCGCACTCCCCGCGCCGCCGCCCCATCGCGAAACGCCACGACCGCCTGCGACAATATCGGACCCATCGCCAACCGCTCTGCGGCTACTTTGACGGCGCCGGACGCCGCTTCCGCATAGCGCATGAAATCGTTGATGAGCGTGAGCAGTTGTTGCTGGTTGTTCTGAATCCGGCGCATCGATTCCGCCTGCGCTGGCGCGAGCGGCCCGTGCACGCCCATCGAGAGCAATGACGTATGCCCCGCAATCGCACTGATCGGCGTACGCAACTCATGCGCGAGTCCGGCAAGGAGATGAAGCGTGTCACGGTCCATGGAATGCGGCGCAGTCCGTCAGAGCGAAGCGGCCATGAACGACGGCAATTCATCCGTCGGTTCGCATGGCGCCAGCTCCGCACACGGCAACGATACGGCGAAAGTCGATCCGACGCCGGGCGTGCTCTCCATGCGCACCTCCCCCCCCATCGCCGTGGCAAGCTGTCGCACAATGGCGAGGCCGAGTCCCGCGCCCCCTGAGCGACGCGTCAGCGTGTTGTCCACCTGCACGAATGGTTCGAAAATCGTGTGCTGCTGATCCGGCTCGATGCCCACGCCGGTGTCGCGCACGAACAGCGTCGTCAGGTCGCCTTCCACCTCGGCGTAGACGTCCACCCGACCGCCGCCAAGTGTGAACTGCAGTGCGTTCGTGACGAGATTGACCAGAATCTGCTGCACGCGCACCGGATCGGCGCAAAGCGTGGCATCCGTCGGCGTGACGACGAGTTGCACGCCCTTGCGTGCGAACTGGTCCGCTACGGTCTCGCGAACGCTCTCGAACTGCGCCATGACCGGCACCGATTCGCGTGCCACAGCGAGCGGCGTCGCTTCAAGGCGCGCATAACTGAGGATGTCCGACACGAGGTGCAGCAACTGATCCTTGCTGCGTGCGATACGCTCGAGCGCATGCCGCTGCTCTTCACTGGTTGGTCCATGCACACCGAGCGCCATGAGTTCCGCGTAACCGCCGATCGCGTTGAGCGGTGTCCGCAGTTCGTGGCTCATGATCGCAAGAAAGCGCGCCTTCGCTTCATTCGCGCGCATCAACTCCTGATTCTGCGCCGCGAGGGTGGCGTGTACGCCGCTGATGCGCATGGACATGGTATTGAACGCTTCGGCGAGCGCGGCCGTCTCTTCCGCACCCTTCGGTATCACCACCCGCGTATAATCGCCGCTTGCCATTGCATCGGCGGCCTTGCGCAACTCGGCCAGGGGTCGCGTTTCCAGGCGGCTCAACCACCACGCGCCGATCGTGCCGAGCAAGAGCACAGTCACCGCGATCATCAGCAGCTCGTTCAGCAGCGCGCGCGGCCGCGCCATGATCGAGGCCTCACCTTCGGTCAGAACGATCAGCCATGGCGCGCCCGTAACTGCTGCAGATGAAGCGTAGAACGGCTCTCCGTCTCCATCATCGAAGCGAACGGTTCCGGTATCGAGGAGCTGGTCGAGTCCGCGCTCTCCAAGCGGTGACGACGTAAGTTGGCCCCGAATGGACGACCACTCCTCGGATCCGCGGCTGGCAAACGCAACGCTCGCGTTCTGTCCGGACAACCGCTTAATGGCGCCTTCGAGAGAATCAGAGCCGGCGATTCTGCGATTGACCGCGATCACGCCGATGATCCGATCGCCGTCTTTGACCGGCGCTGCCGCGAACAGCCGGATCTGCGACTCGGACGAGTAGAGCGCCGAGTGAACGACCGCGTCCGTTCGCACCGCGGCCGCCGCCGTCGCCGCCAACTCGAGCGAGTCACGCCTCGCCAGCGGTGCACCATGCAGCCGCGTGCCGGCCTCGCTCAGCACATGCCAGCCGAGCAGCGTGCTGTCCGCTGCCGTGCGTCGTCGCGCGAAGAGCGAGTCGAGCGCCTCACGATGCGCATGGAGTGCGGCGTTCCGCTCCGCAACCGTTCCGAGGGCGTCGAACTCGTTGACCCGGGAGTCGACTTGTCCCCCCGATGCTGCCCGAAGCGCCACCCGGATGGTGCTGTCGCGGGCCAGCGCGAGCATTCGGTTGACCCGCGACACCACACCGCGCGAGGCGCCGGCCGCGATTTCGCGCGCGACGCTCTCGAGCCGCTCGGACGAACGCACGGAAGCGGCCTCTCGCACGCCGACATACGCCGACGCGCCAATCACAGCCACCACCAGCGTGAGCAGCGCCACGAACAACACCGACAGGCGACGCGCGAGCGTCCA
>JBBQNT010000345.1:0-3751 GCA_038330215.1 Gemmatimonadales bacterium
ATGAACTCGCGAAAACGAGCCCGCGTCAACTCGCGCAGTGAGCTGAGGCGCATGGCTATGCGTCCCTCAGTTCGCGGCCCGTAAGCGAAACGAATACATCCTCGAGCGTTGCGCTGTGGGTGCTGAGCTCCGACCACTCAACACCACGCGCGTTCGCGAGCGCCAGTACGGCTGGAAGCGCGGCCTGCACCGATTGCACGCGAAGTTCGTATCCGTTCGTCGTTTCTCGTCCGCCGGTTACTGCAGGAACCGCGAGCAGCTCGTCGAGTGCGATGGGATGCGCTTCGGCCACCTCATGTCCGTTGCCAAGCCGGATCACATGCTCGGCGCCCAGCGATCCGATCAGTTGCTGAGGCGTGCCGAGCGCAATCACACGTCCGTGATCGACGATGGCGATGTTGTCGCACAAGCGTTCGGCCTCGTCCATGTAATGCGTGGTGAGCACGATCGTGCGCCCTTCCTGCTTGAGGCGTTCCACGAGCGTCCAGAGTTGCCGCCGTGACTGCGGATCGAGCCCACTGGTGGGTTCGTCGAGAAAGAGTAGCGCGGGATCGCCCACCAGCGCGCAGGCGAGCGCGAGTCGTTGCTTCTGTCCGCCCGACAGGTCACCCACTCGCGCATTGCGCTTCTCGCCGAGTTGCACGAGATCGATCACATCACCCACAGTGAGCCCGTGCACATAGAAGCTGCGAAACAGCATAGCCGTCTCGACGACCGTGAGCTTTTCCGTGAGCTGCGTTTCCTGCAACTGGATGCCGAGCTGCGTGCGCAGCCAGGCTTCGTCCTGCCGCCAAGTGCGTCCGAGCACACGGACCACGCCGTCGTCGGGTGCGGTGAGGCCCTCGCAGATTTCGATGGTGGTCGTCTTGCCCGCGCCATTGGGACCCAGCAGCCCAAAGCACTGACCGGTTGGCACGCTGAGATCGAGGCCATTGACGGCGTGGACGTCGCCGTACGACTTGCGCAGGCCGATGACTTCGAGGGCGAGTGGCGTGGCGGACATGGGCACGGGCGGGAGACGCTGCATAATATCAGCGTGGCCGTCGTGTCGCGCCGATCCTGTCGCGCCCGTGGTGTCGCATCGGTCCAGTCGCGCCGATCCTGTCGCGCCAGTGGTGTCGCGCCAGTGGTGTCGCGCCAGTGGTGTCGCGCCTGCGAGCGCGCACGTGTAGCGTTCACGGCATGAAACGACCCTACCTCGCGATTATCGTCGTCGCGTTCATCACCTTGCAGACCCTGATGGGCGGCGGACTCACCGAGTTCGCAAGCGACAGCGTGCAGGCGTGGACGAACCTGGTACTGCGCTTTGCCGTGGGCGTACTGGGGCTGCAGGCTGGACGTGCGATGTGGCATGGCCGACCGTCTGCGCGCGCGGTCACGTTCGCGTGGGCTGGGGCGGTGCTCGCGCACGTGGTGATGAGTGATGTGTTTGCGGGCTTCACCCGCGAAGGCCTTCCGCAGCGACTCGGCGCGACGGTGTTGATCGCGGCGGTGCTGCTGCTCGTCGCGCTGCGAGCCCGGACCGGACGCGCAGACGCGAGATAGCGATCAGTGCTCTGCGGCCTGCATGGGCAATGCGAGCTCGCGGTTGGCGCTGCGAACAGAACAGCCTCGCGAACCTAGACGGTCTTCCTGCGTCGATGTGCGACGAGCAGTGAGACCGCAACGAGCGCCAACGACCACGTAGCCGGCTCGGGAACAGCCACGTTCCGGTCGAACGCCGCGAGATTGTACGCGGCCTCGGCGACATACGCATGCGCGAGCGTCGTGGGGTGCAAGCCATCGACGTAGAGCGACACATCACACGATGGCGCGCCGGGGGCAAGGCACGGCACCGTGGCGTTGGTGATGCCATAGCGCGAGCCACCGCGCGCGGCATCGAGCAATACGTTCTCGCCAAGCACGTCGAGTCGAAGGTCGAAGAACCTGGTGCCGGCGAACGTGCTGCGCAGTCCGAACAGTTGTGACTCGATCGTGGCATTGAAGAGTGCCGACAGATCACTCAATATCGCGGCGCGGCCGGGAATCCCCTGCGCTTCGGGGGTATTGCCGAGGTCCGCGGAATAGGGCAGCAGAATGAACCGCGCGCCAACACTCGCCAGGGCGGCAGCACCCGCGCTCACGCGCATCGCTGCGCTGACCGTGGCTGCATTTCGCGTCGCTTCGTTCGGCAGCAGCGATGCGGCGACCATATCGTTCGCGCCAGCGAAATAGGTATAGAGTCCGGTCGGATCGGCAGCGGGCCCGGTGGGGCGCGTCAGCCATGCCGCGAGTTGCAGCTCAGTACTTGGCGCGAGCGACCCCGAGGTCGCGGCACCGGCGACCGCGTAGTTGCCGGAATTACCGAGTGCGAGCAGCGCTGGCGCGGCGTCACCGGGCACTCCGAGTCGCTGCGCCATGTAATCGGTCCACACCAGACCGTTCGACACGCGGCCTGGGAAGTATGGCGGCGACAGCGGCAGCAGCCCACCGGTGAGCTGGAACAAGTTGCCCGTGTCGGAGAACGAGTCGCCGAACACCGTGAAAGTCGTGAACGTTCGCTGCGCGTGCAATGGCGCAGCGGTGAGCATCGTGGCTGCGATCGCAGCTGCTACCACCAATCGCGACGACCAGCTTCGTGCAAACACACTTCTCATCGTGCAGACTCCCGGTACGTTGTGAACGGACATGTTGCTGCCGCGCACACACAAGGGCAAGCAGCGGTGGCGAACTCGGTCGTGAAGCAGTCAAGGGCGGGAATGACGAGCGCGACCGTGTGCTACGCCCAGCGCGTCACCGCGTCCGCCACACGCCCGCGCGCAATAAGTGTGCGCAACTCGTCGCCGAGACGTTCGCTCGCGTCGAGCGTGGCCTGCCAGCGACGCATGCGTTCCGCGTCACCGAACGCGTGGAAGTCGCGGCGGTCTGGAATCTTGCCGCCGGGTAACGACGCGACAAACGCCTCACTCGGCGCGATCATCAGCACGCGAGCGAAGTTGTCGGCACGCGCCCGTCGCCACGGCAGCCCCTTGTCGAACCAGCCCGGGATGATGTGGGGGTAGAAGTGCGGATAGAGCACGAGGCCGTCACCAACGCCGTAGTCGAGGTCGAGGTGATAGTCGAGCACACCGCCATCCCAGTGCACACCCGCTGGTGCACCAGGAATGCGAAGGCCCTCGAGCACGAGCGGAATGGCGCCTGACGCGAGCAACACGCTGCGCAGTATGTCGCGCGTGAGCGCCACCTGCTCGGTGGGCAGGTCGCGCCAGTGTGCAAACGGCGTGGGGTTACCCGCGTTGTGAAATACGCAGCGGCGAAACTGGATCGCCAGCGAACGACGCGACACAGCATTGGCCGCGGCAGCCAGTGCGAGTGATGCGGCCAGCAGCAAGCGGCGATCGCTCGACGCGAGACCACGTCCCACTGCCGTGATCACGTGCAGTCGAAACACGGGATGCGCAAGGATCTCATCAACGCCATGCTCGCCAAGCAGCAGGTCGAGTGCGCGCGTGAGCACCTCCGTCACTTCACGCGCACCCGGACGAGGGGAGTAGCGCTGCTCGTAGATGTAGGCGTGATGTCCACGCGCGAGCGCGGCGACAGGATCGCGCTGCGCGAGACAGGCCATGCGCCAACTGCCAATGGACGAACCCACCAGATGCAGCGGGCGCGTGCGCTCCGGTTGCTGCAGGAACTCTCCAAAGAGCATGCGATCGAGTCCGCCAATGGCCAGCCACTTCGCGCCGCCCGATGCGCCCGGCATCACGTCCAC
>JBBQNT010000346.1:0-3741 GCA_038330215.1 Gemmatimonadales bacterium
AAGGATTCCATCAACATGCTCGCCGCAGCTGTCGTACACGTGCACGCGGCCGGCTGGCGGGTGGGTAATGTCGATGTCACGGTGATCGCAGAGCGTCCGAAAATCGGACCGCACCGCGACGCCATGCGCGATCGACTCGCCGCTACACTGCAGGTCTCCCGTGACGACGTCTTTGTGAAGGGCAAGACGAACGAACGCCTCGGCTGGATCGGTCGCGGCGAAGGACTGGGCGTCATGGCAGTCGCCACGCTCGTGCGTACCGCCGACTGAGTCGGCGTATCATGCGCGTCGCATGACGGAGTTGCTGGATTGGCTGGGAGCACTGCCGTCAGCGCTGCTCTACCTCGTAATTGCCGCCGCAGCGTTTGCGGAGAACGTGTTCCCCCCCCTGCCTGCCGACACGGCCATTGCGCTCGGTGCCTTTGTCGCCGCGCGAGGTGCCGGATCTGCCTTGGGAGCATGGGCCGCCACGATGGTAGGCAATCTTGGCGGCGCCCTGCTCATGTTCCTGCTCGGCCGACGGCTGGGGAAGGGTTGGCTACAGCGCAAGCTGCCGGTGCTCGGCGGCCCGGAGGGCGCGGCGCGCGTAGAGGCGGCCTACAAGAAGCATGGCATCTGGGCGTTGGCCGTAAGTCGCTTCATTCCCGCCGTGCGCGCCATCGTGCCGCCGCTTGCCGGCGCGCTCGGCGTCGGGCTCGGTCGTGCGATGATTGCGATGAGTGTTGCCTCCGCCATCTGGTACGGACTGATCACCTGGTTCGCGTTCACGCTGGGCGCGAACGCCGAGGTACTGCTCGAGCGAATAGGGAGCAGCCAGCGAGTGGCGGCCGGTATGGCAGTGGCAGTTGTTGCGGTGGCGGGCGTAGTCTGGTGGCGGAAGCGACGGCGGACGGTCGAGTAAGGGTCGAAATCGCGAGGATTGCCTGACCGGGCCATCTTCGCCTTGTGCAGCCCGCGCGACCTGCGATGTTTCGGTCATGCGTCGACAACTGGCGGGACCTGGCGAACGGCTCGTGCTGTTGGTGCGGAGCGCGCGGTCGCTGCCCCAATGACGCGTCCCGCCGACGAGGAGCGCCAACGACTCGAGCGCGGCTTTCATCTGCGTCGCTTCGAGGATGTGCTCGTGCTCGAGCATGGGGCCTCACCGCGCACCGTGGAGGCATATGGGCGCGACGTGATTCGTTGCGCCGCGTTCGCACGCCAGCATGGCGCAAGCGACGTCACGCAACTCACGCCGGGCCTGCTGCGCGAGTACGTCTATACGTTGCGTGATCTCGGACTCTCGGGCGCCACGATTCGCCGCAATGTATCTGCGCTGCGGACGTGGTTTCGCATTCTGCTCGCGGAGGGCCTCGTGCAACACGATCCCACCGAGCGCCTCGAGACTCCATCGCGTTGGCGCACGCTGCCGGAAGTGCTCACCGTCGACGAAGTGTTGCGGCTGCTCGTGGCGCCGAATCTCGACGAGCCGCTCGCGTTTCGTGACCGCGCGATGCTCGAGCTGGCCTACGGTGCGGGGCTCCGTGTGTCGGAATGGATCACGCTGGCGATCCGCGACGTGCTGCTCGAGGAGAGCCTCGTGCGCGTGATGGGCAAGGGCAGCAAGGAGCGCCTCGTGCCGATCGGGCGTTCGGCAATCGGAGCGCTGGCCGTGTACCTTCGTGAGCTTCGCCCCACGCTCGAACGCGGTGAGGGCAAGGGCGTGCTCTTCCTGAACGCCCGCGGTGCACCACTCACACGCATGGGCGCCTGGAAGATTCTTCGCAAGTATGTGAACATGGCCGGCATCGAACGCCCCGTGTCACCGCACACGCTGCGACATTCGTTCGCCACGCACCTGCTCGAAGGCGGGGCCGACCTGCGGGCCGTGCAGGAGATGCTCGGCCACGCCGACATCGCCACCACGCAGCTCTACACGCACATTGACCGCGAGTATCTTCGAAGTGTGCACCGTTCGTTTCATCCGCGACCGTGACCATGATTCTCATCATCGACAACTACGACTCGTTCACGTACAACCTCGTGCAGTATTTCGGCGAGCTCGGCGCGACGCTCGACGTGCGCCGAAACGACACGCTGCACGAGGATGACGTAGCAACGCTGTCGCCGGAGGCGATCGTCATCTCACCGGGTCCGTGCACACCCGCCGAAGCCGGTGTATCCGTTCCAATCATTCGCCGGTGGGGCGCACACATTCCAATACTCGGCGTCTGCCTCGGGCACCAGGCGATCGGCGAGGCCTATGGTGCTCGCGTGGTGCGCGCCAACCGCGTGATGCACGGCAAGGTCTCCCGCATCACGCACACACAGTCGGGGCTGTTCAACGACCTGCCGTCGCCGCTCGACGTGATGCGCTATCACTCGCTGCTCGTTGAAGCCAGCTCGCTCCCGTCCTGCCTCGAAACCCTCGCCGTAGCCGAAGACGATCCCACCGAAATCCACGCGCTGCGGCATCGCACGCATCCCGTCTACGGCGTGCAGTTCCACCCCGAAAGCATCCTGACCCAGGGTGGCAAACAGTTGCTCACCAACTTTCTCCACCTCGCCGCCACCTTTCGTTCAGCTCACGCCTCGCTCTAAGGCATCCCCCGCGCCCTCCCCAACCTCCGAGACCTCTGCGCCAACCGCCGTTCACTCGCCACGCAGAGCGATCAAGGTGCCACCGTATCCGCATCAGCGAGCGGCGTCACGAGCGGATCCGGCTCAGGCGGCGGAGGCGGCGCAGGAATCACGAGCGACGCCAGCACCGACGTGAGCAGCAGCCCCCCCACGACGCCCAGCGCGATGCCGATGGGAATGGGGTAGTACTCGGAAACGAGCATCTTCACGCCCACGAAGGCGAGCACCGCCGAGAGCCCATACTTGAGCAAGTGGAACTTGCCGATGACGCCGGCAAGCACGAAGTACAGCGAGCGCAGGCCAAGAATGGCGAACACGTTCGATGTGTAGACGATGAACGGATCTCTCGTCACGCCGAAGATGGCCGGAATGGAATCGAGCGCGAATACCAGGTCGGTCGTCTCGATCAGCGCGAGCACCACGAACAGCGGCGTGGCAACGAGTCGAGCGGCTTCTCCTGGGCGAATCGATTCCCTGATGAAGAACTTCTCGCCGTGGAACTTCGTTGTGACCGGGAAGAAGCGTCGAACGAGACGAATTACCGGGTTCGATTCCGGTTCGATCGCAGTGTCGTGCGAAAACGCCATGCGCACGCCCGTGAAGACCAGAAAGGCGCCGAAGATGTAGATCACCCAGTGGAACTGCGCAAGCAGTGCCGCTCCCACGGCGATCATGAAGCCACGCATGATCAACGCGCCCAGAATGCCCCAGAACAGCACGCGATGCTGCAGTGCTGGCGGCACCTTGAAGAATCCAAAGATCAGGATGAAGACGAAGAGGTTGTCGACCGACAGTGCCTCTTCCACCAGGTAGCCCGCCGCGAACTCGAGCGCCGGCTGCGGGCCCATCGTGGCCCAGAGGCCGAGTCCGAAAGCGACGGCCAGCGAGACCCAGACCGCACACCATATGAGCGCCTCGCGCATTGTGACCGCGCGGGCATGACGATGGAAAACCCCCAAATCAAGCGCCAGCAACGACAGAACGAGGGCGTTGAACGCCACCCACCACCACGGATTCGACATGCGTGTCGGACAGAGGAAAACCGCAGACCGGGCAGTTTGCCTTCGCCGCTGGAATCCCGTATCTTAATTGGCGTGAAACTTGCTGCAACTGCGCGGACGG
>JBBQNT010000347.1:0-3707 GCA_038330215.1 Gemmatimonadales bacterium
CAACTCCACAGTGCGCGAGAAGAGCGGTTGCAGCGAGAAGTCGTGGCTCACGAACACAAGCGTCGCGCCGGCCTTGTGGCACGACGCAAACAACAGTTGCAGGAATCGTTCACGCCGATCGCTGTCCAGGGCCGACGTGGGCTCGTCGCAGATGACAACTTCCGGTGATCCGATGAGTGCACGCGCCACGGCAACGCGCTGCTGCTGGCCGACGGATAGCTCCGTCACCGGCGAGTGAATCGCCGACCCGATGTCGAGTTCCTCGGCAAGCGCATCAGCGGCGCGCATCGGAGCCGTCTGACCGAGCTTCGCACGACGCGCGCGATCGAGTCGCACGGGCAGCAGGATATTCTCGCGCACCGAGAGGTACGGAATGAGATTGAACTGCTGGAACACGTAGCCAAGATGCTGGGCGCGGAAGGCGTCACGCGCGCCGCTCGACAGCGGGGTGAGATCTTCGCCGAGGATGCGCACCGAACCCGACGTGGCCGTGAGTACTCCAGCCAACAGGCCGAGCAGCGTGGTTTTTCCACTGCCACTCGGCCCGTGCAGGAACACCGTTTCGCCGCGGGCGATCGTGAGCTCGTCGATGCTGACGACATCACGTCCCGGGCGATAGGCAAACCGTACGTTCGATAGTGCGACGGCCGGAGCGGCCGCGTTTACCGTCATCGCGAGCTGTACGGTTCCATTTTGGTGCCTTCGAGCGTGAAGCCCACCGTACCGTAGGGGCTCTCAACGGTCGCGATCTTGAGCTTGCCGTGCATCCACACCGCGTCGAACAGCGTCAGCTTCACGGACTTCTTGTTGGCCATCTGCACGAAGATGATCTGGTTCGGCGGCGGTGGCGGCGTGTGCACGCACGCACCGTAGTACGGCACGAGCAGGAACTCGGCGCCGTCTTCCATGAAGTCGTCGAGCGGTACGACGAAGCCCGGAATGCGCACTTCCTTGCCGCTCAGCGCCTTGAGCGTGTCGGTGACTTTGCCGGTGAGGTAGTCGAGGCCGGCAAGCACGCGCCAGTCGATGGGCGGGACATCGTTGATCGCGTCAGCGCCCAGTTCCGCGCGTGCAGCGAGACGCGCCGCCTGCAGCCGGATGGGCGCGTGGTACGCGGGTGCGTGCCACAGCGTGGGCACGAAGATGCCGGGGCCAGCCGACGTGACGTGCGACGAGAGATGCGACGTGCGCGGCGCGACGGGCCGCGCCTCAGCCGACGAGACGATCGCGGCCACGCCGAGCATCGACGAGACGCCCAGTAGAGCGGCGCGACGCGACAGCAGCCCATTACGCGCAAGGAAGCGACGGATCATGATCGGATTGGGTGCGAGGAAGTGGCCATGAAGCGGCCATATACGCTGAATACTACGCAACAGAAGGCGAAATGCTGATTCGGCGGGCGCGCTCGGCGCCGTGCCTTCGGCGCAAGTTCGGGTCCGCCTCTCTATATTCACCAGCGCGCGGCAGTCGTTCCGATGTTCCGTCCGGCGGGCGTTCAGATCACGCCGCCCCGACTTGCCGTGTCTTACGCCCTGTCCAAGCCGCCCGCGATGTCCCGCGCCGAAATCACCACGCCCGAAGCCCTGAGCGACGAAAGCGTCGTCGAGCTGTCGCTGCGCCCGCAGCGGCTGGCCGAGTTCATTGGCCAGCCCAAGATCAAGGAAAGTCTGTCCATCGCGATCGACGCGGCGCGAGCGCGGCGGGAGCCGATCGACCACACGCTCTTTTTCGGGCCACCCGGCCTGGGCAAGACCACTCTGGCCGAGCTGATGGCGCGCGAACTGGGCGTGAATATCCGCACCACATCGGGACCGGCGCTGGAGAAGCCGGGCGATCTGGTGGGTACGCTCACGAACATGCGCGAAGGCGACCTGCTGTTCATCGACGAGATCCATCGGCTGCGGCCCGTGATCGAGGAGTTTCTCTATCCTGCGATGGAGGACTACAAGATCGACATTCGCCTGAGTGAGGGACCCAAGGCGCAAACGATCACCATGCCGATCGAGCGGTTCACGCTGGTGGGTGCCACGACGCGACTCGGCATGCTTACCTCGCCGCTGCGGGCCCGGTTCGGGTTGGTGCACCAACTCGGCTTCTATCCGGAGACCGATCTCGAGATCATCGTGCGACGGACCGCCGAAGTGATCAAGGTGGACATCGACGACTCAGGTGCCCACGAAATCGCGTGTCGATCGCGTGGCACGCCGCGCGTGGCCAACCGTCTGCTGCGCCGCGTCCGTGACTACGCACAGGTTCGCGCCGATGGACGCATCACGCGAGACGTGGCCAACGCCGCGCTCGAACTGCTCGATGTGGATCAGTACGGGCTCGACGACATGGATGCGCGGATTCTGCGCGTGATCATCGAGAAGTTTGAGGGCGGTCCCGTGGGACTCACGACGATCGCCGCCGCAGTCGGCGAAGATGCGGGCACCATCGAGGACGTATACGAACCGTTTCTTGTGCAGCAGGGATTCTTGCAGCGCACGCCTCGAGGACGACAGGCGACAGCGCATGCGTACCGGCATTTCGGATACGAGCCGCCACGCACGCATGGTGAACAGGGTGTGTTGCTCTGATTTTTGTCGGCGTGCGCACTAGCTTTGCTGTTCATGCACGCACCTGGCAGCCGTACTTCCGATTACGACTACGCACTTCCCGATGAGCTGATCGCGCAAGCGCCCTGCGAACCGCGGGATGCGAGCCGCCTGCTTGTGCTCGACCGTGCCGCGCAGTCGGTCGCGCATCGCCGCTTTCCCGACATCACCGATTATCTGATGCCCGGCGATACGCTTGTGCTCAACGCGACCGAGGTGTTCCGCGCACGGTTGCTGGCCACGCGGCAATCCGGACAGCCCGCCGAGATCTTTCTGCTCCGGCCAGTGAATCGCGCCGGCGAAGCGACTGGCAATACGGTGATCGACCGGAACAGCCTGTACTGGGAAGCGATGGTGCAGCCCGGTGCCAAGCTCAAACCGGGACGCCGCGTCCACGTTGCGCCCGGTTTCGAGGTCGACATCCTCGACACCACACCGGTGCACACGCGCATTGTGCAAATGCTCGTCGATCAGGACGTGCATGCATCAGTGGCAGACGCGATCGCGACCTGCGGCCACGTGCCGCTTCCGCCATACATCACGCGCGCGGATACCCCGAGCGACGCCGAGCGATATCAGACGGTGTACGCGCGCGCTGCGGGCTCAGTCGCGGCACCGACGGCGGGGCTGCACTTCACGCCGGAGTTGCTCGCGCGCATTCGTGCGATGGGGGTGGAGACTGCCGATGTCGTATTGCATGTGGGAGCCGGCACATTCCGCCCCGTGCAGGACGACGATCCCGCATTGCATGTGATGCACGAGGAGTGGTGCGAGGTGTCAGCGGCAACGGCCGCGACAATCGCCGCCACACGCGAACGCGGCGGTCGCCTGTGGGCCGTGGGCACAACGGCCGTACGAACACTCGAGAGTGCGGCCGACGAACACGGTGTCGTTCAGGCCGGCGCGCGTGACACGAGCCTGTTCATCCGTCCGCCGCAACAACTGCGTGTGGTCGACAAGCTGATCACCAACTTCCACCAGCCGCGCTCCACACTGCTCATGCTGGTGAGCGCCTTTGCCTCGTACGAACTCACCATGCGCGCCTATCACGATGCGGTGGCCGAGCGCTATCGCTTTCTCTCCTACGGCGACGCGATGTGCATTCTATGA
>JBBQNT010000348.1:0-3702 GCA_038330215.1 Gemmatimonadales bacterium
GGCCGCAGGGTCGGCCCTGGTACAGTTCGGCGACACCGTCGTTCTCGCCGCGGTCACCGTCAGTGACAACGAAAGTCACCTCCCGTTCTTCCCGCTCACGGTCGAGTACAAGGAGCGCACCTACGCCGCCGGCAAGTTCCCGGGCGGATTCATCAAGCGCGAAGGGCGCCCGCACGATCATGAAATCCTGTCGTGCCGCATTATTGACCGCTCCATCCGCCCGCTCTTTCCGGAAGGCTTCAAGAACGAAGTGCAGGTGTTTGTATACGTCATCTCCGCCGACCAGGAGAATGACGCCGATGTGCTGGCGCTGCTCGCGACGTCGTTCGCGCTGAACAACTCGCGCATACCGTTCAAGGAGCCCATCGGCGGCGTGCGCATTGGCCGCGTGCAGGGACACTGGGTGCTCAACCCCACGTTCCAGCAGCGTGAGTTCTCCGACATGGAACTCGTGGTCGCCGGTTCCGAGAAGTCGATCGTGATGGTGGAAGGCGGCGCACTCGAAGTCTCCGAAGGCGACGTGCTCGAGGCGCTTACGATCTCGCACACGGGCATCAACGAACTGATCAGCATGCAGAACGAGCTGCTGAGCAAAGGCCGTCAGGACAAGATGGCCTGGTCGAAGGCCGAGGCGCCGGAAGGCGTGTCGATGCGAGTCAAGGAACTCGCTGAAGGCAAGATCTCCGACGCGATCAACCAGAAGGACAAGCACACGCGCATCGAGGCCGTGGAGCGCACGAAGAAGGAGCTTGCGGAGGGACTGCTTTCTGAGTTCCCCGACAACTCCAAGGACATTCACACGCTGCTCGGCGACGTGGAGTACTACGCGCTGCGCAATCAGGTGCTCGACACCAAGAAGCGTGTGGACGGTCGCAAGGCCGACGAGATCCGCGACATCAGCATCGACACGCGTTTGTTGCCGCGTACGCACGGGTCGGCGCTGTTCACGCGCGGCCAGACGCAGGCGCTCGTGGTGGCAACGCTCGGCACGCAGGCCGATGCGCAGCGCATGGATTCGGTGAACGAGTCGAAGGAGCAGCTCAAGACGTTCATGCTGCACTACAACTTCCCGCCGTTCTCAACGGGCGAAGTGCGTCCGATGCGTGGTACGAGTCGTCGCGAAATCGGTCATGGCAATCTCGCCGAGCGCGCACTGCAGGCCGTGCTGCCGGCGTTTGAAGACTTTCCGTACACCATTCGCATCGTGTCCGACGTGCTCGAGTCCAACGGCTCCTCGTCCATGGCATCGGTGTGTGGTGGTTCACTCGCCATGTTCGACGCCGGTGTGCCGATCAGGGCCGCTGTCGCCGGTGTGGCCATGGGTCTCATTTCCGACGGCAAGCGCTACGCCATTCTCACCGACATCCTTGGCACCGAAGACCATCTCGGCGACATGGACTTCAAGGTGGCCGGTACACGTGAGGGCATCACGTCCATCCAGATGGACATCAAGATCGAGGGGCTCGACCTCAAGATCATGGAAGAGGCGCTCGAGCAGGCCCGCGTTGGCCGTCTGCACATTCTTGGCGAAATGGACAAGGCACTGTCCGCGCCGCGTGAAGAGCTCTCCGCGTACGCACCGCGCATTGTCACGATGAAGATTCCCACCGACAAGATCGGTGATCTCATCGGCCCCAAGGGCAAGACGATCCGCGGCATCCAGGACGAGACCGGCGCCACGCTCAGCGTGGAAGACGACGGCACCGTCACGATCGCGGCCGTTGGCGGCGAGTCAATGGAACGGGCGCGTCAGATGATCGCGTCGCTTACCGCCGAGCCGGTGGTTGGTGATGTGTACGAAGGTGTCGTCAAGAGCACCACGGCATTCGGTGCGTTTGTCGAAATCATGCCGGGCACGGAAGCGTTGCTGCACATTTCCGAGCTCAAGCACGAGCGCGTCGCCAACACGGAAGATGTCGTCAAGAAGGGCGACACCGTGCGCGTCAAGCTGATCGACCGCGACGAGCGTGGACGGTTGCGCTTGTCCATGAAGGCACTCGAGCCGCGGCCGGAGGGCATGCCGGAACCCGATCCGTCGGAAGCGCGTGAGGCGCGTGAATCGCGTCCGCCGCGTGAAGGCGGGGACCGCGGTGGTCGCAGTGGCGGCGGCCGCAGCAGGGAACGGCGCTGAGCACGCGCACGCTACTCGCGTCGTCCGTGCTCGATCACGTCAACCGGCCGGTGTCATTCGTGACACCGGCCGGTGTTCGTCGTACGGATTGCGCGAACGGTCTCACCGTGCTGTCGGAGTTCGTGCCCGGACGTCGCACGGTCGCGTTCGGCGCGTGGGTTCGCTACGGCACGCTGCACGAAGACGCGGCGCAGATGGGTCTGTCGCATCTGCTCGAACACATGGTGTTCAAGGGTACCGCCCGTCGTTCGGCGCGGGATCTCGCGCTTGCGCTGGAGTCACTGGGCGGCTCGCTCGATGCGTATACCGAACGTGAGTTCACGTCGTATCAGGCGCGCGTGCTCGACCGGCATCTCGGCGTTGCGGTTGATGTGATTGGCGATCTCGTGTTCAATGCCAGGCTGAGCGACGAGGATCTGGCGCTCGAGCGGCAGGTGATTCTCGAAGAGATCGCCATGGTGGAAGACACGCCTGATGATGTCGTGTTCGACCTGCACAACGAAGCGCTCTGGGGCACGCATCCGCACGCGCATCGCATTCTTGGCACGCGCGAGACCGTGCAGGCACTCACCGGTGATCAGTTGCGCGGCCTGCGAGCGACACAGTACCAGCCGGCGGGCTTGGTGGTCGCCGCTGCGGGTAACGTCACGCATGAAGAGTTGCTCGACGTGCTCGGCGCGCATGGGTGGCTGGATCGCGAGGCGGTGGCGGTGTCCGCGCCTGGCGTCATCGCTCCTGTCGCACAGACCGGTGGGCGCGTGCATCACCCGCGCAAGGATATCGCGCAGGTGCATCTTGTGCTGGGCGCGGAGGGGCCGCGCCACGGCGAGCCGCGTCGCTACGCCTTTGAACTGCTCAGTACGCTGCTTGGCGGCGGCATGAGCAGCCGCTTGTTTCAGCGTGTGCGTGAAGAGCTCGGTTATGCTTACAGCGTCTACCACTTCCACTCACCGTACCGGGACGCCGGCCATCATGGCGTCTACCTCGCCAGTGCGCCGGGTTCGGCGCAGAAGGCGCTCGACGCTGTGCGCGAAATTGTTGAGGAGGTGGCGCTGAACGGCATGCCGGAAGATGAGATTGCGGCCGGCCGGCAGCAGTTGGCCGGTCAGTTGATGATGTCGCTCGAAAGCGTCAGCGCGCGCATGTATCGCGCGGCGACGGCTGCGTTGTATCATGAACCCGTGCGCACGGTGGACGAGATGCTCGCCCGCGTCGATGCCATCGACGAGGCGGCGGTGGCGGAGGTTGCCCGCGAGTACTTCGATCCGTCGCGCATGACACTCGTCAGTCACGGCCCCAAGGCTGTGCGCTGATTCACCACTCCCCTTTTGTCACTACTGCCATGCGCGTCGGCGTACCCAGCGAGATCAAGACCAACGAAAATCGTGTTGCCCTTGTACCGGCCGGCGCAGAAGCGCTGGTCGCGGCGGGCCACGAAGTATTCATCCAGGATGGCGCCGGTATCGGCAGCGGCTTCGAGAACTCGGATTACGAAGGCGTTGGCGCGACGATCGTGCCCGACGCAGCCACGGCATGGGGCAACGCCGAGTTGCTGCTCAAGGTGAAGGAGC
>JBBQNT010000349.1:0-3694 GCA_038330215.1 Gemmatimonadales bacterium
CGCCGCGGAGCCTGCAGCGACTGATCGAGTGTGAGCCTACTCGGCCGGCGCGGTGGATGCACGCACGTCGCGCGCAAGATTGATCAGTTGCTGTAGCGCCTGGCGCCCGCCCGGCAACACCACCCAGCATGCGGCGTACAGCGCCGCGAACATTGCGGCGCGCACAAGCATCGCGAGCACCCCTGCATCTGCATCGAGCGCCGGCGCGATCATGCGAAGCATCAGCGCGGCGAGCAATGCTGCAACGAACGGGCGAGCCATTCCGCGCACGAGGTCGCGCACCACAATTGGCGTGTCGATCGTGCTGTACCAAAGCGACACCACGGCCAGCAGCCACGCAGCGATGAGGATTCCCCACGCCACGCCCATTGCTCCCCACCGCATGCCCAGCAACGCGGCGCCCAGCATCACGCCACTGCGCGCGATTGCAAAGCGTAGCTGTCGCGACGTGGATCCGGTCACGAGATGCACGACACGCGTAAGCTTGAGCACGCTCGCCGCCGCCGCCGCCCCGCACAGAATGCGCAGGAACGGAACGGCCGCGTCCCATTGATCGCCGAGCAGCACACGCACGACCACGTCGGTCTCGAGCGCCAGATAGGTCAGCGCAGGCAATACCACGGACATGGGCGGCAGGAACACGCGCGCAACCGCCGCGCCAAGTGCCGTGCCGTGTCGCCGCGCGCGATTGAGCGTCGCGAGCATGACCTGATACAGTGGGTCCAGCACCTGGCCGACGGCGAACATCGACCAGCGATGGGCGTTTTCGTACAGGCCGAGCACCGCGGGGCCCGCGGTGGCGCCGACGACGATTCGATCGACGCCGCGTCCGGCGAAGGTGATGAATTGTGCCAGCGTGTAGTGCCGGCCGTACGCGATGAGCGGCCGCAACGAGCCGGACGCTGATGCTGTATCGGCGCTGGTGCGGATTTCCTCGCGGCGTTGCGCGAGCAGTTCGCTCCACCCGCTGCCCAGACGCAGCAGCGCGGCGCGTATCGACAGAAAGACCACGTACTGCGCCACAAGTGCCCAGTATCCGAATCCCCGGAGCGCAAGCAGCAGGGCAGCGGCGACGCTCAGCAGCAGCGCCAGCGTTTCTGCGCGCGCGATTGGACCAAAGCGGAGCAGACGCACCAGTCGCGCTTCCCAGACCGCCGGCACGCCTGCGAAGAACACGCCGACGGACACGACGAGGGTCACGGCCACAAGTCGTGGCTCGTTGTAGAAATGCGAGAGCGGAACGGCGGCCAGCAGTACCAGCACCGCGAGCACACCGCTGCCGATCAGGCACAGCCGCGACACCCGCACGGCACGTGCAGCGTTCCAATCGGCCGTGTGTACGAGTGCCGGTCCCAGACCGAAACCGCGCGCAGTGTCCACCAGTCCGGTGAGGGTAGCGACCATGGCGAATACGCCGAAGTCCGTTGGTGTCAGCAATCGGGCCAGCCACATGCCCGTGGCCACGGATACCACCACGCGCACGGCCTGCGCCGCGAGTTGGGTGGCTCCCGCGCGCGCCGCGTCTCCGCGGACGGCAGCAGGCGTCTCGCCGGACGATCGCGCTTCGTCGGAACGAGGGGGCGACAAGGGAGCGGTCACGCGTGCAAGTTACGTCGTTCGCCGCTGGTTGCGCCCTCCCCATTACACCTCCTGCGATGTCGCAGCTCCGTCTCGGTCTGCTCGGCTACGGCCGAATCGCCGAGCTTGTTCATGCGCGTCTGATGACGCAGTTGCCGAACGCTCGACTCGTGGCGGTCGCCGAAGCCGATGCGTCGCGTCGCGCATTGGCCGAGCAGGCCACCGGCACCATCGGTTTCCCGAGCGTCAAGGCGCTGATTGCCGCGGAGATGGCGGACGCCGTGGTGGTGTGCCTGCCCACGCCGCAGCACGCGAGCGCGGCGGAGTCGTGCTTTGACGCGGGGCTCCATGTGTATCTCGAGAAGCCGATCGCCACCACGATGGACGATGCCTCGCGAGTGCTCGCGGCGTGGGAGCGCTCGGGCAAGGTGGGCATGATCGGCCTCAACTTTCGCTTCAGCCCGCAGTATGCCGCACTTCGAGAGCTGGTCCGGGCGAAGACGCTCGGTCGCATCGTGATGGTGCGCAGCGTGCTCACGTCGTCGCCGCGTGCGCTGCCCGAGTGGAAGTCGTACCGTGTCAGCGGAGGCGGCGCGTTGCTCGATCTCGCGACGCACCACATCGACCTGCTGGCGTACGTGCTGCAGGACCCGGTTGTGAGCGTGCAGGCGTCCGTCTCGAGCATCAGCACGGAGCACGACACGGCGAGCCTGCAGGCGACGCTCGCCTCGGGTGCGCTGTACCAGGGCATGTTCTCCCTCACCGCCCCGGAATCGCATCGCTTCGAGATCAGCGGGGAGGCGGGAACGGCGTCGTATGATCGTAATCTCGACCGCGAAGTTCGCGTGGTTCCGCTCAAGGCTGCGCATAGCCGTGCGCGCAGGGTGGCGCGAGTACTCGACGCGGTGCATCCGCAAGCACTGCTGCGAGGGTCACAGCCGGAGCCGTCATTTCAGTTGGCACTGGAAGCGTTCGTGGCCGCCGCGCGAGCGGGTGGCAATCGCTCAGCTCCGTCGTCGCTACGTTATGCGGCAAACTGTCTCTCGGTGGTGCTGGCGGCCGAACGCTCGGCGCTGACTGGGCGGACCGAACGCGTCGTGCCGCTGGAGCGCTCCGCGTGAACTCGTGAAGATCCTGCTGCTGCACGACTACGGCACGGCAACCGGTGGCGCCGAGCTGCAGATGCTCGCGCTTCGGCGCGGCCTGCGCGAGCGCGGGCACGATGCCCGCCTGTTTACCAGCCGGGCGAAGCATGTGGGCGGTGAAGTGCAGGCGGATCATAGTTGTTTCGGCGCGACCGGCCGGTTGCAGGTGCTCACGCAAACGTACAATCCGTCTGCCGTCCGTCAGCTGAAACGTGTGCTTCGCGCGTTTCAGCCGGACCTCGTGCACGCGCGAATGATCCTGTATCAGCTCTCGCCCGCCATCCTCCCGTTGCTCAGCGACTATCCCGCGATTTATCAGGCCGCCATGTACCGTGCGATCTGTCCGATCGGCACGCGCGTGCTGCCCGATGGCAGCGACTGTACGCACATCGCGGGACGCGTCTGCCTGAAGGACGGTTGTGTCACGCCGCAGAGCTGGGCACTGCTCATGCTGCAGCGAATGCTCTGGCGGCGCGGACGGGGCGTTTTCTCGCGCTACGTCGCCTTGAGCCATGTAATGCGCGATACGCTCGAGGCGGGAGGCCTGTCGCCGGTGATGGTCGTTCACAACGGGGTGCCGGAGCGCGAGATGCGTGCGCCATTGTCCGGGCCACCGCGCGTGATATACGCCGGTCGGCTCGCCCCTGAGAAGGGCGTGGACCTGCTGCTGCGCGCGTTCGCGGTGACGCACCGTGCGGTACCGGCGGCGACACTCGACATCATCGGCGACGGACCGCTCAGGTCATCGCTGCGCGAGCTCACCGAGTCGCTGCAGCTTACGGCTCACGTGCGATTCCTCGGCCATCTCACGCGCGAGCGAATGGAGGCCGAGGGTGACTCGGCATGGGTGCAGGTGGTGCCTTCGCAGTGGCACGAGCCGTTCGGCAACGTGAGCACCGAGGCGATGATGCGTGGCACGGCCGTGGTGGCGAGCGACGTTGGCGGGCAGCGCGATATTGTTCGGCATGAAG
>JBBQNT010000350.1:0-3677 GCA_038330215.1 Gemmatimonadales bacterium
CCCGCCCAGATCGCGGACAGGCACACATCGATCGCCGCGGGCTTGCCCGGCAGGTTCACGATCAAGCTCGTGCCACGGGTACCCGCCACCTGCCGCGAGAGAATCGCCGTTGGCACAGTGCGGCGCGAGTCGGCACGCATGGCCTCGGCGAATCCCGGCAGCAACCGGTCGCAGACCGCCTCCGTCGCCTCCGGTGTCACGTCACGTATCGCCGGTCCGGTGCCGCCCGTCGTCACGATGAGCGCGCAGTCGTGCCAGTCGGCCAGTTCGACGAGCGCCGCCTCCACCTGCACACGCTCGTCGGGAATGCAGCGGTACGCCTCCTCCCAGGGCGACTGAATCCGGCGGCCGAGGTAGGCGCGAATCGCGGCACCCGAGAGATCGTCGTAGGCACCGGCTGCCGCCCGATCGGAAACCGTCACGATGCCGATGCGCAGCACGGAGGAAGGCGTGGTATCCATGCCGCGAATCTACTCCCGGAATGCGCGACGGGTTACTGCATGCGGCCTCCCGTTTGCGGGCGACCTTAAGCGGACTACCGCATGCGCGACGAGAAGATCACGGCCAGTGCCACATCACTCACGGCCACAATCAACAGCACCGAGCCGACCGCCGTATTCTGCCGCGCAAGTAGAAAGTACGCGCCGAGCGCGCCCAGGATGAGCGCGCTGACCAGAAGAAGTTTCGCCACGAGTTGTGTTCGCGGGTTCGCCATGTCTGCGTCGCTCACGGTGCAAATGGTGTCAGAACTGTCCGGCGCTCACCCGCAACTGTAACGCGCGACCCGGCGCGTCGGCAAACTCCTTGTAGCGACTGAGGAATGGGCGATAGCGCACATTCCCCACGTTGCGCATCACGAGGTCCACGTGCAGCGGACCGCGCGAGGTCGCCAGCGCGATGCCAGCGCTCGCATGCCAGAGCGTATAGCCAGGCGGTGCAACGTCGTTGGGATCGAGCCGGTCCTGTCGCGCGTGCGATTCGCCACTCAACTTGAGGTACGGAACAGCCGATCGACCAAATACCCGTCGCATCAACGCACTCCGCGTATCGCTCCAGCGCGCGCCCCACGTCGCTCTGGGCGGCGGTACAAACGTGAGTGGGATGCCGGCCGTCCGGTTGTCGCCAATGGTCAGATCGGTGCCGGCATCGAGCGTGAGCCAGCGAGCCGGCTGCCACGTGGCCGCCAACTCGCCGCCGCGCAGCCAGGCGTCGCCCTGTACCACGTCCAGCGAATCGAACGCGCGCGCGCCCGTACCGAAGGGCCTGAGGTAGATGTAGTCGCTGATGCGGTTGGAGTAGACGCCGGCATCGAGCGTGAACGTGCGTTGCCGCACGCGAATCCCCAGGTCCGCATTGAGCGACGTTTCGAGCGTAAGTTCGGGATTGCCGCGTTCGTAGGCGCGCGTGCCTTCGTGAAAGCCATTGGCGAACAGCTCGTTGTACCACGGCGACCGGAAGCCGCGCGCCACCGCCATCACCACCGACATGTCCTCGCGCAGCGCGTAGGTGGCGCCGGCGTTGCCGGTCCACGTGTTCCATGTGCGCTGTGTCGGGTCCAACGACAGCACGTCGTCGCGTTCCGCCGAGAGCGTGCGCAGATCCCACCGTGCTCCAACGCTGAGTGTCAAGCGGCCGAGCGTCGCTTGCTCGTAGCCGTAGAGCGCAATGTTGCTCGCCGCGGCGTCGGGAATCAGCGTTTGGGTGCCGGACTTCTGGAACTGCTGCCCCATCGCCGCAACGCCGAGCATGCCGCTCCATTCGCCGCCCAGCATCTGCCGCTGCGCCGGATGCCAGTGCGCCGTGACGGTTCCGGTGAGCGCCGTCAGCCCGAGCGCGTGTTCACTGGCGTCAACGTCGCCGTATTCCTCGCGCACATTGTGCTCGGCCGCCACATCAATCTCGAGCCGCCCTTCGCCCACGGGCCGCCGTACTTCGACCTTGGCACGATTACTGACAATGTCCTGATAGCCCGTATAACCCGGCGAGGTTTCGGGATTGTCGAAGATCTCGATGCGCTCACTCCGGCGCGACAAACGCGTGGCCACGCTGCCCCACTCCCCGCGGTAGCCAGCAGCAAGATTCGCGTTTGTGGTGCGGTTTTGCGTGTTCTCGAGCACGCCCGTGGGCGCGCGCATGTCACCCATCACGCGTCCGGTCACCGACGTGCGCCATCCCAGCCCGCCTGCTCCGCCCTCCAGCGACAGTGTCGCCTCGGGACCACGCAGGTTGGCGTCGTAGACGGCGGCCACCCCGCTACTCACGAAGGGCGCTCGCCCGGTGGCATCGGGCAGCGCGCGCGCGATGACGTTTACCACGCCGCCGAGCGCATCGGAGCCATACAGCACACTGGCCGGTCCCTTGATGATCTCGATGCGTTCGGCATCCCGCGTCTCGAGATTGGGCGCGTGATCCGTGCCCCACTGCTGACTCTCGACGCGCTGGCCATTGTCCAGCGTGATGACGCGCTGCGACGACAGACCTCGAATCACCGGCTTCCCGATGCCCGTGGTCATGCTGATGGATCGCACACCGGCCACGGGTTCGAGCGTCTCGCCGAGCGAGCGACCTTGCGCCTCACGCAGTGCTTCTCCGCCGAGGGTGGCCATGGCCTGCGGTGCGGAAAGCGGTGTGGTGGCGGTTGGGCTGGCGCTCACCTGCACCGCCGACAGCTCCATGCGCCCCTCGTCCATTGTGATGATCAGGCGTTCCGCTGGCCCGCCCACGCGCACGGTGTGCAGCCCTGGTGCGAACCCGATCCGTGCGACGGCGAGGCGATACGTGCCCGGTGGCACCGCGCCGAAGCGGAACTGTCCGTCTTCGCCGGTCACGACATGTCGCTGCAGCTCGATGAGTTGCACGCGCGCGCCGTCGATGGGCTGACCCGCAGCGTCGCGCAGTACGCCGGCGACCGTGGCGGAGTTGGTGGTGCGAGCGGGCGATCGCGTGGTTGGAGGCTGCGCCTCGAGTGCACTCGACGCAAGGGCAGACCACAGGCACACGACGCTCAGCATGACTGGGAACGCGCAGTGTTGCGGACGCGAACGAGAAATCAGCGGAGACAAAAACATGGATGAGAGTATCCTAGATGAAGATTTAGGATAGACTAAACAATCCCCGCGACATGCGCAAGGACTCGCTCGTGCCGAACCCTACCGCAGTCCCGGCCGCGGGTGTCGAGTCACCCGCCACCGCCCGTCGTCCAACCGCTCCGCGACGTATACCGAACGCGCTCCCAGCCCCACCACCCGGTGGTACAGCGGCAACAGCACATCCACCGTGCCCGCCTCGCCCGGCCGGAACACCGTGTAGCGCTCTTCCGTCTTCGGCGCAGTTTGCGTTCGCCACGTCCACACCTCGCCATCGCGCGCGGCGCGGGCTTCGATGAACGGGCCTTTGACCGGCGCGTACGTCAGCGCCTCCACGGCAATGCCGGGATCGGCTGGCAGTCCCCGCAGCAGTCCGCGATCAGCGTCGCTGCTGGCAATTGCCGGGTACGCTCGCGGTCCGCCCATGGTCCAGGTGCCGCTGGGCAGGCGATAGTCCACCTGATGCGGACCTCCGCGGGCGATCCAGACCGTGCCGTCGGCCAGCACGCCCCACAGGTCGCGTGGCGCGTACTCGGGCGGCGCTGTATACGACCGCTGGCCCATCGGAATGCGCACCGTCGCCTCCGGCGT
>JBBQNT010000351.1:0-3637 GCA_038330215.1 Gemmatimonadales bacterium
CTTTCCCACAGTCAGCGCCCCGACGATCGTGCCCACCGCCAGGCCGCGACGCGCACGAAACCAGGTCGCGGCCATTTTCATCGCCGGCGGATAGACACCGGCCAGACAGGCGCCAGCGGTAAAGCGCGAGAGCAGCGCCACGCCGAACGAGTCGGTGAAGGCCAGCGGCAGGTTGGCAACCGCGCCCAGCACCGCCGCGGATGCGAACAGGCGCCGTGCCGGAATGACATCGGCGAGGTTGAGCACCGCGCTCATGGCCGTGCCCACCACAAATCCGAGTTGCACCGCGTTCGTCAACCACCCCACCTGGGCGCTGCTGAGCGACCACATCGTCGAGAGCTGCGGCGCCGAGGCACTGCCCGCGAACCACAGCGCCATGCCCAGCAACTCGGCGATCGCGAGCAGGCCGAGCAGGCGCCACCGCTCCGGTGCCACATCGGGAATCCCCGCGCGAGTCTGGCCGACATTGGTCACGCGCGGAAGCTATGCCGCCCGCTGAATCTTCGCCCCCCCTGTTGCCGTAGATATTGATGTGATATCATTTTGCTGTCACATTCCTGACCATTCCAACACCTCGAGAGGGGTCCATGACGTTCCGCGAAACGCAGGCCAAGCCCGTTGCCGGCATTCCCGTCGCCCTGCTGCTGCTGGCCGCAGCGCTCACCAGCGCCTGGATGTTCTACCATGCAGCCCGTGCCGACGATGGCGTCCGCATCGCTGCCGCACTCCTGGTCATGCTGCTTGCGATCGCGCTCACGCCGGGGTTGTTCATCGTGAACCCGAACGAGGGCCGCGTGCTCACGCTGTTCGGCACCTACAAGGGCACCGCCAAGGTCCCTGGCCTGTGGTTCACCAACCCGTTCATGCACAAGCAGGCCGTGTCGCTGCGCGTGCACAACTTCGAAACGGGCAAACTCAAGGTGAACGATGCGCGCTCGAACCCGGTGGACATCGCGGCGATCGTCGTGTGGCGCGTCACCGACACGGCCGAGGCGATCTTCGAGGTGAACGACTACGCTGAGTACGTGCACATGCAGAGTGAATCGGCGCTGCGCGCACTGGCGAGCACCTATCCGTACGACACGCACGGTGACGAGGACATCTCGCTGTCCACGCACACTGACATCGTGTCGACCAGCTTGCTGCAGGCGCTCACTGAACGTCTGGCCAAGGCTGGTGTCGAAGTGATGGAAGCGCGCATCAGTCACCTGGCGTACGCGCAGGAAATCGCCGCGGCGATGCTGCAGCGGCAGCAGGCCAGCGCCGTGGTGGCCGCGCGCCAGACGATCGTGGAAGGTGCCGTGGGCATGGTGCAAATGGCGCTCGCACAACTGACGGCACAAAGCATTGTGGAGTTCGACGAGGAGCGAAAGGCCGCCATGGTCAGCAACCTGCTCGTGGTGCTCTGCTCGGATCGTGCGGTCGTGCCCGTGGTGAACACCGGGACGATCCACCACTAGCACCACGCACTCGCGCACTTCGCATCGCACCACATCACCGATATCAACGCACTCGTCCACACGTGACCCGTCGTCCGCTCACTTCTTTCCCACGCTGCCGTGGCTGAACGCAAGCCGTTCCTGCTGCGCATCGATCGCGACGTGCTCGACGCGATGCAACGATGGGCGAACGACGATCTGCGCAGCCTCAACGGGCAGATCGAGTTCGTGTTGCGTGATGCACTCAAACGCGCGGGACGCGCCCGACCGCGCGATCCCGGCACTGCAAGTTCCGATGGCCCCCATGACTCCTGAAGGAGCGACCGCCATGATGTTCCGACCGTTTCGCCGCCCGCTCACCAATCCGTTCGTGCTCGTCTTCGGTGGGCTGATGCTGCTCGCCATAGGGGCCGGCCTGCTGTTCGCGCAGCCGACACCGGTAGCGGCACGCGAATACACCGTGGTGTACGTCGCGGGCTTCGATACCATTGGTGTGGAACGGGTGAGCGTCTCCGACACCGCGTTGCGCGCTGACCTGCGCATGCGCGGACAGCCGCGCATTCGGTGGTCCCAGCGACTCGGCGAGCCGGCCGGCGTGCACACCGTGCAGGTGGACGCGTGGCGACCCGGCGCGGCCGACACGGCCGCGCCGGTGCAGCGACTGCTGCTCCGCACGCGCGGCGACAGCGCATACGTCTTCCTGGCGCCGACTGCCGGCGCGCCGCTCGGCGCACCGCTCGGCGCACCGCAAGCGGTGCTGCCTGCCCGCGCCAACGCGGTCTGGCTGGTGAATCAGTCGCTCGTACACGGCGCCTGGGTCGCGCAGCACTCGGCCGCACAGCGCGACACGGCGTGGGTCGTGCTCGCAGCGGGCGCGCAGGTACTGCCCGCGGCGGTCGTGACGAGAGGCGATACGATCCAGCTCACGCTCGCCAACCTCACCAGTGAGTACGTGTTCCGCCGCGACGGGCAGTTGCAGTCGGTGGCGGTGCCGCAGCAGGGATTCCGCGGCCACGTCGTCAGCGGCAACGCAGCCGTCGGTGTTTCAGCGCCCGTCACGGCGCCGCCCTCATACGAGGCGCCCGACGATGCACCGTACATCGCCGAGCAAGTGAAAGTCACCACACCGATGGGTCACACGCTTGCCGGCACGCTCACGAGACCGCGTGAGGCGACCGGCCCGGTGCCCGCAGTCGTCACGATCTCGGGCAGCGGTCCGCAGGAACGCGATGTCGCCCTGCCCGGCATCGAAGGCTATCGCCTGTTCCGTCAGATCGCCGACACGTTGGGCCGGCGAGGCATCGCGGTGCTGCGCCTCGATGATCGCGGCGTTGGACAAAGCGGCGGGACGTTCGGCACCGCAACGAGTCGCGATTTCGCCGAAGATGTGAAGGCCGCCGTTGCCTGGCTGCGCACACGTGCCGATATCGATGGCGATCGCATTGGTCTGGTGGGGCACAGCGAGGGCGGGCTCGTCGCGCCGCTCGTCGCCGCCGATGACGCGCGACTGGCGGGCATCGCCGTCCTGGCCGGCCCTGCGTTCACCGGTGGACGCATCATCGCGTTTCAGCAGCGCGCCGCCATCAAACAGATGTTTCCGTCGGCATTCGCGTCGGCGCGCGATTCGATGTTTCGCGTCGCACAGCAGCAGCTCGACTCCACGGCGCGCAGCAATCCGTGGATGCGCGAGTTCATCTCGTATGATCCGCTTCCCACAGCGCGGCGCGTGCGCGTACCGGTTCTGGTGTTGCACGGCGAACAGGACTTGCAGGTCACGGTCGAGCAGGCCGACACACTCGCGGCCGCGTTTCGCGCGGGCGGCAACAATGACGTGACGCTGCGCCGGCTGGCGCGCACGAACCATCTCTTTCAGCGCGATGCGTCGGGAGTGCCCAGCGGTTACGGCACGCTGCCCGACCGTCAGGCCACTGCAGAATCGCTGGGCGCGCTTGCGGACTGGCTGGTGTCCAGGCTGCAACCGCGCTGATAGCGAGTCGCCTCGGTGCGAGTCGGGATCAACTCGAGCTACAGTCCGTGAGTCGCGCGAACCGCGCGAGCCGCCTCAGCGTGTACGGCGCGCCGGGGCGTGCGAGAGCAGTTCCGCCACCGCCTGCTGGAACGCCGGCACCGTGAACGGCTTCTGCAGGAATCGCGTGCGACGGTCGCCCGGCGCACCCCGGATCGCTGCGTTGCGCGCG
>JBBQNT010000352.1:0-3628 GCA_038330215.1 Gemmatimonadales bacterium
TGGGGAAGACGACGCGGCGATGGCCGTGGGCTGGGTGAGCTCGAGCGCCCAGTACGCCTGATCCACGAGATGGGCGCCCATGTCGCCAAGCGAGCCCACGCCAAAGTTCACCCAGCCGCGCCACGCGAACGGGTGATACGCGGGGTGGTACGGTACGAGCGGCGCCGGGCCGCAGTACAGGTCCCAGTCCAGACTCTTGGGTGGCGTCTGCGGATTTGTCGCCATTGCGCGCAGCACGGCCACGTCGACCGTGCGCGCGTTCCACTGCGGCGGACGATCCGGGTCGGGCGCGGTCGCTGCCGGCACGGGCGAGCCGGGACGCGGAATGCCCTGCGCCCAGTAACCAACCGGCCGGTCAGTCCACACATGCACTTCGCTGATCGGGCCGAGCACACCGGAGCGCACGATCTCGACGACGCGCCGCGAGCCCTCCATTGAGTGTCCCTGATTGCCCATCTGCGTGGTCACGCCCGTGGACTTCGCGAGACGCGCCAGATGACGCGATTCGTTCACGGCATATGTGAGTGGCTTTTGCACATACACGTGCTTGCCCAACTGCATTGCCGCGCTTGCCTGCACCGCATGCAGATGATCAGGGGTGGCAATGACGACCGCGTCGATGTCTTTGCGCTCCTCGAGCATCTTGCGGTAGTCGGTGTACTTCGCGGCCTTGGTGTACGCGGCCTGCAGGGCGATCGCCTGTTCCGAGACCTTTCCGTCACGCGGTCGTAAGCGACCGGCGAGTGCGCGCTCCACATACGCGAAGTCCACATCGCACACGGCGACAATGTTTTCGCCGAGCATGTTGGACATGTTGCTCATGCCCATGCCGCCAATGCCGATGCAGGCGATGTTGAGCGTGGCGCTGGGCGCGCGCGTCATGAGACCCGCGGGCGCGCCGGCGAGCAGGTGACGCGGCAGCACAACCGCGCCCAATCCGAGCGCGGAGGCGTGGCCGAGGAAGTCCCGGCGGGAGGAGGGAGTGGTCATGCGGACGACGGTACGGTTTCGCGTGGTCCGCGTCAATGCAGCTCCTCCGAGCAATGTCGGCTGGTTTACCGGCGCACGAAGCGCGCCACGTCTCGCGGTCCCTGACTCCAGACGAGCGTATCGTTGTCAATGCGCAGTGCAGCGCCCTCTCCGAGCAGGCCAATGAACCGCTGCTCCAACGCTGACACGCCCGGCTCGGCGCACGCCATCTTCGTGGCGGCGGCGGGTGAGCCTACGAGCATGGTCCCGCGCATGACGCCTCTCCCCGTGTATTGGTTGCAGCCACCGTTTCCGGCAATGCGATTCTCCCCGCGATTCCAGGAGAAGCTCGCGCGGCTCGAGTCGGACACGGCGACGGGACCACGGTTGGCGCTGGGCACGCGACCCGCGCTGTCGGCATCGGCGAGCGCGATGAGTCGCCACTCTCCCTCGGCGATTGTGTCGAGCGTGCGCATGGCTGCGCATCCGTCGTCAGGCTGGATCGTGTCCATGGAGTCGACTACGAGCGCGAGGGCCCTGCCGTCGCCTTCACCCACGTTGCGCACGTCGAGATGCCCCTTGAGCCGAACGACGACGGGCTGGCCGTTGCCGCGTGCGGAGCCATAGGCCGACTCGAGGGCTCGGTAGTCGGCGCTCATGTGCACGGGAAACTGCAGGCCGCTCTCGCACTCCACGAAGATCGCGGCATCGGCCATGTACGTGAACGCACCCACGAGGCGTGACGGATGGGTGATGGTCACCGGATCTGCCGCCGCGGTGAGTCGGTAGTTGGCGGTCGACTCCATGTCGCGGCCTTGGGCGTCGAGCATGCGCAGGGCGCCGTCGCTGTCCACCGCGTAACGGCCTGGTGCGGAACCCGCACCGTGCAGCTGCACACGCGAACCGTTGTCGGCGTGTGTCCAGCGTCCGAAGTCGGCATTGATCGTGTCGCCGGCGCCGCCGGTGCCCAGATAGGCGCCCTGACTGCGATAGGTGCCGTCGGGATAAAGCGTGAGCACCGTTTCGATGCCGGCGCAGTCGGCGCAGGGAAGCTGCCCGGTCCAACTCGACGGGCCGGCGAGTGCGCCGAGATCGCGGGTGTGCGCGGTGGGCGCGGATTCCGGAAGGGGAGCTTCGGGTTCGGGCTGGTCTCCGGATCCGCAGGCGCTGAGCGCGGCAAGTGCGAGCAGCGCGGCGAGTGAACGCGAGCGACCGTGAGCGTGCATTCGGGCCTCCGGGCATGAGTAGGCAGCTGTATGGCGCGGCGCTGGCATGACGGGAAACATGACCGGCGAACATGAGCCGAGCACGGCACGATTCAACATGGTGAGCCCGCGCGACGCTCAGGAACTGTCGGCAAGCGGCCGACACTCCACCGGATGTCCCTACCCGTCGCGCTCGAAACGCCAACCGCGCCCAGTGTTGCAAACGTAGCAGGCGCAGGCGACGTTGCGGCGCGAGGTGCCAGCGCAGCATCCGCCAGCGCGGGATCCGTCAGCGCGGGATCCGCATCGGGCCGCCGGCTGGCGCAGTCGGTGTTTGCGTATCTGCTGGTCATCACGCTGCTGGTGACGTGGGCGCCGTTCGATTTTGCGTCGCGAATCGTGCATGGCTTCACGAGCATGTGGACCCTGAGCGATCTCGTCCTCAACGTGGTGATGTTCGTGCCGCTGGGGTTCTTTGGTCGGGCGGCGTGGAGCGGACGTTATGCGGGACCATGGTGGCTCGCCGGCGTGTGGGGCGCGCTTCTCAGCGCGGGCATCGAGGTGGGCCAACTCTTCATCACTGATCGCTTCTCGTCGGTATACGATGTTGCCACCAACGGACTCGGTGCGGCAATCGGTGCTTTGGTGTTCGACCGCGCGCGTCCGCGAGTAAACGTGGGGGCGACTACCGTATCCTCGTTTGCGCTCGAACTGCCGCTCACCGGACTGGTGATGCTTCTGGTACCTCTGCTCTGGGCCTCTGGGCTTGGCAGCGCGAGTGACAGCGCGAGTGACAGCGCGAGTGGCAGTCGCGTGTGGCTGCTGTTGCCTGTCGCAACGTTCGGCGGCGCGCTGCTGGGCGCAGTGCACGGCGCATACCTGCACCATACGGGTCGCGTATCGCGCTCAATGGTGCTGGTAGTCGCGGCGGTCTGGTTCGTGATTGCAGCGCTGCCCGGCGCGGGGTCTCGCTGGGACGTACTGCTTGCGGGAACCGTGCTGGCGGTGGGAGCGGCCGGTCTGCGCAGCTACTCGGCGTCGCGTGCTCGCGCGCGTCACGGCGCACAACGGGTGGAGTTGCCCACGCTGCGCCTGGTATTGCCGCTGTTCGCGTGCTATCTGGTGTTGTCGTCGCTCTGGCCGCTCGATGCGGTGGATGGCGTCTGGCGCGGTGCCTGGTCTCTGGCGCCAGCGCGAGCGGGGCTATCCACGTCGCTGCTGATGCGCGCCATCGAATATCTCGCGGCCATGACGATCGTGGGATATGTGACAGCCGAACTGCACGGCCGCGCCAACCGCGCGTATCGCGACATATGGCCGCGCGTGCTGCGCGTGTCGCTCGCGCTTGTATGCGTGCTTGAAGCGGCGCGCGGCTGGAACACGGCGCAAGGCGCCAGTGCGTCGCTTGGGCTGCTCGCCGTCGCGGCGGCGTTGTTCGGTGGCTGGCTGTATCA
>JBBQNT010000353.1:0-3627 GCA_038330215.1 Gemmatimonadales bacterium
TGATGCCGGCGGAATCGCGAACCGTGCGCACGCTGATCTCCTGCTGGTAAGAAGAGTGCCCGGAGCGGGACTCGAACCCACATGTCCTTGCGGACAGGGGCTTTTAAGGCCCCCGCGTCTACCGGTTTCGCCATCCGGGCTGCACAAAACGCGAAAGGAGCGGCATGCACCCGCTCCTGTACATCCACTCGAACGATCCGGATTAGGTGCGTGCCGCCTTGGCGCGGCACACTGAAGAGCGGGAAACGGGACTCGAACCCGCGACCCCAACCTTGGCAAGGTTGTGCTCTACCAACTGAGCTATTCCCGCGTGCTCCCAACATAACCCCGCCGCGCGGCGCGCGACAAGCGGTTATTGCTCCCGCAATCCGAGCGCGTGCACGGCGTACCATACCGTCGACGCGAGCAGTCCCGCGAGTGCGGCGTCTCCACCATCGGCCGTGGCGCGACCATCGGCATCCACCTGCGCCGCGGCGATGCCCTGATCGAGCGGCGCGCGCCGCATCCACTGCAGCACCGTATTGCCGTCCGGGCCGAGCAGGCGGGCGATCTGCCGCAGCAACCCGCCGTCGTCCGGCGAGACCGCTCGCACAGACCTGCGAAAGAGCGAATCATCACGCTCGAGTGCTTCGTACATCGGCAGCCACAGCACCGAGGCCGCGGGGTCGTCGAGCTGGTCGCTGCCGCCGGCGAGGTCGATCGCCGCTGCGAGATGCGCCTTTCCACCACGATCCTGCGCGAAGTGCCGCTGCATCGCCGCCCGCACAGCCGCGGGGTCTTCGACATCGCGCGCCGCATCTTCATCGAGTGTGCGGCGGAGTACATCGAGCGCCGCGGCAACCACCGCATTGCCGTGCAGGGTGAACGGAAAGCGCACGGGCGCGCCGCTCGGACTCACCTCGGTGCTGTAGAGCGGCAGTCGCTCGTCGCGCCGAGCGACAAGATCGTCGTTCGCCACATAGAGCGTGTCCGCCACGACCGGTTCTTCCACGATCTGATCGTCGTCGGCCGCGCGGATGTAGCGATCCACCGCGATCGGATACGCCGCCGCGCCCTCGATCACGAATCCGGGCTCGAACAGCGTGCCGTCGAAGTAATGCACGCCCTGCCCCGGCGCATAGCCGTGCAGTTCGCAGGTGCGCACCAGCAACTCGCGAGCGAGCGCAGTATCGGCGAGTTGCACCGCGCTCAGCGTCCACATGAGCGCTTCCCAGTCGCGCACGGTGGCGCCGATGCTGTGCCATGGCGCGCGGGTGCGCACAAGATAATAGTGCGCATCGTCCAGCCCTCGGCCCACACCGTAGAAGTAGGCAAACAGCAGGTTACGATTGACGAGCCGGTCGATGGCGTCGTGGCCGGTGGTCTGCTCCAACTGTTGCAGGGCCTCACGCGTGGCCGACAGCAGTCCGCGCCACCCGCGGCGGCGGAGCACGCCCACGGTCGCACATGCGCCGTCTCGCTCGGGACCGACGGCGAGATAGAACGCGCAGGGCGACGACTCGCCCGGCGGAACCTCGAGCGTGCGCCGAAGCGCAAACGTCTGTGCACTCTCGCTGCCCGACGGCACTTCGCGTGTGACCGGACCGTCGGCACCCAGCGCGACCGCCACCATGCCCGGCACCGCACCGCCCTCGAGGATCACGGTGTCGTCCTCGCCCAGCACGACCCGGTGCGCGTCGTCGAAATCGCGCGGCGTGCGCACTCGCTGCTGCCGGTGGCCGAGCACACCCTCGAGCGCGATCTCCACCCGGTGCGTGGCGGTGCCGCGATTCTCCACCGTGACCGCGTAAACCGCACCAGCCATGTCTGCATCCCGCCCGTACGGGGCGAACACCGTTCCCCGCAACAACAGGCGACCGATCGTGCACGTGAAGGTTGGCAGCCAGCCGACGGCGCGCTCCCAGGCGATGCCTTCGGCCGCGAGTTCGCGCACCTCGCCGTCCACACGAATCACCGGCCGGAAGAGCGGCGCTCCCTTACCCTGCTCGAACTCGCGCGCGCCGGCGAACTCCACTGCTGCACGGGCGCCGCGATGCAGCACGCCGATGGCATACACCGCGCCATCGGCCGGATGAATGCAGGGGAGCGACAGCCAATGATTGCCCGTGGTCTGCCACGGCACCGACGGAATAGGACGAGGAGTCACGGTTTCGGAACCCTGAGAGGCGCACAAGGCTATCATCACGCAACGAGTACGCGCAGTCGTTGCGTTGACGAGCACAAACGATCGGGCTAATCTAGCCGATTGGCCCGTCCAGCAGGCGGTCGGTGCTGACTCCTCTTTTTCCGCCGACGCCAACCACTCCCGTTCTGTCCCGCTCACCGCTGTTTCCGACCACGCCGACGCGTTCGTGCTCCCTCCGCGCACGACGCGCGTTCGTCGCCGCTGCACTGTTGGCGTCAGTGCCCGCCGCTTTCGTCGCCCCCCTCCCCATGGACGCCCAGCCGGTTGCGGGGCTGGGCGAAGACGCAATTCCGGTTCCCAAGGGCGGACTGCGACTGGTGATCGGTGCGCAGTGGGATCAGTGGGATCGCCGACTACTGCCCGACGGGGGCTCGTTGCCTCTACTCGACGCCATGTCGTCGCCCAGCCTCGGCATTTCGCAACTGCCGGCGCTCGGCACCGCGCAAAGCGGCATTCGAGCGCTGAGCGGCGTATCCGACTTCTCGCTCTCGCTCGGCCCGCTCGAGGCGGCCGGCGGCGTTCGCCGCTCCACCACCACACTGCAGGCCGGCTTCGGCATCACACGCCGCGTGAGTATCGGCATACGCGTGCCATATGTGGAGGTCGTGCACGACGCGCGCCTCGTACTCAATCGCAACGGCGTGGACGCAAACGTCGGCGCAAATCCGGCGCGCACGGACGCCGGCGCGCTGACGGGCAATGGTGCCGTGTTCCTGCAGCTGGGCAGCGCGCGCACGCAACTCATGGACGCGATCGCAAGCTGTGGCACGAACGGCACCGGTGCCACGTGTGAGGCAATACTCGCGAATCCGGCGGCCGCCAACGCGCTCGTCCAGCGCACCGAGGCGTTTCGGTCCGCATGGCGCGAAGTCTACGGTGACGGCACCTACCCGGGTGCACCCGTTGTGCCCGTCCCGGCAAGCGACGCGCATGCGGCAATCCGCGCTTCCCTTGGTGAGCTGCGCACGGAGTTCTCGCGCTACTTCACCACGAGCATTCCCACCGGCGTGCCGGTGGGACCGTCGCTGGTGTACGGATCGAACGGGTTGCAGGAACTCGTGCAGGACTCCGCATTCGGCGTGAATGCCGACACGCTCGACCGGGCATTCCGCGCCGGCATGGGCGATGTCGACCTCGAGGCGCGCATGCTGCTGTTCGACAGCTGGGGGGGGGACCAAATTGCCCGATTGTCCAACGGCGCATCGGGCTTTCGTGTGATGGCGTCCGGTGGTTGGCGATTCGGTACCGCGAGCAGCGCGCAACCGAACCAGCCGTTTGCGCTGGCGCTCGGAGATGGCGTGAACGCGATCCTGCTGCGAGCAACGGCCGACGCGGTGTGGCGGAGACGTGCGTGGGTGTCGGCGACCATTCGCAGCACCACACCGCTGGCGGACAACGCGGTCGTGCGTCTGCCGGGCGCTGGGCTGCCCGAGCTGTTCTTC
>JBBQNT010000354.1:0-3617 GCA_038330215.1 Gemmatimonadales bacterium
GATGGCCGTGCTTCGCCACGCGGGTCCAAACGGAATGCGGCCGGCGACGGGCTCGAGGATTGCCTGCCAGCGAATTGCGCGCAGGGGAAATATCAGCGTGGCGACAACGGCGCAGAGTGCGAAGAGCCACGGGTTTGACGCGCGCAGCACATCTACGACGTTCCCCAGCGGAACGGCGCGCAAGACGAACCACAGCAGCGCGGCGCTCAGACCGAAGCCCAGCGCGGTTTTCCAGTTCAGTTGCACAGCGGGAAACTAGTGTGTGGTGAGTCGTGACAGTGACGAACCGGAACCCGGCGTGCAGCGCAGCATCGGCTCACTCACGCCTGTTCGCGCAACAACCCCCACCCGAGGCCGAAGGTCACGCCGCCGATCACACGACACGCTGTGCGCGGTCAGCTGGCGGTGGCCAGATCCAGCAAGTCGCTCAGTTCGTCGAGCAGCGCGGACGTCGTCGGATCCATGGCGGTGCCGCCCGCGCGCTGCCATGCGGCACGCAGTTCGTCGCGTACGGTACGCGCTCGCGCGAGCGCGCTGTCGCCGTGATAGAGCAGCGACTCGATGGGTACTACAATCGTCGGCGCCTCGGGACGCTCCGCGTCTGTGGCGTTGCCCGGCTTGTCACGCGCGACCGGCGGCAGCGACTGCGGCGTGTCGCCGGGGGGCATGTCCGTTCCGGGCCACGTCGTGGCATGCTCGCGCACCCGGGCCGCCAGCTCAGCCTCCCCGAGCTCGCGGTCCATGAGCAGCTGCGCAAACGCCTGTACGGCTGCACGCTCCGCTGGACGCTCGAGGGCGGAACGCGCCATGCGCAGCGCGAGATTCGCGATGGACGTGGCGCCGTAGCTCTCCGACACGTCGCTCAGGCCGAGCAGCGTGCGTCGGACGGCGTCGGTCAACGAGAGCTGCTGGGCGCCTCGCTCGCCGCCGAGCAAGTTGAGCGCTTCGCGAGCAACTCCGTCGGCCGCGGCCGCCATATCGCCGCGAAACCGGGCGGCCAGCGTGATGGGCGGCTCCTGATTCCGCTCCACCAGGCCCGGGACGCCATCGTCGGGAAAGAGGCGGGCGATGGGAATGACCGCGCTGGCGGGCGACGCGGTCGCGGTCGCGGTCGCGAGGTATCCTGCCGCCACCGCCGCCAGCGCGACTGAGTGGGTGCGGGCCAGTCGCTGCTCGCTGTCGGTCCAATGTTCCGCCTTGTCGATGAGCGCGCGCAACTCTACGAGGGCGCCGCGCACGGCGAACTGCAGGCGCTGATCCCATCGAAGTTCGCCGCCACGAACACCGGCCGCGACTCGCTCGAGCGTTGCGGCCAGCTCCGGCAACCCCGAAAGTCGCGTCATCGTGGCCGACCCACGAAGCGCTCTGGCCTGTGAGAGGAACTCAGCGCCGTCGGGGACGACGGTGTCGTCACCGCGCAGCAGTTGATCCAGCCGGTCGAGGTACTCACCGGCTTCCTGACGGAAGAAGCTCAACAGGGCGGGCGGCGTGTTCATGTGTGGGCGGTTCGGGCGGAAGTCATGGCCTCGCGTACCTCTCGTACCGCCTCGGCGAGACCGACGAAGACCGCACGACTGATGATGGAGTGTCCGATATTCAACTCTTCGATGCCCTCGATGGAAGCAACGGGGCCGACGTTCCGCGCCGTGAGCCCGTGTCCAGCGTGAACGGAAAGGCCCAAGGATCGGCCGAGTGCGGTGCCGTCGGCCAAGGCCGCCAGTGAGGATGGATCGTCCGGATGGTGCGCGTACGTGCCGGTGTGCAGTTCGATGGCATCGGCGTCGATGTCCCGCGCGGCTTGAATCTGTGACGGTACAGGGTCAATGAACAGACTGCTACGCACCCCGGCGCGTTTCAGGCGCGTGACTGCGTTGGCCAGCTCTGTGACGTTCCGCACGACATCCAGTCCTCCTTCTGTCGTTACTTCCAGACGTCGTTCGGGTACCAAAGTCACCTCCTGTGGCCGAATCCGCTCCGCGAGCGACAGCATTTCGTCGAGCGCGGCGCATTCGAGATTGAGCAGGGAGGTGATGGTGCCGGCGAGTCGGGTGATGTCGACGTCCTGAATGTGTCGGCGATCTTCGCGCAGGTGGGCGGTGATGCCGTCGGCACCGGCGCGTTCGCAGAGCAGCGCGGCTTCGACGGGATCAGGTTCGAGGCCGCGCCGCGCTTGCCGGAGGGTGGCGACGTGATCGATGTTCACGAAGAGGCGAAGGCGCGGTGTCATCTTGACGGGGTAGTGGAGTTCCGGGTTCCATGGCGGTTTCGCCCTTCGATTGGGCGACAACCGGTACGTCATTCATGCAGGTAATGCAGCAACGGAGGAACTTGTGCGCAAGCGTGGTCTAGCGATTGGTCTGGTGATATCGGCGATACTGGCGAGCGGCTGCGCCAGCGGAGGTGGGTCCGGTGGAAGCGGCGCCGCAGCGAGCCGTCCGTCGAACGCGCCGGCTCCGCTCACCGGTGCGACCGCGGGTGCCGCGACGGCGCAGCAATCTGTCGAGATTTTCATGCGCGCGGTCAAGGCGCAGGATCTGCAGACCATGTCGGCCGTCTGGGGCACGTCCCGCGGACCGGCCCGCGAGCAGATGGACCGGGAGCAACTCGAGAAGCGCCTGATCATCATTCAGTGCAAGCTCGATCACGAGGCCTGGGGCTTCGCCGAGGACCGTCCACGACTGGTGGCCGGCGGCAAGCAGGACTTCCGCGTGCGGCTGCGCTCCAAGACGGCTGAGGCGATCACCTCGTTCACGACCATTCTGGGCCCCGAGAACCGGTGGTTCGTGGAAATTGTGGATATGGAGCCTCTGCGCGAGTTCTGCACCTGAGCTGCGAGCGCGCCAGGGGCGGCGCCGGGAACGACTTGAGCGCTGGCTGGATAGGTATCGTGGACACCGGAGCGCTGGCTCTGGGTGTATCCGTGGCTAGTATTCAGACAATTCAATGAGCACGCCACCGGTGGCGGACGGATGAAGGAACGCAATGCGCTTTCCTTCGGCCCCCAGCCGCGGTGTCTCGTCGATGAGTCGCACACCCGCGGTACGGCATTTCTCGAGGGTCGCGTCGAGATCGTCCACGGCAAAGCATACATGATGGATTCCCGGACCGCGTTTGGCGACGAACCTGCCAATGGGTGAGTCGTCGGACTGGGCTTCCAGCAGTTCCACCAACGACTCGCCGGCAGCGAGTCCCGCGATTTGTGCGCCATCGGCGTCGTCGAGCGGGACTTCGGGCAGTCCGAGGATATCGCGGTAAAACGGCACGAGTTCATTGAGGGCTCGCACGGCGATGCCGATGTGGGCGATGCGCGTGCCGCGTACGGTCGGTTCGGTCATGGCAAAGTGGTCATGAGTGAGTCGATCGAATTGTAATCCCGACTTCAGCTGTGAGCAGCCGTCTCCGGGCGGCGCAACACATTCAACGGAGCACACGATGGCCAATGCACAAGCAGTAACCGATCAGGACTTTGCCACGGAAATCGAGGGGCACGATGGCCTCGCGATGGTCGACTTCTGGGCCACATGGTGCGCGCCGTGCCGCATGATCGCCCCGATCGTGGAGCAGCTGGCGGCCGACTATGACGGCAAGGTCAAGGTGGCGAAGCTCGACGTCGACTC
>JBBQNT010000355.1:0-3609 GCA_038330215.1 Gemmatimonadales bacterium
ACGACCACGCGATACAGCGCACCCTCATCGATGTGCGGCGTGGCGTCGTCCGCCACGATGGGTTGCGTCAGTTCACGCAGTGCCAGCCGCAAGCGCATCTCGGCCGACACCACGTTGCTGGTCGCGATCAGCAGCCGGTACTCCATCCAGCTCCAGTACCACGAGGTGAGGTACAGCAGCAACCGCTGCTTGCTGCGGAAGTACCGGTAGATCGTGGGCTCGGTGCTGCCGATGCGCTGGGCCAGCTTGCGAAAGGTGAACGCCTCGAAGCCGATCTCGTCGAGCAGCAGGATGCTGTGCTCGAGGATGCGACGACCGGTCTCCGAGGAGTTGGGGTCCTTGATGAACAGCTTTTGATCGACGTGCAGCGTCACACGCACGCCGGTGCCGAGAGAGGTCATGAAAGGCGCCGACGGGGACAACTTCAGGCAGCGCTCGCGGGCGCGAACGCTCCATGGAAGTCTACCGCACCGGTTTCCACATCGTACATGCCGCCCACGAGCGCCAGCTCGCCGCTCTCGAGCATGCCCGCCAGCACCTCGCTGCGCTCGACAATCTGCCGCTGCACCAACTGCACGTTGAGCAGGGCCACCCGCTCCACGAACTCCGCGTTGGCCGACGTGCGATTCTCCGAGGTTTCCGCTTCCATGTCGACCGCTGGACGGATCTTCTCGAGCAGCGCCGTCAGGTTACCCATCTGCACGCTGTCACACGCACCCTTGATGGCACCGCAGCGCGAGTGCCCGAGCACGATGACGGCCTTGGACCCGGCCACGCGACAGGCAAACTCCATGCTGCCGAGGATGTCCTCGTTGAGCACGTTGCCGGCCACACGACAGCTGAAGATGTCGCCGAGGCCCTGGTCGAAGATGAGTTCAGCGGACGTGCGCGAGTCGATGCAGCTGAGCACGATCGCCATCGGGTGCTGCCCGTCGCTCGTCTCGTTGACCTGCTGCAGCAGGTTGCGATTGGACTTGAGGTTGTTCACGAAGCGTTCATTGCCTCGGCGCAACACGTCAAGGACCTGGTCAGGGGTGAGCGCGTCGCGCGTGTCGCGGGTGAGCGTTTTCATGAGTTGGTAGAGTTGAGGGTTGCAGTGGTGGCGATGGTCTGGAACGGCGCATCGAGCGAGATGCCCTGCAGGTCTACAGCAATGCGCCTCGCCGGTGCGGTATTGCGGAAGTCGCGCAAAATCTCGAGCACGTCGAAATCGATGACTTTCGATCGCGACCCGTCGATCACAACGTGTGACTCTTCGGGGATCTGCTGGAGCTGTTGCAGAATGCTGCCCTTGTTGAGGAAGGACACCTCCTCGGCGAGCTGAATGCGATACTCCAGCGCCTCGGTGCGGCGCGTGACCACCGAGAACGGATTGCGCAGGTTGTGGTGCAGCACGACGGCCACGCCCACCGCCAGCCCGATGGCAATGCCGCGCAGCAGATCGAATGCCAGGATGCCGACGACCGTGGCGACAAAGGGCGCAAACTGCTCCCAGCCGTGGCGGTACATCTGCATGAACAACGCCGGCTTGGCGAGCTTGTAGCCCACCATGAGCAGGATGGCCGCCAACGTCGCCAGCGGAATCATGTTGAGCACACCGGGAATCGCGATCACGCACAGCAGGATCAGCACGCCGTGCATGATGGCCGAGAGCTTGGTGCGTGCACCGAACGAGATGTTGGCCGAGCTGCGCACGATCACCTGCGTGACCGGCAGGCCGCCGATCAACCCGGAGACGATGTTGCCAAGTCCCTGGGCCTTGAGCTCGCGGTTGGTGGGCGTGATGCGCTTCTGTGGATCCATCCGGTCGGTCGCCTCCACGCACAGCAGCGTCTCAATGCTGGCGATCAGCGCGAGCACCAAAGCCACGATGTACACCTCGCCGTTCGCGAGCACGCTGAAATCGGGGCGTGAGAACTGGGCCAGAAAGTCGGACACGCTGCCGGCAACGGGAATCGCCACGAGCTGATGCGCACCAAGCGTCCAGGGCAGTGCGCCCGACGCCATGAGTGTGCCCAAGCCGATGCCGACGGCGACGGCTGCGAGCGGACCCGGCACGGCCCGAAAGAACCTGGATCGCGGCGCGAGCCAGTTCTCCCACGTGATCAGCAGCGTCAGGGCAATGCCGCTGACCAGCAGGGCTCCTGGCGTTACGGCGTCCAGCAGCCCGGCCAGCGGACCGAAGGCCGCATCCCCGCCGCGCGTCACCAACTCCTCCTGCGAGCTACCCAGGTAGCCGAGCGCATGCGGGATCTGCTTGATGATGATCAGCAGGCCGATACCGGAGAGCATGCCTTTGATCACCGACGACGGGAAGTAGTAGGCAATGACTCCAAGTCCCGCGTAGCCCATGGCGATCTGCAGCAGTCCCGCCAGCACCACCGCGACCAGAAAGGCCTCGAACGAGCCCCCGAGCGTCGCGATGGCGCCGAGCACGATGACGGCAAGCCCGGCTGCGGGTCCGCTCACGCCCAGCGGCGATCCACTCGCGCCACCGACCACGATGCCACCGACAATGCCGGCGATGATGCCGGAGAAGAGCGGTGCCCCGGAGGCAAGCGCGATGCCGAGGCAGAGCGGAACGGCCACGAAGAACACGACGATGCTCGCGGGCAGGTCGTGCTTGAAGTTCCTGAAGAGCTCAGGCATGCGTTAGCGACTGGAGGTAAGGAGTGCACTGCTGGCGTCCTGCAATAGTATTACTATCATCATACATGTCAAGTGCTTCCGGTATTCAGCACGTACTCCGGATAATCGGTACGGAGGGCACGGCCGCGGTTCAGCGCTAGGTTGCAGGCATGAACGCACCCCACCTGCTGGTGATCGACGCACAGTCGTTGGCCGGCCGCGCCGCCCATGTCGCCAACGGTGACGTCTCCAACGGGGTGCGGCTCTGGTGCCAGATGGCCCGGGGCGCCGCCATGGACATCGGCGCGACGCACGTGATCGCGGCGTGGGACCACGATGGCCCCACGTTCCGCCATGCACTGTTCCCGCGCTACAAGCACAGCCGTACCGGCGGCATGCGCGAGCGGGTGGCGCCGATTCGCATCGGCGTCGAGGCCACCGGTTTGGCGAGCGTCAGTGTGGCCGAGTTCGAGGGAGACGACTGTGTGGCGTCGCTGATGGCCCGGTTCCGCGCAGCGGCGCGCGTGACGCTGCTGTCGAACGACTCCGACCTGCTGCAGTTCGTGGCCGACGGCGTGTCGGTGGCCCACTATGTGGGTGTCGGCAAAGGCCCGGATGGCATGCGCATCAAGCCGTGGAGCGCACAGGAGGTGGAGGCGAAGTTCGGCGTGTCGCCTCTACTATTGCCGTCGTTCAAGGCGCTGGCCGGCGAGGTGGGCGACGACATTCCCGGCGTGAAGGGCATTGGCCCGAGCGTGGCGGCCCGGCTGCTGCGCCGCTGGAAAACGATCGACAAGGCGCTCGAAGCCACGGAGTTCGTGACGCATCGGGACGTAACCGCGCGGCTCGCCGGCCAGCAGCTGCACGTGCGTCTCATGCTGCAACTCACCACCCTCCGGCAGGACGCCCCGATTCCCCCGCTCTCGCTGTCGGACTGTGCGATCAGTGCGGTGACGTGGCCCGGAGGCTCAGTCGCGAGTG
>JBBQNT010000356.1:0-3593 GCA_038330215.1 Gemmatimonadales bacterium
GGTTGTGCGGTGCGGCTGGCGACGTAAAGCCCACCTTCGTGGTACCCCGGACCAGCTGCGCCGTAAACATTGCCGCTTCGGCGAAGATGCCCACCCTGCCCGCGCCGTGGGTAGCGACCGCTCCGAATGTCAGGCCGTCCAGCGGAAGGACCTCGTTCTGCTGCTCGAACTGCCACGCGGTGTGCGGCATGTTGAGTTGGTGCGTTGCCGGGAAGCGTCCGAGCGCTGTCGCACCGACCGGTGCTTGCAGGGCGGATCCGGTAAAGGCTGCCAGTGAGTCGATGTCCTGCGTGAGCGCATTGTCGTTGAGTGTGCCCTCGGCCTTGCGGTACACATCCGGTGGCCAGCCTTGCTGGCGGCTCATCGCGAAGCCGTTGCTGAACGTGAAACCGAACGCCGAGGCCAGTGTGGACGCGGCGCCGGCAAACGGCATGTGATCGGCAATCAGCCATAGGCTGCCGCCGCTGGCGACCCACTGCTCGATCAGCGCCACTTCTTCGTCGCTGAACGCTGACGGTGTAGGCAACGTCCAGCTGCTCACATTGGAGCGGTGCAGCGAGTTGGCGATGATCAGGACCTTGAGCGGCTTCAGCGAGGCACGCGTGATGCGCTCAACCGCGCGCAGTCGGTAACCATCGGCCTCGAGCAGCTTGGCCAGCGGAGCAAAGCCCCCGGCGAGCGTGTGAAAGTTGTGGTGGCCCTCATCGATGCCGACCACCGGTCCGGTGGCACGTGCATACGCAGGAGCTGCCACGCGCGGCTCGAAGTCCAGGTCGGGCACCTGCTGGGCCGACAGCGGTGCGGCGAGCAAGGGAAGGAGAAGGGCGAATGCTGACACGGCCCGTTTTGTAGCGGCCAGCACTGGTCGCAGGTCTTGGCGCATGACTACAACATGGCGGCGTGCGGCCCGAGAATGGGTCTGAGGCCTCACCGGTTCGCGTTCGAGGCCCCAGCAACTCATGAATGTATACCATTAGGGCATATAGGTATATATTTATATCTGTCGTGTTGTAGAATCAACGCTGGAGCTTCCTATGGCACTGAGCATCAAGAATCCGGAGGCCGAGCAGCTGGCCCGCGCCGTCGCGAACGCCACGGGGGAATCCATCACGCTGGCCATCACCCGGGCGCTTGAAGAGCGGCTGGCGCGGCTGAGCGCCGGCCGTGAGCTGGACGCGTACGCCCGCGGGGTTCACCGCATCCAGAAGCGATTGCGCGAACGCCCCGTACTCGACGCTCGATCGGCCGATGAGCTACTCGGATTCGGAACCGATGGGGTGCCTCAATGACCTCGGCTCGGCGTCGCCGCCGCGCATGATCGTCGACACGTCAGCGCTCATTGCGATCGCGCTCGGTGAAGAAGGCTCCGAGCGTCTGGTGCAGAAGTTGCACAACGCGCCTGTCAGACGCATGTCAGTCGCGTCTGCGGTCGAGGCGTGTCTCTTGCTCGTCGGTCGCTTTGGCGAAGGCGGCCGCAGCGATCTCGACGCGCTGCTGCGCCAGCTCGACATCGAGCTCGTTCCCGTAAATCTCGCACAGTGCCAGATCGCGCAGGAGGCGGCCGTGCGATACGGACGCCCGCGACACGCTGCCTCGCTCAACTACGGCGATTGCTTCAGCTATGCGCTCGCTGTTGCAACAGATGACGAGCTGCTGTTCGTGGGCGACGATTTCCCCCGCACCGATGTTCAGACGGTAGCCCTGTAGAAACTCGCCGCCTCCGTTCGACGAAGGGAGATTGCCGACGTCATCTCGCGCGTCCACTGTTGTGCACCCCGCCGCACGCTTCCTCCCCGGAGCGCCCCGATGTCGCTCGACCTGCGCTACGTCCTCCGCTCGCTGTCGCGCGCCAAAGGCTTCGCGATCGCCGTCGTCCTCACGCTCGGGCTCGGCATCGGCGCCAATACCGCCATCTTCTCGGCCGTGCGCGGCGTGTTCCTGCGGCCGCTGCCCAACACCGATGGTGACCGGCTCATGTACCTGCGCCATCACACGGCGAATCAGGGACAGACCAACATCGCGTTCTCGGTACCGGAGATCAACGACTTCCGCGAGCAGTCGCGCACCCTGCAGCAGATCGCGGAGTATTCGCCGCTCACGCTGTCGCTGGTGGAAGAGAAAGACGCCTCGCAGATCGATGTCGGGCTCGTCACCGGCAACTACCTGAGCGTGATGGGACTGACGCCGATCATGGGGCGTGCCTTCGCTGATTCAGACGACGGCGCCGGCGCCGCGCCGGTCATTCTGCTGAGTCATGCGTACTGGTTGTCGCACTTCTCCGGTGATCCGGGCATCGTGGGACGCACCATGCGCATCGGGCAACGTCCGGTGGAAGTGATCGGCGTGCTCGAGCCCGCACCGTTCTTCCCCGGCCGCATTGATGCGCTCATGAACATGTCCATCAGCGAGCACCACGTGAGCGCGATGATGGTGCAAGGGCGCACGCATCGCATGACGGAAATGATCGCACGTCTCGCGCCCGGCACAACGGTGGAGCAGGCGCGGGCGGAGGTCGCCCTGATCACGAAGAACGTGCACGAACAGAACGCGGAGTCATACGAGAAAGCGGCGGGATACACCGTGGAGGTGACGCCGTACAAGGAAGTGCTGGGACGCGATGCGCGCATGATGTTGTGGATGCTGATGGGTGTGGCCGCGCTGGTGTTGGTGATCGCCAGCGCGAACGTGGCCAACCTCACGCTCATGCGCGGTGTGCGCCGCGAACACGAGATGACGGTGCGCGCGGCACTCGGCGCTGGCACCTCACGCCTGCGCAAGTTGCTGGTGTTGGAGAATCTCGTACTGGCAGGAGGCGGCGCGTTGCTCGGAGTGATTGTCGCGCTGGCCGGCGTCGGGTCACTTTCACGTTTCGTCGCGCGCTTCTCGCCGCGCGCCAACGAAATTCAGGTGGACTGGATGGTGCTGGCGTTCACGGCGTTGCTGGCCGTGATCATTGCGCTGCTGCTGTCGTTCGCGCCGAGTGTGGGGAAGGAACACACGCTTGGCGCGGGGCTGGCTGCGGGCAGTACCAAGACCAGTGGCAGTGGTCGGCGGAAACGCTTGCAGCAGGCGCTTGTGATCACGCAGGTCGCGATGTCGGTGGTGCTGCTGTCGGGTGCCGGTTTGCTGGTGCGCTCCATGCAGACGCTCGCCGCCGTGGATCCCGGGCTCAATCCGCAAAACGTGCTCACCATGGAAGTGCCGGTCGATTTCACGTCGCCGGACGCGGCCATGGCGGGTCAACGATTCAGTGAAATGCAACGCGAGCTGTCGACGCTGCCGGGAGTCGAAGTGGTCGGCGTCGGGTCCACGGTGCCGCTGCGAACCAGCGGATCCCAGCTCGAGATCAAGGCGGAATCGCGCGCACTCGTAGACGGCGTCACACCCACGTCGGAGTATCGCACCGCCGACGCGGGCTATTTTCGCGCGGCCGGCATCCCGCTGCTCAAGGGGCGCGATTTTACGGACGGGGATCGCGACTCGTCGCAGCAGGTGGTCATCCTCAACAAGACGTTGGCCGATCGTCTCTTCGCCGATGTCGATCCGATCGGGCGGCGCGTGGCGTGGACGGGTGACGTGCTGCGCTTCATCGG
>JBBQNT010000357.1:0-3566 GCA_038330215.1 Gemmatimonadales bacterium
GCGCGACGGCGCGGTGCTGGTGGTCATCGTGCTGTTCCTGTTTCTCTGGAACCTGCGCGCCACAGCGATCTCCATTGTCGCCATCCCGTTGTCGCTGGTCGTCGCCATCTTCGCCATGAAGCTGCTCGGCATCACCATCAATACGATGACGCTCGGCGGCATGGCCATCGCCATCGGTGCCCTCGTGGACGACGCCATCATCGACGTGGAGAATGTGTTCCGGCGTCTCAAGGAGAATCATCACCGGCCGCCGGGCGAGCAGCGGGCGGCGCTGCGAGTCGTGTATGACGCCTCGAAAGAGATTCGTGCGAGCATCGTGAACGCGACGCTGATCATCATCGTGGTCTTTATCCCGCTGTTCTTTCTAGGCGGGGTCGAAGGGCGGCTTTTGCGTCCGCTCGGCTTTGCCTACGTCGTCGCGATTCTCGCGTCGCTCTTTGTGGCCGTGACGGTGACGCCGGTGCTCTGCGCCTATCTGCTGCCGACCTCGAAGGCCGTGCAGACGGAGGAGGAAAGTCGTCTTGTGCAGTGGCTCAAGGTGCGCTACGCGCGCATGCTCGAGCCGGTGCTCGCGCATCCGAAACGCGTGCTCGCGGCTGCCGTGCTGGCACTCGCTGTCACGGTCGGTGCGTTGCCCATGCTCGGTTCTGCTTTCCTCCCGGAGTTCAACGAAGGCGCGCTCACGGTGTCGGTGGTGACTGTGCCGGGCACGTCGCTCGAAGAGTCCAACGCGATTGGCCTCCGCGTCGAAGAAATCCTGCGCGCAAACCCGGCCGTCGTGAACACGGATCGACGGCAGGGGCGCGCGGAACTGGACGAACATGCGCAAGGTGTCAACGCCGCCGAGATCGACGTCACGCTCAACGACGACGTTGAGAAGGACAGCCTGTTCGAGGCGTTGCGGGGCGAGTTTGCGGCGATCCCTGGCACCAACGTGACCATCGGGCAGCCCATCGGACATCGCATCGATCACATGCTCTCCGGCACGCGTGCGAACATCGCGGTCAAGATATTCGGGCCGGACCTGTACAAGCTGCGTGACGTGGGTGCACAGGTTCGCGACGTGATGCAGACCGTGCCGGGTGTGGCGGATCTGCAGCTCGAGCAGCAGACCGACGTGCCGCAACTTCGCATCCGTGCGGATCGCACGGCGCTGGCGCGCTACGGCATGACGGTAGGACAGCTCGCCGAGGGCATAGATGTGGCGCTCAACGGCGAGGCGGTGTCGCAGGTGCTGGAGCAGGGTCGGAGTGTGGATCTCGTGGTGCGCCTTCCCATAGCACTGCGCGGGAACGCCGAGGCCATCTCGAGTGTGCCGTTTGACACGCCGACCGGGCAGCGGGTGCCGTTGTCGCAGCTCGCGGAGATTACCGTCGACCGCGGACCCAACACGATTTCGCGCGAGAACGTACAGCGGAAAATTGTGGTGCAGGCGAATGTTGCCGGGCGTGACCTTGGCAGCACGGTCGAGGATATCGAGCGCGCCGTGACGGAACGCGTGCAGTTGCCTCCGGGCTACTTCGTGGAGTACGGCGGACAGTTCGAGGCGCAGGCCGAAGCGACACGAACACTGGGCGCGCTATCGGTGCTGTCGATCGCCGCGATCTTCCTGTTGTTGTATGGAGAGTTTCGTTCGGCGCGGACCGCACTGCTGGTGATGGCGAACCTCCCGCTGGCGCTGATCGGTGGGGTCATCGCGGTGCTGGTTACGGGCCGTGTCGTGAGCATCGCGTCGCTCGTCGGCTTCGTCACGCTCTTCGGTATCGCGACCCGCAACGGCATCCTTCTGGTGGCGCATTATCGGCAGTTGCTAGCGGAAGGCGTGCCGTTCCGGGAAGCGGTGACGCGCGGTTCGCTCGAGCGACTCTCGCCAATCCTCATGACGGCGTTGACCGCGGGGCTCGCGCTCATTCCGCTGGCCGTCGGTGGCGGTGAACCGGGCAACGAACTGCAGACCCCCATGGCCATCGTGATCCTTGGCGGCCTGCTCTCGGCCACGGCACTCAACATGCTCGTACTGCCCGCGCTCTATTGGCTGTACGGAGATCGCGTCGTGGCCAGCGAGGCCGCGGAGTCCGATGTGCTGACTTTCAATCCGCCGACCCTCGCGGCCGGCATCACTCCATCCCCGGCAGGTGCCTGATGCGTGAAACACGCGTGCTGTCTCTGTTGCTGCTGCTCGGCGTGCTGGCGCTCGTCGGTCTCCCCGCCGATGCGTGGGCTCACGGCGTCGCGGCCGGCGACAAGGGATTCATTCAGCAGATCGCCGGGGTGCACCTGATGCCGTTTGCATACCTCGGCGCGAAGCACATGGTCACAGGCTACGACCACCTGCTGTTCCTGTTCGGCGTCATCTTCTTTCTGTATCGCCTGAAGGACATTGGCGTGTATGTCACGCTGTTCGCCGTTGGACATTCGACGACGCTGTTGTTCGGTGTGCTTACCGGCGTGGGTGTCAGCGCGTATCTGGTCGACGCGATCATCGGGCTTTCCGTCGTCTACAAGGCAATGGACAATCTCGGCGCGTTCCGGCGGTGGTTCGGTGTGCAGCCCAGCACGAAGGCGGCGACGCTGCTGTTTGGTTTCGCGCACGGGTTTGGACTCGCCACGAAGATTCTCGACTTCGAGATGTCGGCCGACGGTCTGATCGCCAACCTCGTAGCATTCAACGTCGGAGTCGAAGTCGGACAGTTGCTCGCGCTCAGCGCGATCCTGATCGCGATGAGCTACTGGCGCCGCAGCACCGCCTTTCTGCGCCAGGCGTACTCGGCCAACGTCGTACTCATGACTGCCGGCTTTCTGCTGATGGGCTATCAGCTGGCTGGCTACTTCCTTGTCGACCTCTCCTAGGAGCACACACATGACCGAACCAACTGCGGAAGCGTCGAGCGCGCTTCCTTCGTCGCAGCGTCTCCTGCGTTCGACCGTGATCGCCATGGCCACAGCGGGCGTACTGCTCGTGGTGGCGGTGCTTCCGGCGGAATACGGCGTCGATCCTACCGGCATCGGCAACGTGCTGGGCCTGACCGAGATGGGCAAGATCAAGCAGCAGCTCGCGCAGGAGGCCGCGGCCGACGCGGCCATCGTGGCAGCCGAGCCAACAGCCGCGCCAACAGCCGCGCCAACAGCCGCGCCAACAGCCGAGCCAACAGCCGAGCCAACGGGAGCGCCGGTTGCGGCCGTCGACTCAAACTTCCACATCACGCGCGTCACGCTGAGCCCGAACGAGGGAAAGGAAATCAAGCTCGTGATGCGCAAGGGCGCGCGCGTGAACTACGCGTGGTCCACCGACCGCGGCGTGGTGAACTACGACACCCACGCCGACCGGACTGCGGCCCCGGCCATCTCGTACTACGGCTACGCCAAGGGGTCGGGCGTCGCCGCCGACTCGGGTGTACTCGCGGCGGCGTTTGACGGGTCGCATGGATGGTTCTGGCGCAACCGGACGCGCGAGGTCGTCACCGTGACGTTGCGCACCAGCGGCGACTACCAGGAGCTGAAGCGCATGGAGTAACCGCTGACGATAGGTGGCGCGTCTGCTCGTGAGCGGCGCGCCGCCTGCGAGA